>JBJKSJ010000398.1:0-15957 GCA_046704085.1 Ktedonobacterales bacterium | reverse complement strand
CTATACAAACTATTGGCTGTTGAGGTATAATTTCCACGTTTGGCTAGACAGCAGTCGTAATATGAATCATTATTGGTAAGGAGGAAGTCTATGGAGAATCCGACGTCAAATTGGGAAGAACTTGCTTCCAACCCCTGGAAACATGAGGAAATCCTTGTCACAGTCAAAGCTTATCCAAACCCCAGCAAAAAATACATTGAGACGGTTTGTGTCGCTGGCGTGACCAAAAACAGGCAATGGGTGAGACTTTATCCTATCCCTTACCGCTACCTGGAATACGAGCAACGTTTCCCTACCTATGGTTGGATTGAAGCAAGTATACGGAAATCCAAGGACCATCGCCCAGAATCTTACAACATTGATATTCAAACCCTGAAAGTGGCTGGAAAGCTCGGCACGGCAAATGCCTGGCAAGCCCGGCGCGAACTGCTGCTCCCATTAGCCAGCCCATCAATTGAGGAATTGCAAAGGCAACAAGAAGCTTCCAAAATCTCGTTGGGACTTATCCGCCCTAAGCAAATCAAGCGACTGATTATCCAACCTAAAAAAGACCCTCACTGGTCTGATGAGGAACTTGCCAAGCTCCAAAGACATTCTTTACTTGATGAGATGCAGCGTGAGGATGTGCAGCGCATTGTCAGGGAGCTAGAGAAGATTCCCTATGATTTCTTGTATGAGTTTGACTGCGATGATTCTCGCTGTAGGGGCCACAAAATATCAGTCATTAGCTGGGAAGTTATGGAATCCTATAGAAAATGGCGTCAGAACTATGGAGAGCAGTGGGAGAGCAAGTTCCGAGAAAAGTACGAGCAGGAGCTTCCTGGCTCGAAGCATGAATTGTACTTTTTTATGGGGACAATGGCAGCGCACCCGAAGGTATGGCTTATCATCGGCCTCTTCTACCCGCCATCTCAACAGCAAGGGGCACTCGTTCAGCCTCCTTTGTTTGAGGCGCTTTAGACAGTATTCTTGGGGCTGGCAGGTGCTGAACCGTAATTTTCTTACCGAGCGTCTGAACGATTGCTTCTGCCACCACGCTACGATGGCATTCATCTGGACATTGCTCGACACACATCAAGCATACTGGCTGTGATGCAACGAACTCTGCGGCTTGCCGAAGACTGTCTTGTTGCCTATCCAAATATGTCCGAAAGGCGCCAAAAAAATCTTCATAGTTGCCTTCGACGTGAAGCTGTTGGCGTAACTCTTTAGGGCTGCCTAGCGCGCGTAAATGCTGGTAGCTTATACCCGCAGATTCAATGGCTTGAGATAATGCTGTCTTTGAAAACCCTTTTTTACGGCTAATTGGTGTCATCCGAATATCAAGCAACAGAGAGATGTGTTTGTTCTGGAGTTCTTGAATAAATGTTTCTAGTGTGTGCCCTGCATAGCCAATGGTATATAATTGTCTGTTGCTCCGTTTCATACCTTTCCCCTGTCTCAACGAAATTGCTCCCTTAGAGTAGAACGTTTTTGGTCGTCTCTCTGGCACAAAGGCTACATGTACCAAGGCTGGTCTATTTGCAAACTTGTGCCATTGTGAAGTCAAGTAAGATAAATGCCGCCTAAAAATCCCAACTAGCCCATTGCTTGATAGAGTAAAGTGAAGACTGCTTTCAGCCAGATTTTAGAACTTTAGTTCTATTTTGTCAATCCTTCTTTAGTGGGAAGTCCAAATCTGAGAAAGCTGCCAGGTGAAAGTGTTTCTGCATCCGCTGATAGGGTTGCAGCGATTGGGCAGCTAGGATTTTTTCAGCAGCACGCCCTGAAGTACATCGCCGACATCTTCGCACAGATCGGCGGCCTCTTCGAGATAGTCGTAGACCTGTTTCCATTTGATCATCCGCACGGGATCGGCCTGGCGAAAGAGGCTGCTCATCGCGCCGCGATAGACCTGATCGGCCAGATTTTCGATCCGGTTAATCTCGACCACCGCCTTGCGTACTTGCATCGCCTGCTTGCGATGGCGCATGCTTTGCAGGGCCAGTTGCACCTGCTGCGTCGCTTGCAGGATCAGCCCGCTCAGTTCTATAGCCGCCGAGGTTGGCTCGTCAATATCGTAGAGCTGGAAGGCATCCGCGCTGGCCTCGATGAAGTCCAGCACGTCATCCAGCGCGTGGGCGATGGCGGCAATGTCTTCCCGGTCAATCGGGGTGAACGAGGTACGGTTGAGCTGCTCGAAGATTTCGTGTGTGAGGGCGTCACCCTCGTGTTCTATCCCCTGAATCAATTTGACTTTGGTGGCGACATCGGTAAAATTGTTCAATAAATCATTCAGCAGTTCCGCGCCGCGCAAGACGTTGGCTGCCGCCTGCTCAAAGAGGCGGTAGAACTTATCTTCGTGGGGCTTAAACAGAGACATACACTGAGCTTCTCCCTCTGGCGCCTTCTGGCATCAGGTTCCCTAACCGTCGTTCTAGCATCATAGAGTGAGCAGGTGGTATGCCACGCTTCGTAGCTCTGCTCGTTGCGGGGTTCGTTCGTCAACCAAGGTTAAATATACCGTGTGGCAGTGGTGTCTGACAAGGGAGAAGACGACGCCACCCAGGGGCGCCGCGTCGTGCCGCTGGGTGGCGCCTGCTGCGAAGATAAGGTTATGCCTCGGCTTCCACCGGCTCGGTAGATTCGACCACGACCGTCAGCTTTGGCTCTTTGCCTGTCGAGACGCGCACCGGCACCTGATAGGTGCCCACCGCGCGCAGTGGCTCCTCAAGCTGAATAGACCGGCGGTCAATAGAGAGGCCGTTCTGCTTCTGGATGGCCTCGGCAATATCCTGGTTCGTGATCGAGCCGTAGAGACGGCCCCCCTTGCCCGCACGCGCGCGGAAGGTGATCGTGATGCCCGCGAGCTGCTCGGCCAGCGCCTGCTGCGTTGCCTCGACCTTCTCTTGCTTGCGCCGCTCGGCGGCAATGTGCTGCTTGAGATTGCCCAGCGCCGATGAGGTAGCCGCCGCTACCAGCCCCTGCTTCAACAGATAGTTGCGGGCATAGCCCTCGGAGACATCTTTCACGTCGCCTGTGTGGCCCAGCCCGGCGACATCCTTCAACAAAATGACTTTCACGATCTGTTTCCTCTCGCCCTTTCCCAATATGGCTCGCGCGGCATCCACGCTCTCGCGGACGCCGCCCGCAACACGCATTCTCCGGCAGCGCCATTGCTCTGCTCCCCGCGCCTGATTCAGCGCGCATCGCTCGGAAGTATACACCTTTTGGCCCTTCTGGCGCAACTTGACAGCGGGCCTGCTTAGCCCATATGCTTCCAGGTGAAAAGACACTATAATAGCTCCAGATGCTCTTGATGCCAAAGAGACACAACACAAAACACTGGAAGTGATCCCTATGAGCGACGCGCCACTGGTCTTGACGAACTTTCGCTTTGAGCCTGCCGATCTGGAACATATCCGCGAGGCTGCCGCGCCTGGACAGGTCATCTTTACCCCTGACCGCGACGAGTTTGACCGTATGCTCTCGCTGGCTGAGGTCGTCTGCGCCTTCCAGGCGCCCGAAGATATTCTGGAGCGCGCGCACAACCTGCGCTGGTTTCAGTTTCCCGGCGCGGGCATCGATAACTTGCAGCGCACCGGCTTGCTGAGCAAGGGCAGTTCTGTCGTCGTGACCTCCGTTGCGGGCATTCACGCCATCCCGATCAGTGAGTATGTGCTTGCCAGCATGCTCATGTTCGCCCATCGCTTCCCAGAGATGGTCCGCCTTCAGCAGCAGCATAACTGGGCCTATGGCCGCCGCTGGAACGCCCTGCGCGGCACCGAACTGGCCGACAAGACCCTCGGCATCATTGGCCTGGGCGGCATCGGTCGGCGCATCGCCCAGCTTGGGCGCGCCTTTGGCATGCGCGTCATCGGCCTGCGCCGCTCGGCCAGCAGCGAAAAAAGCGACCCCGACGTGGACGAACTCTTCGCGCCCAATCGCCTGCGCGACCTGCTGGGCGTGAGCGACTATGTCGTCCTGGCCGTGCCGCTGACCCCGGAGACCGAGCGGATGATCGGCGAGCATGAACTGCTGGCGATGCGCCCCAGCGCCTATCTGGTCAACATCTCGCGCGGGCGCGTCGTCGATGAGCAGGCGCTCATTCGCGCCCTGCAAAGCGGCTGGATTGGCGGCGCGGGTCTGGATGTGACCGTTGAGGAGCCGCTCTCCAAAGACAGCCCGCTCTGGGATATGCCCAATGTCATCCTGACGCCGCATATGTCGGGCCTGACCGATCAGTACAGCGCCCGCCTGACGGAAGTCTTTACCGAAAACCTGCGCCGCTATCGCGCCGGACAGCCGCTCGTCCATGTCGTCGATGCGGAGCGCGGCTACTAAGCGGATAACAGAGCATCAATCTCCGCAAATTGTGAAGCTCATCACACCCAAAAGTAATACTGTGGCTTCTGCTCCCTTTCGCTCGTCGGGTACAATGGGGAGGGGCAGTCAGCAAGAGACCCTTGATAGCGTGATGCCCGAAAGACGCGCTGACCGTCCGTTCCTGTACAAAGGGGAGAAGAACCATGTCCTTTCTTGCTGATTATTGGTTAGATATTGTCGCCGCCATCGTGCTGATCTTCAGCATCTGGCATGGCTGGCGCACGGGCCTGCTGGTGGGCATCTTTAATCTGCTCAGCATCCCGCTGGGCATTGCTGCCGCCTTTTTCCTCGCGCCACAGCTTGCCCAGGCCACCGGCATCTCGCTGACCTATATGTATGCCATCGTCTTTTTTGCAGTGGTCATCGGCGTCCATATCGTCGGAAGCCTGCTGCGCAAGTTTCTGCGCAGCAAGGTCTGGATTGCCAAAGAGACGGACGCGCTGCTGGGCGCGGTGGTCGGCGGGGCCAAAGCCTGGATTCTGCTGGTCCTCTTCCTGGTTGTCTGGGGTGGGCTGCTCAACTCCTCGACGGTGCGCACGGTGGTTTGCACGCAATCGACCCTCCAGACACACGTCTCCGGTAATCTCCCTGCCTGGGCAGCAGAGTATAATCATGTTGTCGGCAACAGCCTCTTCGCCCATATCAACAGCTTTATCGTGGCGCAGCAGGTGAACGCGCAGGGCTGCTCGGCCAACAGCGCCGGAAGATAAGGAACCAGTGATGCTGCGCGCATTCCGGCAAGGAGGGAAGACGCCATGCCAGAGTATCTCTTGACAGGCCAGACGCTCGGACCATATCGGTTGATCCAGGGCGTGGGCCGGGGCGGCATGGCCGAAGTCTACCTGGGCGAAGACGAGCGCCTTCAGCGCAAGGTGGCCGTGAAGGTCCTGCCCGCGTCGCTGGCGAGCGAGGGCGCGTTTCTGGCGCGCTTCGAGCGCGAGGCGAAGGCCGCTGCCAGGCTTCAGCATCCCAATATCCTGGGCGTCTATGACTATGGCGAGCAGGACGGCGTCACCTATCTGGTCATGCCGTTTATGAACGGCGGCTCGCTGGCGCAGATCATCGCGCGCGCGCGTGGCCCCTTGCCGCTCGACAAGATCGTGAAGTGGACCGGCGAGATGGGGTCGGCGCTCACCTACGCCCACAATCAGGGCATCATCCACCGCGATGTGAAGCCAGGGAATATGCTGGTTGGCCCGGATGAGCATCTCTTGCTCGCCGATTTTGGCATCGCCAAAGTGATGGATGCCTCGACTGCCCTGACCAATACCGGCGCTGCCGTTGGCTCCCCGGAATATATGGCCCCTGAGCAGGCCAACAGCGTTGCCGAGTATCGCAGCGACATCTATGCCCTGGGCGTGGTCGTCTTCGAGATGCTCACCGGGCGCGTGCCCTTCACGGCTACGACGCCCATTCAGTTGATGCTGCGTCAGGTGAACGATCCGCCGCCCGCGCCGCGCAGTCTGAATCCGGCGATCTCGCCCCAGGTCGAGGCGGTGGTGCTGCGCGCCCTGGCAAAGCGGCCAGCGCGGCGGTATCAATCGGCCACCGATCTGGCGGACGCGCTGAAAGCCGCCGCTGCCGGGCAGCCGACGCCGCGCGGCGCGCCCGCCGATCTTTCGACCCGCGCCGCCACCCCCGGCCAGCAGGGCGCTGGCGCCGCACCCGCGTCGGTCCGACCAGCGCAGCCAGCCGCTGCCGTTGGCGCGCCCAATGCCTATTCGCCCAGCCGGAGCAGGCCCAGGCCGTCCGCCGAGCCTCATCCAGCCCCCGTCGTGGCGGCGCATGGCCCGCGCGCGCCGCAAGCGAACCCGGCCCCCTGGGAGTATGACGCCGCGACCATCGAGGATGAGCCGCTGGAGCCTGCCGCTATCACTGCGCCCCCGCGCAGGCGCGGCCAGCGCCTTTTGCTCGTCCTGCTGGTGCTGCTGCTGGTGATTGCCCTGGCGCTGGGCGGCGCGATTGCCTATCTCCTGACGCATCCAGATTTCAGACCTCTCGGCCAGGCTGGCGTCACTACGCTGGCGCTCTTCTTGCAGAGAACTCGCCATTTTCGCAACACTACTGCCTGAGGAGAAGGAGCCTTTGGCCCCTCTACCAGCCGATCAGGCAATGCAACCATCAACGTCTGTGTAGGTAGCGCCAGGGGATCGGATGTGAGTACGTGAGGAAGCCGCGTGAAAGAAACCAGAGGTAACAAGCAAACCCGGTCTGGTCGTCCGCTGCCGCCAGGAAGCCTTCCAGGCGCTGCCGACACGGGCGCGCCAGACAGGCGCGAGGAGATGCCAGGCAGCGACGATCAGCCAACGCCACCAGGCATCACCAGGATGCCCAAAAGCGTAGGAGAGCGGCCAGGCGCCAGCGCGCCAGAGTCGGCGGAGCCGGAAGCGCCAGCAGAGGAGAACCTGGCAGACCTGGACTGGATGCCGCAGTCTGGCGCAGATCGCGTCGCCAGGTTTTTGAGTGACGTGGCCGAGATAGCGCCGCCCATCCGCGAGCGCGAGGCGTCGTCGCCAGGCGCCCCCCCGGCTATTGTGCCATCTGCTCCAGCCTCGCCAGAGGAAGCCGAACGCAAGAAAGCCAGGGCGCAGCCGTTCTGGTCGGAGGTGCTGGCCGCGCCAATGGCCCACGCCGCACCTGCTGCGGCCTCAAGGTCAGCGCGGCGCGGCAGGCGCAAGCTCCGCATCCTCTGGATCGTGATCTGCGTCCTGATCCTGGTCGTGCTGGCGGGCGTGGCGGCGCTGGTCGTCACGCACCCTGGCCTGCTGCCTGGCGCTTGGCGCCCCTAGCGCGCTGCCAGCCACTGCGGGCGCGTTGTCGCTAGACGTTCGCTTGAGTGGCATGTTACAATAGGCCGGATATGATATTTTTGTGACGCAGCATCGCTTACCAGGAGGTTGTATGGCAGGAATACTCGAAGGCAAGACCGCGCTCGTCTCTGGCGTGGCAAATAAGCGCAGCATCGGCTGGGCCATTGCCCAGGCGCTTTCCGACGCTGGGGCGCGTCTCGCGTTTACCTATCAGACTCGCATGGAGAAGATGGTCCGCGAACTGGTCAGCGGGATCCCCAATGACCCCCTTTTGATCGAGTGCGACGTGCAATCCGACGAGGAACTGGACCACGCCTTCGCCCAGGCGGATCAGGAGTTCAATGGGCTGGACATGCTCGTGCATAGTGTCGCCTTCGCGCCGCCTGCTGAACTGGAGGGCCGTTTCATCGATACCAGCCGCGAAGGCTTCAAGAACACGCTGGACATCAGCGCCTATTCGCTCGTGGCAATGGCGAGACGTGCCGAGCCGCTGATGGCGAAGCGCGGCGGGGGCAGCATTGTCTGCCTGACGTATATGGCGAGCGAGCGCGTCTTCCCCAAGTATAACGTGATGGCCGTCGCCAAGGCCGCCCTGGAGTGCAGCACGCGCTATCTGGCCTACGAGCTTGGCCCCCAGAATATCCGCGTGAACGCGATCTCCGCCGGGCCGCTGAACACCCTGGCGGCGCGCGGCGTCAAGGGCTTCACCACGATGCTGACCCATCAGGAGGAACACGCCCCGCTGCATCGCAACATCGAGCAGTCAGATGTTGGCGAACTGGCCCTCTTTCTGTGCAGCCCGGCGGCGCGCAACATTACCGGCGGCGTGCATTTCGTAGACGCGGGCTACAACATCATGGGCATTTAGTCGCCAGGCCCGTAGCGGCGATTAATGAAGTTTTACATTTTAGTTAGGCCAGCGGCCCACCCCATCGGCCATTAATGACGTTTTATTTTTAAGTCAGGCCACATCCAGCCGCAGCCCATCGGCGAATAAATTCGCCGCTACGGGCCCGCGGCCAGGAAGTCCCTGTGGGACTTGATGGCGCCCGCAGGCGCCCTTAGCGGCCATTAAAATGGCCGCTGGGGTGGGGTCTGGCCGCATCTAAAAATGAAACCTCATAAATCGCCGCTACGGGCCTGGCGGCCAAGAAGTCCCTCTGGGACTTTGTGGCGGAACGCCCTTCGGCGCGGTTTATGACGTTTCCATTTTCACCTAGGACAGCTTTTCGTCCTAGCCCGCGCAGGCGGGCTTCGTGGCGCAGCCTCCAGGCGCGGCCTTCAGCCGCCAGCCTCGTCCTAGCCCGCGCAGGCGGGCTTCGTGGCGCGGGCGCGCGAGCGCAGCCTCCAGGCGCGGGTTTACCCGCCAGCCACGCGGCTGAGACCAGCGCCTGGTACTTTTGGGGCACAGGAAACCCGCGCAGGCAGTCCTGGCAGCGCAGGCTTCAGCGCGATTCCAGTGCCGGACCTCTTGCGTGACCTGCCTGACTCTGCTAGAGTGAGGCAGGTTTTTTTGCGCCTGCGGAACAGGCGCAGCCAGCAGCAAGGGAGGCAAGCGATGCCGCAGGGACCACTACCGCCCGATGATGACGACGCCACGCTGCCCGCGCAAGACCCGGCAGACAGCGCCGCGCCGCCGTCGCTCTTTTCGCAGACGCGGGCCAGCCGTATCCGGCGCGCCACGAGCCGCCAGCCGGGCGCTGCGCCCGGAGCGACCCCTGGCGCGAGCAACGCGCCCGGCAGCGCCAGCGCGCCCACCACGCGGGTCAGCCCGCCGAACCTGAACCCGACGCTGCCCATCGGCCAGACGACGCTGCGCCGCCAGCCGACAGGGCCGCATACCTACGCGCACCTGCTGGGCGGGCTGTGCTATCTGGGCACACCAATCATCCCCGTGATCATCCTCTTCAGGCCAGCCTCGCACGGCTTTGCGCGCTTCCACGCGCTTCAGGCGCTGGCGCTGTTTGTCGCCGCCGCGACGCTGGCTCTCTGCCTGAGCCTCTTCACGCCCACGAATATCGTCCTGGGCATCCTCTTTACCCTGCTGGTCATCGCGGTGGTCGTGCTGGCCCTGCTCTGGATGGCCGCCGCCATCGCCGCCTTCGAGGGCTTTGCCGTCGGGCTGCCCCTGCTGGACCGGCTGGTCACGCGCAGCCGCGACCTGGAGGAAGACCAGAACACCCGCGCCGTCGGCCAGCGCGCCCGGCTGGAGCTTGCCATCGCCGCCGGGGTCAGCGTGACGCTGCTCATCCTCACCTTCGCGCTGCCCGTCGTCGGCTGGTTTGGCGCGCTCGGCCCGAAGAACCTGAAGCCGCTGGGCCTGCCAAATGGACTGCCTGTCTGGATGCTGGTTTCGTCCCTGCTGGAGAGTCTCATCGTAGCCGCGATTGGCCTGATTGTGCTGGCCGTCTTCCTGGTGGGCCTGCGCAAAGGCAAGTTCTTCCCGGCGATAGCCAGCGGCGTTGCCGTCGTCGGGACGGCGCTGACATCGGCGGGCACGGGCTTGCTCATCGCCGATACGCTGCAACGCGCCCTTTATAGCCAGCTTACGCAGCAGTTCGGCAGCCTGGTCAATGGCCTGACACTGCCCCGGCCCAAAGCAAGTACCGCTGCCTTCGCCCAGATGGTCATCGACGGGCGCGGCGCCCTGACGACGATTGCCCAGGCCCAGCACGCCTTGCTGCTGCCGGGCGCGATCCTGCTCCTGCTGGGCCTGGCGATCCTGCTCTTCCTGCTCTCGCAGATTTATTACAAAAAGTGATCGCCTAGCCCTTCGGCGAATGAATTCGCCGCTAGGGGGCTGGCGGCGCTACAGGCGGGGCAGCCTTGTACCACCAGCTTCTAGCCGGTAGGGGCGGGGGGTCTGGCGCGAGCGCAAACGCGGCGCTTGAGGGGCAAACGTTCGCGCTCACCACCGATGCGCCGCCAGGGACGGCGGCGATGAAAATCGCCGCTACAGGCTCTCGCGCAGGGCATCGTTATACGCCCAGCTATCGAGTTCGGGGTGCGTAAGTCCCTGTTGGCTCAGCAGCGTGGCGATCTGCGAGCGATGATCAATGCCGTGATCGATAGCCTGGATCAACACGATGATGACCGCCGCGTCATAGGTGCCCCCGTCAAGATGGAGAATGTGATTCACTTCCGCCTGCCCCGCCTGCTCCGCGAAGGTAATCAGCGCTTCTCCTGACCGCGTTGCGCGTTGGCGCAGTTCGTCGAAGCCTGGAAAAGCGGTCAGTTCTCTCAGCATCGGGGTAGGGGCTGTGCCCGTCACGGACCGCGCGTAGCCTTCTTCGGCGCTGAACAGGTGCATGAGGGTCTCGCGCACGCTGCCATACGTCCCTGTCATGGTCGCGTCCAGTTGCGCGTCAGAGAGTTGGGCGCAGGCGTCCAGCAAATGCAGGTTCGCCCAGAGGTTGTACTTGAAAAAGTCGGGCAGTCCGGTGGTCATGGCGCTGATCTCCTTCTCTCTTATGTTACTTCTTCTTTTGCTCCCAGGCATCAGTCTAGCATGAAACGCGGGCGCTAGGAAATCTTGCATGATCAGGGATTCTGGGGATTCTGGCAATTCTTGCGCTCGGAGTCTGGCTGCGCCTGGCCTCGCCACCTGCCCAAGAATCCCACCCTCGCGGGATAGAGCTTGCATTCTACGTAAGTCTGTGGTAAACTTTGCTCAATAAAGGTTGACTTACAGGCTATAAGGAGTTTATGAGAAAATGCCTACCCTCAGAGACTTGCGAGAGCGGGCGCTGCTTTCTTCCGGCGAGCTGGCTAAACTATGCACTGTGTCAAAATCAGCGGTTTCGCTGTGGGAGAGCGGTGAACACCGGCCTAGCGCGGAGCATCAACGCAAGCTCGTCACCATATTTCAGTGTTCCCCTGATGAACTTCTCGCTGCCCTCAGAGAAACAAGGGCACAATATGAAAGGAGAATGCAGGCAGAAGAGAAAGAACGGCCCGCCGCCTAGCGGCAACCAGGACGGCGGGTACAAGTACCAACCCGTGAAACTCCGTCAAGAACCCACGCGCCGGTATGTCTATTCTCGCATACCGGGCGTGGGCAGCGCAAGCATAAGAAAGGAATAAGCCCATGACTGCTCCGCACGCCCCTGTCCCGCCGCGCCGTCGTCTCCGCTGGTATCAGCGGCTGATGGACTGGCTCTGGTTTGGCCCGCTCACCCGCGACCTCTATCCCTACGTCCCGCTGAAGTCCGCTCGTCGCTCAGCAGAGAGGGGGGATGAACGAAGACGCCACGCTTGAACGTGACCGACGCCGAGCGGTTGTGCTATAGCCGCCGCAAGCTGCAAGCCATCTCCGCCCTGCGCAACGCGGGCATCAATCCCTCGATCTTCGGGCTGCACAAAGAGCATCGCGTGCCTGGCGTGCGCGGCAAAGTCTATCTGGTGCAGCAGCCCGGCGGCGCCGTCTGGCATTTTGCCACCCTGGCCGAGATTCATGCCTATGCCGCTGAGTACCAGGCATGGAAAACGCCCAGGCGCTTCACCTGGGCGGAATGGCAGCAGGCGCCCGCCAAAGCTCCTCCCCGCCGCGCGCCCTGCGCGTGGCCGGACTGCTCGCTCGCCGCCGAAGGCGTCGTAGACGCGCAGCCCTTCTGCCGGGCGCATGCCTACATTTATGGGCAGATGCGCCTGGCCCAGCAGCGGAGAGTCGCGGGCGGCTGAAGGCCGCGCCGCCCCACCCCCGGACGGCCCGGGTGGAAGCCGGGGGTACAGGCGGGGCGGTTCCTTGTACCGCCGGCTTCTAGCCGGCAAGGGTGGGGGTCTGGCGCATAGGCGAACGTTCGCGCTCAGCAGCCACGTTCCGGTAGCCCGACGATTCGCCGCCAGAAAGGGCGGCGCTACAGGGTGTTTTGTGCATCTGGCACGCGGCGGGCGCGGCGGCGCAAGGCCCAATCGCCCAGCAGGAGGGCCAGGATCGTCAGGAGGGCCAGCGCGGAGAGGAGCGCGCCTATGATGAACGGCGTGGGGCGATAGACCAGATGGACGGTGTGCGCGCCCGCTGGAACATAGACCGCCTGAAACATCTCGTTAGCGGGGTGAATGGACGCGCTGGCCCCATCTATGTTGGCCTGCCAGCCGGAGTCGTAGCCCTCATCGACGATCAGCCAGCGCGCGGTGTCGGCCTGCGTCTGGAGGGTGATCTGGCCGGGCAGGTCCGTAACTACCTTGATTGCCCCGGCCTCTGGCGTGGGCGCGCTGGTCGAAGCCGAGGCGCCCTCGATGATCGCGTCGCGGCCCCCCGCGCTGAGCGTGGGTAGGGTCGCCAGGGTCTGGCTTTCGCCGCTGGAGGAGATGATCTGGTCGGCAAAGTAGAAGCGGGGCCGGGCCAGGGTGTTCTGCCAGACGGTGATGCCCCCCTCGGTCCAGAGCGGCGTCAATGGCCCGGCGCTGGGCGCCTGCCCCGGCTGGAGGGTCTGGCTGGTGTTGGCGTCCAGGTTGTCCGGGGTCACGTAGTAGGCCACGCTGGCAATGCCCATCAGCGCCGCCGAGGGGTGGAAAAGGTATTGACAGCAGAACGTGTTTATCTGGGCCTGCGCGGGGTCCATCGTCACCATGAAGTGCAGATAGCGGCTGCTGGCTGTGCCGTCATAGGCGCGCAGATCGTTCAGCCCATAGGGCAGCGTCGTGTCCGGCGTCATCACGCCAGCATACGCCGTCATGCGCGCCGTACCAACCGTCTGCTGAAGGCGAGCGATGGCCGGAATCACCGGATAGGCCAGGCTGGTGGATGGCTGGGGAGTAAAAGGGGCGGCAAAGAGCAGTTGATCGCAGAGGATCAACCCCAACAGCAGAGCGCCAACCACGCGCCCGCCGAGCCAGCCTTTGCGGCGCAGGAAGAGCAAGAGCGCGGCGGCCCAGATCAGCAGCGCCGCCACTCGTATCCAGAAGACAACAAACTGGACCTGCACGGCCTCAAGATGGGGCGGGCGATAGAAGCGACCAATTGCCCAGATCAGCAGCGGCAGCAGGACGATCAGCCCGGCCAGCGCCAGCAGCGCGCGCCGGTTTTGCTGCCAGTTCCAGGCCGCGCGCCCGGCCTGGACGCTCGCGGCGCCAGGGGCGAGCGCCCATCTGCCCCAGGTCAGCATCTCCTCGAAGCCGAATCCGGCCAGCGCCGAAACCCCAAAGATTGCCAGCACGCCCAGGCGTGTCCAGGAATCGATGTTCAGGATGGGCAGACGTGTTAGCCAGATAAACGGCGGCAGGCGATAGAGCATCGCCGCGATGATCACCGCCAGCAGGGCAAAGAAGGCGACATCGCGCCAACGCTCGTGCCTGCGCAGGGCCAGCAGCCCCACGAACGCCAGCACGAGGGCCACCGCGCCTGCGTACCAGACCTCTTCGCTGTAATTCCTCGGTCCCCAATAGTAGTTGGCGACCAGCACCGGATTGCCCCAGAAATTGGGAACCAGCCAGGTTGCGATCCCCTTCAGGGGCAGGTCAACGGCGTTGTACGCCTGCGAACGCTGGGCGGTAGTGAGCGCGTGCGTCAGCACCGCGGCGGTTGGCAGATATTGAATAGCCGCCAGACAGAGGCCCAGCAGCGCGCCCCCCACCCAGCGCCCCAGCAGCCGCGCGCGCGCCAGCCAGGAGAGCGCGGGCTGGGTTCCCACCAGCCAGAGCGCGTAGAGGCAGCCGCCCAGGGTCACATGAAAGGACATCTCAGGATGGCCGGTCAGGCCCACCAGCCCGACGATCAGCGCCAGCGCCGCCACGCGCCGCAGCGATGGCTGCCGGATGACGCGCTCGCTGGCCCACATCAGCCAGGGCAGCAGCATCGCTGCCTGCCCAACTGCGTGAAGTAGCCAGACGACAATAAACGAACTGAACATAAAGGAGAGCGCCGCCACCAATCCCGCGCCCTGCCCCAGCCGCAGCGACTGGCGCGCAAAGACATACATGCCCAGCCCAACGATCCACCACTTCACCAGCGTCATCATCGTCATGCTGAAGGGATACGGAAACAGCACGCCCAGCCAGGTCAGTGGATAGAGAACCGCCGTTTGACCGGCGAGAAACGGAGTGCCGCCCGCAATCGCGGGATTCCAGAGCGGCAGGCGCCCGGCCAGCAGTTCCTGGCGGGCAAAGATGAACCAGGGACTGATCTCCTGGGTCTCGTCGAAGAGGAGCGGGTTATGCGGCGGCCCGCTGCCCAGGGCGTGGTCGGCAGACCAGGGCAGCGACTGCAAGAGGACATCGTTGGCGGTGGTTGCGCCGCCGCCAAAGAGCGAATGCTGCAAGATCGCCACTGGCAGCGCCAGGATGATCAGCACCGGCCACCAGGCGCGCAGCCAGTAAGCCAGCCGGAGTATGATCTCTTCTGCGCGGGATGGCGTTTTCCGGCCACCCCGCTGTTGCTGTCCCTGCGTGGTTGCGCGTGTCCTGAGCATATTCCGACCTGACCCCTCGCTCTCCGAGAAATATATCGACCTTTCTCAAGAACGTGACGCGCGGGCTATCAGTAACAAGTTGCCCGTCGGCGACCACGCCGCCAGCCCGTCGGCGAATTCATTCGCCGCTACGTGGCTGGCGCTACGAGTGACCTTATCCTCGCTTCGACGGATAGGAGACAAAGACGGTCTTGACCTCGCTGAACTCAGCGACGGCCCCGGAGCCAAGCTCGCGGTGGCCGTTGCCGCTGTTCTTCACGCCGCCAAAGGGCAGGTGCGGCTCCGCGCCAGTGGTGGGGGCGTTGAAGTAGATCAGCCCGGCCTGAATGTCGCGCATAGCCCGGAAGACCTTGCGCATATCCTCGGTATACATGGCGCAAGAAAGGCCGTATTCGGTGGCGTTGGCGACCTGGATCGCCTCGTCGTAGCTGCTCACGGGGATGACCGACAGCACCGGGCCAAAAATCTCCTCGCGGGCGATGCGCATCTCTGGCGTCACGTCGGTAAAGACCGTCGGGGCATAGAACGCGCCCTCGGCCAGCGGGCCATCGCTGTAGGCCGCGCCGCCGGTCAGGAGCTTCGCGCCCTCCTGCTGGCCGATCTCGATATACTCATGCACGGCGCGCACCCGCCCGCTGTTCACGAGCGGTCCCATCTCCGTCTGGGGGTCCAGCCCGTCTCCCACGCGCAGCTTCTCCGCCGCTGCCACAATGCGCTCATTGAATGCCTTGAGCGCGGCGCGGTGGATGATCACGCGGCTGGTGGCCGTGCAGCGTTGGCCGGTCGTGCCAAAAGCCGCCCAGGCGACGCCCGCCGCCGCCTCGTCCAGATTTGCGTCGTCCATGATGATGATCGCGTTTTTGCCGCCCAATTCCAGGCTACAGCGGCGCAGGTCGCGCCCGCAGAGTTCAGCCACGCGCTTGCCGACTTCGGTTGAGCCGGTCAGCGAGATCAGCGCCACGCGCCGGTCTGTCACCAGCGTGTCGCCCAGCGTGCCGCCGGGGCCAGTCACCAGATTGATGACGCCGGGCGGCGTTCCGGCATCGACCAGTGCCTCCACCAGCTTGACCGCCAGCAGCGGGGTGTCGCTGGCGGGCTTCAGCACGACCGTGTTCCCGGCGACCAGCGCGGGGAAGGTCTTCCAGGCCGGAATCGCCATCGGGAAGTTCCAGGGGGTGATGATGCCAACGACGCCCAGCGGCTGGCGGATGGTCATACACATTTTATCGGGCAGCGCGGAGGGAACCGTTTCGCCCTCGGCGCGGCGGCCCTCGGTGGCGACATATTTGCCGAAGTCAATCGCTGTCTGGATGTCGCCGCGCGTCTCTTGGAGCGTTTTGCCCATCTCGCGGGTCATCAGACGGGCCAATTCG
>JBJKSJ010000397.1:0-2805 GCA_046704085.1 Ktedonobacterales bacterium | reverse complement strand
GCCGAACAGCCTGGCGAACATTAGCCCCTACTCTACGCTGAGCGTCTGGCGCGCCGTCGGATCGATAGCCGCGTCGGGGCGGACGCTGTGGGCGCGCAGATAGCGGGCAAAGGCTTCGGCGGCGCAGCGCAGCGCGTCCAGCAGGTCGGGGGTGGGCGTCACGTCTGGCTGCCACCACCAGCGCGAGATGGTCCAGACGCCGCGCTCCAGGCGGCTGTCCAGGCGGGCCACAAAGCGGTCGCCGTAGAAGACGGGCAGGACATAATAGCCCCAGCGCCGCTGCGCCGGGGGCTTATAGACCTCCCAGACGTACTCGAAGTCGAAGAGGGCAGTCACGGCGCGGCGGTCCCAGAGCAGGCTATCCAGCGGCGCGATGAAGCGGACGCGCGGCGCGAGCGCGGGCGCGTCTAAGACTGGCAGGGCGCTGGTGGGCAGGTAGGCGCTCCAGCCCTTCTGCCCGTCCTCGCTGACCGTTACGGGCATGAGCGTGCCCATCTCGACCAGTTCTTGCAGCGCCCTGATGCGCGGCGCGGCGCCACCGCAGCCGCTCCAGACGGTAGCTTCCGCCACCGGGCGCATCAGGCCCATCGCCTGGCAGCGCCGGGCGACCAGCCAGCGCGTAAAAGCGGCCTCATCCAGCAGCGGCGGCGCGCCGAAGTGTTCCGGCGGGATGACGCGCTCAGGGCGATCATAGTAGTGGCGCCCGCCCTGGCGGTGATGAGTCACGATCAGCCCGCGATCCCAGAGGATGCGCAAAATATGCTTGATGCGCTTGGGACCATACCAGGCGCTGCGGTCCGTGAAGTGGGATTGATCCTCAAACTCCAGGCTGGAGAGTGGCCCGCGCCGGTCAAGCTCCTCCAGGGCCGCCGCCACCGCCTCGGCCTCATCGTCCAGCACCAGCGGACTCCAGGTGGAGCGGCTGGTGCGAATGCGCGCGCGCATGGGCCAGTCGCTCACTGGCACCAGGCAGACCTGCTTATCCCAGGCGTCGTAGACCAGCCGATCAGTATAGGCGATTTTCTGCCAGTCGTCCACCTGATAGCCAGGCACGCGCGCCTGCAAGACCAGATCGGGATTGCGCCCGACGGGGTTGAGCGGGTCGTATTGCACGGTGCCCAGGCGGTCAAAAACGCCGGGGACATCCGTTGGCGTGAAGTGATAGACGGCCAGAAACCGGCGCGCCTCCGCGCGCGACAGGGTGAGTGGCATGGCGCAAACCTCGTCAACCTGATCTGCCTGCTGGCGAAAAGGATAGAACGTTTGTATTATATAGTATAGTACAGATGTCCTCTGCGCACAAGGAAGCAGGAATGTGAGCTTTTCGCGCCAGACGACGTATCATCTTGGGACCCTCTGGCACACCTTCCCCAACGCGCTGCTTTCTGCGTTGAAGCCCGTCTTCGCGCAGTGTCTGTTTCAGACGAAAGGCTGAGGAATATATGTTCGCAACGGATGAACACCAACCAGAGCGCCGCTGTCAGCGCGGGCACGCAGCCCCGCGCTGGAAGCGGCCCTTTGGTGGCATAGTCCTCCTGCTGCTCCTGCTGGGTGGTGGGCTGGCGCTGGCTCCGCTGGCGTCAACTTCTGCCGCGAGCGGGCAGCCTCAATTCAGCAACAGCATCGAACTGACGGCGATGTCCGATGCGGGCGCCAGCGCCGTCCTGCTCGACAGCCAGCGGCATTTTCATCTCTTGTATACGACCCCTGGCGCCCAGCAAACCGCCGTCAACCTTGCCTATCAGGTCGTCAGCAGCGACAGCCAGAGCGTGCAGGTGGTGCGCCAGCCGCGCACGCTCGCCAGCGAGGCCGATCAGATTCTCGCGCCTACCCTGGTGCTGGATAGCCGGGGACGCCTGCACGCGGCCTGGATTGAAGAGCATAACGGCGTCACCACTCTCCGCCATGCCCTGGTTGAAGACCCGACCCACAGCGCCGCCGGAAGCGCCGCCCCGACAACGCTCTTCCAGACGAACAACGCCATCAGCGCGCTCAGCGGCGGAGCCGATGCCCAGGGCAACGTCTTCTATACCTGGATCGACACCGACAGCGGCGCGCCCAACGTGGCAATGGCCGAGGTCCGCGACGATCAGAGCGCCAGCGCGCGCGTCCAACTGACCCGAACAACCACCAAGGTGAACTTCCCGCATCTGGTCGTTTATCCCGATGGCACGCTGGCCGTCGTTCTGCTTCAGCAGGAAGCCAATCAGGGCGGCTGGGATCTGCTCATTGCGCCCTTCGACACCAGCGGCAAGAGCCTGCATGATCCCAGCCTCGTTGCCAGCAACCTGCATCCTGGCCCGCGTAACGTTCTGGGCAAAGACCCGAACACCTTTCACGATGACCCTCTGGCCGTCGCCCTGGATGCCCAGCACGTCTTGCACATTGGCTGGGGCGCGATTCTGCAACTCGGCTACGCCACCGCCACGCTGCAAGCCGACCACAGCTTGAGCGTGGAGGCCAGCGCGCGCCAGGAGAGCCGAGGTGACAGAGGTGGTTTTGTATGGGCCTCGCTAGCCGGGAGCCGCACCGCCTCAGCGTCCTCCGCACCCGCGTGCCAGCGACCATCTACCCGCCGGCTCCACCACCGCACCCTGCCCACCGCCGCGCACCGAGTCCTCGGCGGACTATACTCCGCCAGCGCGCGCCAGGAGAGCCGTGGTGACCACAGAGGTGGTTTTGTATGGGCCTCGCAAGCCGCCAGCCGCACCGCCTCAGCGTCCTCCGCACCCGCGTCACAGCGACCATCTACCCGCCGGCTCCACCACCGCACCCTGCCCACCGCCGCGCACCGAGTCCTCGGCG
>JBJKSJ010000396.1:0-62322 GCA_046704085.1 Ktedonobacterales bacterium | reverse complement strand
GGGTGGCCTCAAGCACCCCATCTTTGACTCGCCGAAATCCAGACCGGGTGAAAGGCAGAATCCGTACCCGAATATTTCCCGGTACGGGTCCAAAGCGTCTCTCTATGCGACCTGGCTGCCTCAGATCAAAGTCGTCCTCCGCGCGCTGGTCGGGTGTGGCGGGCGGTGAGGGTGCGTCAAGGGGGAGTCGTGGGATGGCTGGTCTGATCGTTCCATATGAGCAGGCGTTCTACGCTTCTGTGCTGTTGGCGCCATTCTACCGCACAAGTTGTTTGAGCGTCAGGCTTTTTGCCCAAAGCCTGCTCATGCCTGATCACCGTTCTGGCGGGGCTATTTAATAGTCCGTACAGCCTCCATCTCCTGGCTAGGTTCGATGACTGCCAAGACTGCCTGGCACGTGTGCGAGTGCATGAGAGGGCTGGGTCTCGCTTTCAATGAGGATCCGTTCGCATGCCCTCATTCTCGCAAGCTCTGGCTCCCTCTCTTCCTTCGGGGGACTTTTCAATGGCCCTGCCGTTCTGGCATGAGGTATTGCCAACTGCGCATTTGTCTAGTATACTTGTTCTAGTTAGCAAACACCCTCTCGTAACAGGAGGTGAGCGATGCCACCCGTAACCGTCTTTCTTCCAGGGCCGCTGCGTGCGAAAGTGGGCAATCAGCCCATGCTTACCGTGAGCGGCGGCACCGTTCGAGAAGTCATTGTCGCCCTCGACCACGCCTATCCCGGCCTGCGTTTCCAGCTTTGCTATGAGTCAGGCGAGTTGCGCCCGTTTGTGAATATTTTCCTGCATGGCGAAAACATCCGCTACTTGCAAGGGCTGGATACGCCCCTTGCTCCTGGGGAGCAGATGTTTATCTTTCCCTCCGTCGCTGGGGGCTAAGGAGCGCAGGCGTCTTCTTCTCTGCCTTCTCGCTACCGGAAACCGGAGGGTGAACCAGAAGGTAACAACATACCAGTTGGCATCCAACCATATAACACTCAAGGGGGACTTTTATGGCTGAGCAGCGATATGCGCCAGGAACTGTTGTTCTGGCGCTTGGGACCAAGCGTGGACTTTTTCTCCTGACCTCGCCCGACCGTGTGAAATGGGACATCCACCCGACCACGTTGCCAGGGCATCGAATCTTCCATTCCATCCTGGATCAGCGTTCTGGTTGCCGGTTGTTTGCTGCCGATAATGGCGATTTCTTTGGCAACTTTGTGCGCTACAGCGATGATTGGGGCCAGACCTGGCAGGAGCCGAAGCGGGGGATTCAATTCCCTCAAGAGAGCGGACTCTCCTTGCACAACATCTGGGTGATCGAACCGGGAAAACCTGCCGAGCCTGAGACGGTCTACGCAGGCGTCGATCCGGCGAGCCTGTGGGTCAGTCGGGATCGCGGCGAGACCTGGGAACCCAATGGTGCACTGCTGGCGCATCCCACCCGCGAGCGTTGGCAACCGGGGGCGGGCGGGCTGTGTTTACATACCATCGTGCCGGATGCCTCCAACCTTTCCCGGATGTGGGTAGGCATCTCAGCGGTTGGGTGCATGCGGACCGATGACGGAGGCCAAAGTTGGACCTTTGCCAACAAGAATACCCGCGCCGATTTCCTGCCGGAACGCTATCCTGAATTCGGCCAGTGCATTCACCGTTTGGTCCAGCATCCCAGCAGGCCAGAGATCCTCTACCAGCAAAATCACTGTGGCATCTACAAGAGTACCAATGGGGGTGAGGAGTGGATCGACATCCAGCACAACCTGCCCTCGGAGTTTGGTTTTCCGATTGCTCTCGATCCCCAGCATCCTGAGACGGTATATGTCGTTGTGGAGGATCCCGCAGGACGCCATAACGTGGGCCATCAGTTTATCGTCTACCGCACCAAGACGGGCGGAGAAAGTTGGGAACCCTTGACGCAGGGCTTGCCGACAGGCGCGCAAGTCAAGCTGGGTGTCTTACGGCATGGGCTGTGTACTGACAGTCTCGATCCCTGCGGAGTTTACGTGGGCACCAATACAGGTCAGCTCTTTGCCAGTCGTGACGGGGGCGACACATGGGAACTGCTGGCCGACTTTCTGCCACCGATTTACTCCGTGACAGCGGCTGTGCTTGACGTGGCAGGATAAATCCCGGCCAGGGGTTTGCAACTATCTGGCGCCCTATATCTATATGAAACACTGCCCGTCGCCGCGATAGGTCGTTACCTCATCGACAACGGCTCCGTTCGAGACAAGCAGCAAATGCGTGAACCGCTCGCAGAGTTCACCAGCCTTGCTATGGCGTAGGAAGATGGGATCGCCGACGGCAAGCGGCGATGACCCATTGTAGCGGATGGGCGTTTGCACCTCTCCGGCGCCCTCAAGGTCATCAAGCTGCGTGCCTTCGGGAAGATAGGGCAGCGGCAGCTTATCGCGGCCAGCCGCGCCGGAGGCGACATGGCCCCCGCCCAGGCAGGTATAGATGTTTGGCGCCGCGCGCCGCACGATCTCAATAGCAAAGCCAGCGGCAGGCTGATAGTGGAAATCGCGGTAATTATCGAAAAGCGCGGGCGCGTAAAAGCCAGAACCAACCGTGATCTCAGTTACGCCAGATTCCATGCGTGTGGTGAGGATGCTGCCCGTCCCACCGCCGTTGACGAAGCGAAGCGAGATGTTATAGCTCTTGATCAATTCGAGGACCGCCGCGCGGCGCACGGCAGCTTCATGCACTGAGCGCCGCTTGAGGAAGCGCACCAGGGTATTTTTGAGCAGGCTGCCAGGATAGTGGTCGCCCACCCCGGCCACCTGCGCCTCATAGCCCATGATGCCATCAAGCCAGACATGCTGAGAATCCAGAATGCGCTCGATAACCGGGCGCGCCTGGTCAGGGGTGCGCAACGGGGAACGCCAGACGCCAAAATGTAATCCAGGCACGGTCAGGGACATATCGAGGTCGAGGCAGAGCGGCAGGCGCACGCCATGCCGCTCTGCTACGCGCTCAATCTGCTCCACATGGGCCACGCTGTCGATCATCAGGGTGATCCCTCCCCCAGCAGCCGTTGCCTGGGCGACTGCCGCAATATCCTCCTCGTGCCAGCACGGATAGCCGATGAGCAGATCAGCAAAGCCCTGCTGCGCCAGATAGACTGCCTCTCGCGCGGTAAAAGACATGATCCCCTGGAAGCCTGGGTCGGCGGCGAGGATGCGACGAATCACGGCCACGCTGCGCAATGACTTGGAGGCCAGCCGCACGCGCTTCCCAGCAGCACGCTCAGTGATCTGCCGGATGTTCTGGTCAAGCAGGTCCAGATCGAGATAGGCAAAAGGCATGGCGCGCCCGCTGAACACCTTATTGTAGTAGGCGTAATCATGAGCCTGTCCAGGGACAGATACTGGCGAAGCCACTGATACGGCATTCGTTGCGTTCCCCTCGACGCGGTCGGGTTCCTGCCGACTTTGCTGCTTCTGAGTTTGCATGCTGTTGTCCTCCCGCCTTTCGTGCCCGATGTGCGAGCGAGCAGATCGCTCTGGTGATCAGCACCTATCGCAGCAATAGATAGCAATATTCATCGTACTGGGGGCACGCTTCTCTGTCAAGCGTGTAACCTCTGGCTCAGATCATGCCAGATCTCACTTGCTAAGCAGTATTGAGCAGCGAGCAAACTCGGATATAATGAACTGCATTGATCGCGAGGTCATGGCAAAGGAACTCCCTACAGAAAGGATGAGTTACCCGATGAGTAAAGTGCTGGCGGTCATTCTGGCCGGGGGCCAGGGCGAGCGATTGAGCCTCCTTTCACAAAAGCGGGCCAAGCCCGCCGTCCCGTTTGCCGGGAAATATCGCATCATTGATTTTGCCCTGAGCAACTGCGTCAACTCTGGCATCTCTGATATTGCCGTGCTGACGCAGTATCGCCCCCACTCGCTCCATGATCACATCGGCATTGGCAAACCCTGGGATCTGGATCGACAGCAGGGGGGCATTCGCCTGCTCCAGCCGTATCGCGGGCGCCAGGAGTCAGATTGGTATCAGGGCACTGCTGACGCGGTGTATCAGAATCTGGACTTCATTATGGAAGGGCGCTACGACTACGTTCTTATCCTGGCGGGCGACCATATCTATCGCATGGACTATAGCCCGATGATCGCGTTCCATGAACAGCGCAGCGCCGATGTGACTCTGGGAGCCGTCGTTGTGCCGCTCGAAGAGGGGCATCGCTTTGGCATACTGGAAGCCGACGCCGAGGGGCAGGTCATCTCCTTTCAGGAAAAGCCACAGCAGCCACGCGGCACGCTGGGTTCAATGGGCATCTATGTCTTCAGCCGTGATACCTTGACCCGTGTTTTGATCGAGGACGCCCATCCCGCTGAAAACGGCGGCGCTCCTACGCAACATGACTTTGGCCGCAACATCATTCCAGGCATGCTGGCACGGGGTGAGCGCATCTATGCCTATCCGTTTACCGGATACTGGCAGGATGTGGGCACCGTGCAATCCTACTGCGAAGCGCATATGGACCTGCTGAGCGACCACCCCGCCTTCGACCTGTATGATCCCTCCTGGGTGATTCATACGCGCAGCGAGGAGCGGCCTCCTGCCCACATCCAGAGCGGGGCACAGATCAGCAGCAGCCTGATCTCACATGGCTGCATCATCAAGGGAACCGTCGAGCGCAGCGTTCTTTCGCCAGGGGTTGTTGTCGCGGAGGGCGCGGTCGTCCGCGAGTCCATCATCCTCTTTGATACCCTGATTGGCGCTGGCAGTGTCGTTGATCGCGCGATCCTGGATAAAGAGGTCGTGATCGGCAAGAATTGCCAGATCGGCTATGGCGATGATATGACGCCAAACAAGCTAGAACCCTCCCGGCTGAACACCGGCATCACGCTCATTGGCAAACGCGCGCATCTGCCCGATAACCTGAAGGTTGGCCGCAACTGCAAGATCGGTACCGATCTGCGCCCGGAGGACTTTCCGGCGGATACACTTGCCAGCGGCGAAACCGTTGAGGACCGCACGTTCACTCATGGTTGGGAGCGCGACCTGGCCCGACGAAAGCCAGTTCTGCCATAGGCCCGCTTTGTTTGGAGAATGATCTATGCCCGGCGATAGACAGTGCAAGGTTCTGATGGTCGCTACCGAGGCTGTGCCCTTCGCCAAGGAAGGCGGCGTGGCTGATGTCATCGGGAGCCTGCCTAAAGAACTAGCGGCAATGGGCCACGAGGTGCGCATCTTTCTGCCCCGCTACAAAGTCATCGATCCCATCCGCTGGCAGCTTCAGCGAACCGGAGTCGTATTGAGGCCGCCGTTGGGCGGGTTCAACCAGCCTGTTTCGATCTGGCAGACCACGCTCCCCGGTTTGCCGGTCAGCGTCTATCTGCTTGACCACGAGGGGTATTTCGGACAGCACCAGCAGCTCTACCTTGGCCTGGATCAGCGCGACGAACAGCGACGCTTCCTGCTCTTTTGCCGGGGGCTGCTGGACGCGCTGCCGCTGCTTGGCTTTGCCCCAGACATCATCCACCTGAACGATTGGCAGACAGCCCCTTGCGCCGCCTACCTGCGCACGACGCATCTTCATCTGCTGCGCCAGGGGGCGGCGCGCATTGTCTATACCATCCATAACCTGCAATATCAGGGGCGCTGGGATCCCTCTATTCTGGATGAGGCAGGGCTGGATCGCGCGCGCGTCTTTACCCTGAGCGGCCTGGAGTTCTGGGGTGATGTCAACTGGATGAAAGCGGGCATTATGTATGCCGATGTCGTGACAACAGTTTCGCGCCGCTACGCTGAGGAGATTCAGACCCTGGACTATGGCTGGGGGCTTGATGAGAACCTCTTCCAGCGCCATTCGCGCGTCGTTGGCATTCCCAATGGCCTCGATTGGGACGCCTGGAACCCTGAAACCGACAGCGACCTGGCCGTTCAGTACACAGCGGCTGAAGCGCCAACAGCCAAAGTGCAGAATCGTGCGGCGCTCCGGCAGGAGTTTGGGCTGCCGGACGATCCAGACCTGCCGGTGGTAGGGATCGTCAGCCGCCTCGTCGATCAGAAAGGCTTCGATCTTATCGCAGAGATCGCCGCTGAGCTACGCACTCTGCCGCTGCACCTCATCGTTCTGGGGACCGGGCACCCAGGCTACGAGCAGTTGTTCAGCGACCTGTCCGCACATGCTGTCAACATCCGCGCGCGCATCGGCTTCGATGCGGCTCTCTCGCATCGCATCTACGCGGGCGCGGATTTCTTTCTTATGCCAAGCGCATTCGAGCCAGGCGGGCTGGGGCAGTTGATCGCGCTGCGCTATGGCACGCTGCCCATCGTCCACGCGACAGGTGGCCTGGCAGATACCGTGACCGATCTGGATGCCGATCCCAGCATGGGCAATGGATTCAGCTTCACCTCCTATACCGCTTCCGCCCTGCTCGATACGCTGCGCCGCGCGCTGCAACACTACGCGCAGCGCGAAGGCTGGCCAATTCTCGTCGCACGGGCAATGGCCTACGATTCGCGCTGGTCAGCCAGTGCCCGCGCCTACAGCCAGCTTTATCAGCGCATCCTGCGCGCACACCTCGCCCAGAGTTAGAATGCCGCTCAAACGGGCGTATTTTCGTCCTAGCCCGCGCAGGCGGGCTTAGCGGCGCAGCCTTCAGCCGCCAGCCTCGCTTTCTCCTCACGAGCGGGTTCTGCCACTTTGCCGCCCGCGCGCTGGCCTGCGGCGCAGCCCCTCCACGCGGGCATCTTCAGCAGGACACCATCTGGCTGCCCCACAGGAGGGGCAGAGCGGAAAAAGCGTATATGGGGGACAGAGCGCCCCACCAGCCGGGCCGAGTGGGTCACGAATCTGCTCGCTCTCGAAGACGGCCTCACAGTGAATACAGCGCAGCAGCAGGTATTCGTGCCAGTCGCTGGCCTTGCACGCCGGGCAGATCAGTTCCCAGAGCCGGGCAATCCCCGACTCTACCTCAGCGGGAATCCAGCGATGGTGGCAGCGATGGCAATAGTGCGGGAAGGACGCTCTGGCTTCAGGAGTGAGCGCACTCAGTGCCGCCCGCGCCGTCCCGCGCAAAAGACCCTGCTGCTTGAGCGCGCGGGCCTCTTCTGGCGAGAGGGTGTAGCTGACCTCGCCAAGTGTAACCTGCGCGGGCGCATCGGCGCTGAGCGCGGGAAAAGCATAGTATCGGTTCCGGTCGCGGCGCGCCCAGGGGGAAACCTCGCGCGCGGGGGGCGGCCCAGCGGCAGCCTGGGAGGGGCGGCTTTGCTGCCTTGTCGCTGGATGATGATTGGTTCCGTTGCGCCGGGCGTCATACGCCTGGCGCTGGGCCGGATCGCTCAAGGTCCGGTAGGCCAGCAGAAGGAGCCGCATCTGCTCATCGGCATCGGCCCCGTGATAGACATCAGGATGATAGCGCAGCGCCAGCCGCTTGAAAGCCGCTTTGATGGTGGATGCCGAAGCATCGGCGCTGACACCTAAGAGGCTGTAATAGTCCACATCATAGTGTTGATCAGTCATCTTGTTCTCGTGCCTGAGCTAACCGCGAGAGATTCCACAGCGGCATCTCTCTACAGATTAGACGTACAGGCGCTTCCAGGGTTGCAAATATGGCAAGCCAGCAGCGGCTCTTCCGCGCCATGTACGTCTGATGGTATCACAGGGATGAGCAGGCGGCTGGCTTGAGGCAAAGCCATCCTCAGAGTGCAGTAAAGCCATCCATGATGCGCCCGATGTGTCGGGCGGCATTCTGGAAGTCTCCCAGGCGCACATGCTCGTTCGGAGCGTGGGTCTTGTTGTCCCAGTAGCCAACGCCGGGCGATATGACCGGAATATTGCCGAGAGGGCGCGCGATGGCGTACACCGGCGTGGTGCCGCCGATCAGTGGGGTAATCGTACCTGGCACGCCGTACACTTCATCGCCGGCCTGAATGCTGAGTTGGATGAGTGGGTCGTCAGCGTCCTGCTTGTAGGGATAACCCATGCCGCCAAGCTGGGTCACGGCCACATCGGCGAAGCCTTGCTGATCAAGATGCGCGCGCAGCTTGGAGAGGATATCGCCTGGATTCTGGTTCGGAACCAGGCGGAAATCAACTTTGGCGCTGGCCCGCCCCGGAATAACCGTTTTCGAGCCTGGCCCCTGATAGCCTGCGGTCAGCCCGGCAATATTGCAGGTGGGATTGAAGACTGCCTCTGTCCAGGCCAGGCCGGTGAGTCCATTGACAAAGCGTTCCACGCCGTAGGTCGCGCGGAATGCAGCTTCGGATCCACCGTTATAGAACCGCTCAATAATCTCTCGGTCGCGCTCGGAGGGTGGCAAGGCATCATCATAGAAGCCAGGAATGAGTAACCGTTCATGCTCATCCTTCAACGTTGCCAGTGCCCGCAGCAGGCGCCACGCGGCGTTCGGCAGCACATGGGCGCCGCCAGAGTGGGCGTCGCGCGCCAGGGTCTCTACAGAGAGTTCCACATACAACAAGCCGCGCGGTCCCAGCCAGCAGTGATAAGCGCCGCTGGGATCGATCCCACCTTCCTCCCAGATGGCTCCCTGGGCGGCGAGCAGGTCGAGGTGCGCCAGGACAAAATCGGCGAAGTGACGGCTCCCAATCTCCTCCTCCCCCTCGACCACAAAGGTAATACCGCAGGGCAACTCGCCGCCATGCGCCGCTCGCACGGCATCCACTGCCGCCAGGCGCGCAATGAATTCGCCCTTGTCATCTTTGGCTCCGCGCGCATAGAGCGCGCCGTCTCGAATCTCCGGTTGGAAAGGGGGCGTCGTCCACAACTCCAGAGGTTCCGGCGGCTGCACGTCATAGTGGTTGTAGCACAGCAGCGTGCGATCTGATCGCCCCTTCGCCGTCCCGACGACTACCGGATGGCCGGGCGTCTGGAAGACCTGTGTATCGAACCCATGCCCACGCAGTAGCTCCGCCACCAGGATCGCGCAGTCGTCAATGCCCTCGCGCCGCGCCGATACGCTGGGCTGCGCGCACAGGCGCTTCACTTCCTCCAGAGAAGTGTCCAGATGAGACGCGAGGTACTGGTCAATAGCCTGGGCCGTTTGCTGTTGCATACATCAATCCCTTCTCAGATATGCTAGTGTTCCTTCTGAAGATAGCGCGCCGCGTTTTGTCTCGTCAAGGGTCGTTATCTCCAGGCTTGCCTGCATGAATCCGCTATGCTATAACAGAAGCGAGCAGGAGTTTCTGCGCTATCTCTTACGACGAGGGATTCTCTAGTGGACGAGACGCTCACAGGCAAGCTAGCTCATTCTAGCCAACCAGGAGAAGGAGGACAGCCATGACTTATCAGCAGATGGCCGGGCGGGTCAGGGTTCCCGCTGGGAAGACAGTGGCTGTTGGGCTGGGCGTTGACTTCGATGCCTTGTCTCTTTGGGATGGCACTTTCCACAAGCTCTCTCCTGAATACCTCGCGCGGGGCGAGTTTGGGGCTGAGGTAGGGGCACAGCGGTTATTGCGGCTGTTTGCCAGGCGCCAGATCAAGACGACATGGTGTATTCCAGGGCATACGGCAGATACCTTCCCTGAGCCATGCCGGGAGGTGTTGGCCGCCGGGCATGAGATCGCGCATCATGGTTATGCGCATGAGAATCCAACGGAGGTAAACGAGAAGACCGAGCGGCAGGTGTTCCTGCGTGGCCTGGCCGCGCTGGCGCGCCTGGGCGTGCAGCCACGCGGGTATCGTTCCCCCGGTTGGGATGTGAGCGCGCACACGCTGGACATCCTGGAGGAATTTGGCTTTACCTGGGATAGCAGCCTGATGGCAAACGATCTGCATCCCTACTACCCACGACGTGTGACCCAGCCCTCCACCGTGCCATATGGAGATTCTGCGGTGGCAAACGCTGCCAGCATCTTTAGCCCTCCCTGCCGAATCCTGGAACTTCCCGTATCCTGGTATCTGGATGATTTCCCCGCGATGGAGTTCATCTCTCAACGCCAGGCTGGTCTGATGGGGGTAAGCCAACTGGAGGAACGCTGGCGGGCGATCTTCGATTATGCTGCCACCGAGGAGGAAGGGTGCTGCTATCTGCTGACGATCCATCCGCAAACGAGTGGCCGCGCGCATCTCCTCCAGATGCTGGATCGCTTGATCGCCTATATGCAGACACAAGGGGCAGCCTTTATGACCCTGAGTGAGATCGCTGACGCTACGGAGATTTAGGGACTGGACCCTGGTGGCAAATGACACCGCCTATTAATTGCTGGCAAAAAGCTTGGGTATGGTGGAGCGTTATTCGCTCTCTTGAGGCACAGCGATGGCAGAGTCAGCAGCACCTCCAGAGGATTCCTGGCAGCATGTGATTTGCCACATCTGCCGACATCCTTTTGACCTCGTGGCCGCAGACGCCGAGGCCGAGCCGGTCTCCCTCTGTCAGACCTGCTCGCTGCTGGTGGACTGGTTTGGGCAACAGACAGAGGCAGTCTTGGCGCCTTTGCCTGCGCAGCCTGAGCGTACCGAGCAGGCGCTGAGGCGCGCCACAGGCGCGCCGCAGCAGAAGAAGCGCCAGCAGGCACGCCTCAGTTCCCTGCTAGAACGCTGGGGCGACCTCTGGCGCAGCGACCAGCGGCAAGAGAAGCCTTAGGCCATTGGTTACAAGTTAAGGATGGTGGAACCGTTGTCAAGTAAGCAACCGAAAGAACCGGACGTGGTAGAATATATCTATGAAGACAACACCTGCTTCTAAGAATAAGCCCAGCAGTGTGCGCCATCCCCGCGCCAGCCGCCGCGACCAGCAGACGCCCCCTAACGCGGCCCTGCCCGCCGACCAGATCGCGGCGCGCCTCGTGGACCTGGGGCATCTGGCGACCCCCGCCCAGGTCACTGCCTACCAGGCGATGGAACTGCGTGAGCGCCTTTTGTCCTTGCCCGTGATGGTCGGCTTCGTCTTAAGCCTGATCTGGCGCCAGCTTGGCTCGGTGGGGGAAGCTGGGCGCGTCTTGCCGCGCGCAGGCTTCCTCTGGACCAGCCCGCAGCCAGGCTCCCCGCACGCTCTCGGCCCACGCTTCCAGCGCTTGCACGCCGGCTCCTTCGAGCGGCTGCTGGCCCCGGTGCTGCTGCGCGCTACTACGCGCCAGCGTCCCTGGTCGCCCGAGGTGGCGGCGGCGCGCTCACTGAGCGCCTCCATTGGACCACACCTCCTTCTCCTTCAAGTGTCTCCAATGCCTTTAGCCATGATGAGCCACTAATTAGCCAAAACTGACGTTACAGGAGCATTTGCATGAGCGATACTGCGTCAACTTTGCCAGACCTGGCAACTCCACTTCCTACGCTGCGGCATGGCGCGCTGGGCCTGCGCCACGCCGTTGTGATCTCGGTTGCGGTGATGTCCCCTGCGGCCTCGATCTTCTTCAATACGATCCCGCAAGCCGGGTATGTCGGCGCGGCCATCCCGCTCTGCTACGTGATCGGGTTTGTGGTAGCGCTGCTGATGGCAAACCAGTATAGCGAGATGTCGCGCGAACTGCCCTCTAGCGGCTCGGCCTATACCTTCGTGGTCGAGGGACTGAACCTGCGCTGGGGATTTCTGATCGGCTGGATTGGCCTCATCGCGGTCGCGCTCGGCGTACCCTACTCGTTTGTCCTGATGAGCGCGAACTTGCAGACCCTGGTGTCGCGGTGGTTTGGGCTGAATCTGCACTGGAGTTTCTGGTTTGTCGCGGCTATTGGCATTATCTTTGCCATCTGCTACGTCGGCATCCGCCAATCTCTGACGGTTGACCTCACGTTTCTGGCTTTTGAAATCGGCGTCTGCCTTGTTCTGGCAATCATTGTTCTCTTGCATGTTGGCGGCCAGGGCGGGCTGACCGCTGCGCCGTTCAGTGTGAGTCAGGTTCCCCCAAACGGCAACCTCACGGCAGGCATTATCCTGGGGGTGTTGAGCTTCATTGGCTTCGAGACGGCGGCGACGCTGGGCGAAGAGACGCGCGACCCGCGCCGCAATATCCCGCGAGCGGTCTTCGGGTCGATGCTGGTCGTTGGCCTCTTCTATGTGCTGATGGCCTATGTGGCGACGGTTGGCTATGGCCCTAACAAGATGGCAACAGGCTATGCCAACGACCCGGCGCCATTCGACACGATCAGTCGTACTTTCAGCGGCGGCGCCTTTGCTGTCCTCATCGATATTGCAGGCACCCTCTCGTTCTTTGGGGCCGCGCTTGCGATTGTCAATGGTGGCGCGCGGATCATCTACACGGTGGGGCGCGATGGCCTCTTTCCGCGCTGGACGACGCGCCTCCACGCCCGCCGCCAGACGCCAGTGGGGGCGATCACGGCGCTCTGCATCTTCGGACTGATCAGTGGCCTGACGCTGGGCTTTACTCTGGAGCCGATCAACGCTTTTGGTTTCCTGGGCATCCTCGATGCCCTTTTTGTCATGCTCATCTATCTGCTGGTCAATATCGCCTGCTTCCGCTTTTTCCGCCGTAAGCGGCGGGAGGGTTTCAAGCTGGCGCGCCACGCGCTCTTTCCGGCGCTCAGCACGCTGTTCATTGGGGCAATCTTCCTGGCGCTGTTTCTCTCACCGGGAGACTTTCCCCTCAATCTCGCGCCCTATGTGGTAGCCGTCTGGGTGATTGGAGGGGCAGGCGTCCTCTTCTTCATGCGCGATAAGATCACGACGGCACAGGCACTTATGGCTCCTGAGCATCAAGAGGTTGGTTCGACTGAGGCGCCGTAGCGGTCCCTTTTGCTGAAAGCTACTCAATCTCTTCTGAGATGATTTCGTTGGCGGGCGCAAGCTCCAGCAGCACCACATCCGCCTGCACCATTGCGCCGGGCTGATGGGCAACGGCTGTGACTACGCCATCATAGGGAGCGCGGATGCTATGCTCCATCTTCATCGCTTCGAGCAGCATCAGCGTCTCGCCCTTGCGTACCTGCTGTCCCGGTACAGCCAACACGGCGCGCACTGTACCTGGCATCGGCGCGCGCAATGACCCCTGGCCCTCGCGGCGCTCACCTGGCTCCGGCAGCGGGGAAAGCCAGGTGAGCATGCAGGCGCAGCCATCGACCTTCACCCAGTAGCGATGATGCGGCGCTTCGACCACGACGGCCCGCAGCGCGCGCCCATCAAGCGAGAAGCGCAGATCGGGCGCGTGATACTCCAGCGCGCTGACAATATGAGTCGTTGTGTTTCCCTCTTGCTCAAGGATACACTGGAAAGTGGGAAAACCTGAGGGGGCGGGAAATGTGGGAAAAGTAGGAAAACTTGGGAGGTCGGCGTCTCTGCCAGGCGTCAGCGAAACCAGCCATTCCTGCCCTGCTTCTGTCCGAAAGCGCGTCGTGATTGGCGCGTTGGGATTGTTGCGCCAGTGGCCTGAGGCACGCTCGGCCAACTGCCGCTCCAGCGCCGCTGCCAGGATAGCTGTCATGGGAGCGGCAGTCTCGTCTGGCTGAGAAAAAAGATGCTGTTCGATAAAAGTCGTACTCAGATTGCCAGCAACATGCTCTGGATGCGAGAGAACGCGGCGCAGGAAGGCAATATTATTGCGCAGTCCCATCAACGTCGTCTGGCTCAGCGCGCGGTCCATGCGGCGCAGAGCTTCGGCGCGGTCGGCGCCATAAGTGATGATCTTTGCCAGCATGGGATCATAATAGATCGAGACTGCGCCGCCGGAAAGAATGCCCGCGTCCACGCGCACGTCGTCGCCAATTGGTTCGCGCCAGAGCAGAATGTCGCCGGTGACGGGCAGGAAGTGATTGGCCGGGTCTTCGGCGTAGACGCGGCACTCAATCGCGTGGCCGCGAAAACATACGTCTTCCTGTCTCAAAGGCAGTGGTCTGCCCTCAGCAATCTCAATTTGCCATCGCACCAGATCAAGCCCGGTCACATATTCGGTGACGGGATGCTCGACTTGCAGGCGCGTGTTCACTTCGAGAAAATAGAAATGCCCCGTCTCATCCAGAATGAACTCGACCGTTCCCGCGTTCACATAGTCAATCTGGCGGCCAACCGTCACGGCAGCCGCGCCCATGCGCGCCCGCAGTTCCGGTGTGAGCGCAGTGAAGGGCGTCTCCTCGATGATCTTTTGATGCCGCCGCTGGATGCTGCACTCGCGCTCGCCCAGGTGGATGATCTGGCCGTGCTGATCTCCAAAGATTTGGAACTCCACATGCCGCGCGGGGGCGATTACGCGCTCCAGAATCAAGGTATCGTCGCCAAAAGCGCCGAGCGACTCGCGCCGCGCTGCCGCCAGCGCATCGGGCAGTGCATCCGCCTCGGTGACGACGCGCATGCCTTTGCCGCCGCCGCCTGCCGCCGCCTTGACCATCAGCGGATAACCGATCTTCTGCGCGCCAACCATCAGCGTCTCATCGCTTTGGTCCTCGTCCTGATAGCCGGGCACGGTGGGCACGCCTGCCGCCTGCATGAGCAACTTGGCCTCGCGTTTGCTGCCCATGCGCCGGATCGCCTCTGGCGTCGGGCCGATGAAGATCAGCCCGGCCTCCAGGCAGGCGGCAGCAAAGTCGGCGTTTTCGGCCAGGAAGCCATAGCCCGGATGCACCGCGTCCGCGCCGCTGCGCCGCGCCGCCTCGATCAGCGCCGGAATGTTGAGATAGGACGCGGAGGCCGGATTATCGCCAAGGTAGATCGCCTCGTCGGCCTCGCGGACATGCCGCGCCTGCGCGTCAACCGTCGAGAAGACAGCAACGGTGATGATGCCCATGCTGCGGCAGGTCCGCATGATGCGGCAGGCGATCTCGCCGCGATTAGCGATGAGGATTTTGCGAATGCTGGTCATCTTTATCCTTGTTGGCAACCGTTCAACGATTTCTCTGCATCTTGAGATAGGCTTCCACTTTGCTCAAGGCGCTTTTGCGTATGGAAGTCGCCTGCGCTTCCTCATCCGTCATCTCCGCCCAGGTTTTGTCATACCCATCGGGGATAAAAATAGGATCCCAGCCAAAACCATTGCTGCCCCGTGGCGCCGGGGAAATTGAACCTGTTTGAGCGCCTGCAAAGGTTTGGAAGGTTTGCGCATCATATAGGCAAAATTGCATCTCAGCCAGCGCCGATCTGTCCGGATAGTGATCAAGCATGCGACAAAGCCCATCTGCCCCTAATTCAGTTAAAAACCATTTGATCAATGGGCCGGGCAATTTTCCCAAAGCGAGAAACCGAAGCGAGGTGTCTTCAATCAGCACTGGCGAGCGAACGTGTTGATACGCCTCCCTGGCTTTGTATTCTATGACGCTGGACAGGTCGAGGGATTGGATTTCGACGAGATCAACCTGTTTATGAACCATCGGAAAGTCCAAGTATTGGCTGAGCAGCCTGGCTTTTGCCGGGTTGCCAGTGATATAGGTGATAGCCTCAATCACCCCTGCGCCTCGCTCTGTGGAACCCAGCGTGCCGAGCGTTTCTCCAGAAACGCCCGCATCCCTTCCTGCCCATCGTCGCTGCGGCGCAGGCGGTTGAGCAGGTCTACGCGATAGGCCAGCGTATCGGGATTTTCCAGCACTTCAAAGAGCAGCTTTTTGCATTCGGCCAGCGCGTTGGGCGAACCCTGCAAGACCTCGCGGACGGTTGCGTGGACCCGCTGATCGAGTACCTCTTCGTCGCAGACTTCGTGAATCAGTCCGGCCTCCAGAGCCGCTCTGGCAGCGAACTGCGCGCTGGTCAGCATCCATTGGCGCGCGCGCGTCAGGCTCAGCCGCTGGACGATAAAGGGCGAGATCAGCGAGGGAACCAGGCCCAGGCGCACCTCTGGGAAGCCGAAACGAGCGGTGGCGCTGGCAATGGCGATGTCCGAGACAGAGACCAGGCCAATGCCGCCGCCCATCACCGCGCCATGAATGCGCTCGATGACCACCTGCGGCGCGCGATTCACCAGGCGCAGCATCGTATCCAGCTTGCCGATAGCCGCGCGCTCCTCGGCCTCGCTGCGCGGCGAACTGAGGTCGCGTATATCGCCCCCTGCACAGAAGGTCTTGCCAGCCGCGCAAATGACCACCACGCGGATGTCCCGATTATCGCGGATGCTCTGAAAATAGCCCAACATGTCCTCAACCATCTGATGGCTCATGGCGTTGCGCGCCTCTGGCCGGTTGAGGGTTACAGTGGCGACTGGCCCATCAAGGGCGATAGCAATGGTTTCGTAATCCATTACCTTGTTATTCCTCCCACTCCATGTAAAGTAATGCGCCCGCCATCGACTTGCCCAGGCTATCGATGCGCAGCGAGCGCGTGCCCCCGCCGTCTAGCGCCCCGTGCAGCACAAAATTGAACGCCTCGATATTATCGAGATCGAAACGCTCAACCTTGCCCTTGACGAGCGATCCTAGATGCGCCTTGACGAGCTCCGGCGTGAGTTTGGCTTTCAATTCGGCGTAGGCTTCCGACGAGCGAGCTATGACACTCACGTTGCAAATATCGCCTTTGTCGCCTGAGCGCCCGTAGGCCAGATCGTAGAGGCGACGAACAGGGCGTACCTGGCTGCTCATGCCTGCACCTCGCAGATGTCAACTTTTGGCTGCACTTTGTCACGGCTGATCAGCGCAGGCCAGAGGCCCAGGATCGGGCGCGGGTCGGCGCCAACCGTCTGGCCGGAGACGGACATGCCGGCGGGGCCACTCAGCCCCAGCGCCATCATTCGGCGCACGGCCTGCTTCAGCGTCTGGGGGTCGCGGGCCGTCGCTGTGACCCGCACAGCCAGTTCCAGCGGGTCGTCGGGCAGGTCGCCGAGGCTGCCATAGAGGCTGTTGACACTGAGATAACTAACCTCGCAGCGTTCAATTGGCAGCCCTTGCCACGCCTCGCGCACCATGCCCTCAAGCTGCGCGACTTTGCGCCGGACCTTGGGCCAGCCAAGGGTGAAGATCAGTTCGCGGCTGTAGCCCTCGAAGCGCCCGACGTTGACCTTCAGCGTATCTGTCCTGGGGCGACCTGTCACGCCGCTCACTCGCACGCGGTCCGGACCATCCACTATAAGCCGCAGAGTCGTGAAATTGGCGATCACGTCGGGCGTAATATAGGCGCGCGGGTCGTGAATCTCATAGAGTAGTTGCTCTTTGGCCGTCTCCAGCGAAACCTTACCGGGCGAGCCGGGCACTTTGGTCAGCACAAACGCGCCGCTCTCCTCGACCTCCGCGATGGGATAGCCGAGATGCGCCAGCGCGTCCGGCTCAATCTCATCAACCAGCGCCAGGCTGTTGCCACCCACCACCTGCCCGGTGCATTCCAGCAGGTGCCCGGCGACAATGCCAGATGCCAGCCGGTTCCAATCGTCAGCCGCCCAGCCGAAGCGGTGAATCATCGGCGCCAGATACAGGCACGGATCGGCGACGCGCCCGGTAATCACAATGTCCGCGCCCTGGCGCAGCGCCTCGACGATGGGGAACGCGCCCAGATAGGCGCTGGCCGTGACGATGGGTGGCCCATCCAGACTGAGCGGCGCGCCCGTATCCGTGTTGGTGAAGCGTTCGCCCTCGGTGATCAGATCAGAGAGCCTGGGCAGCAGATCGTCGCCCGTAACGGTAGCGATTTTCAGCCCATGCAAGCCCAACTGCGCTGCTTTGGTGCGCACCACCTCTGCGGCGCCGGTTGGGTTCAGGCCGCCGCCGTTGGTGATCAGCGGGATGCCGCGCTTGAAGGCGGCGGGCAAAATCTGCTCGGCGATGATGGGAATATCCCAGGTGAACCCGCGCGCCGGGTTTTTGAGCATGTCGTTGCGCAGAATCGCCAGCGTGAGTTCGGCCAGCGCCTCAAAGCAGACGACATCCACATGGTCGCCCTCGATCATGGGCAAAGCTTTGGTGACATCATCACCATAGAAGCCCTGCGCTGAGCCGATGCGTAACATGGCTGCTCCTTACGCCTTCCTGGGAAGGAAACCCTCATACTTGGCGATGATGCCCAGCATCACCTCATCGGCGCCGCCGCCGATGGAGAGCAGGCGGCCATCGCGGAAGCGCCGCGCGATGGGTGTCTCTTCCATATAGCCCATGCCGCCGTAGAATTGCAGGCAGGTATCGTTGACTTCACGCGAGAGCCGGCCAGCCTTGAGCTTTGCCATCGAGGCTTCGAGCGTGAAATCCTGCCCCTCCATCAGCATGCGCGCGCAGTGATAATTCAACTGCTTCAGCGCCTCGATCTCCGTCAGCAATTCGGCCAGCTTGAAGTAAATCCACTGATTCTCAATCAGCGGGCGGCCAAACGCCTTGCGCTCCGAGGTATAGGCAATCGTATCGCGCACCGTGCGCTCGCATCCGCTGTGTGCCATGATAGAACCGATCAGGCGCTCTTTCTGGAACTGCTGCATCTGGAGGATAAAGCCCATACCTTCCGGGCCGATGCGGTTCGACTGCGGCACGCGCACATGGTCGAAGACCAGTTCGCCAGTATCGCTGGAATAGTTGCCCAGCTTGCGCAGCTTGCGGCCCACGCTGAAGCCGGGCGAGTTGGTGGGCACAATAATGAGCGACATGCCGCGATAGCCCGGCTCGTTGCTGGTACGCGCAAGCAGACAAATCCAATCGGCCTGCGTGCCATTGGTAATATAGAGCTTGGTGCCGTTGATGATGTAGTCGTCGCCATCTTTTTCGGCGCGCGTGCGGATGGAGGCGACATCCGAGCCTGCATCCGGCTCGCTGACGCCAATCGCGCCAACCATCTCGCCGCGAATGGATGGCTCCAGGTACTTTTTCTTGAGTTCGTGCGAGCCGTGCTGGGCCAGCGCGGGTGTACACATATCGGTATGCACGACAATGCCCATCGGCACGCCGCCACAGTTGGCGCGGGACAATTCTTCCGCAAAGACGACAGTATACCAGTAATCGGCGTTCGCGCCGCCGTACTTTTCGGGATAGTTCAGCCCCAGAAAGCCCAGGTCGCCCATCTTCTTGAAGAGGTTGTGGGCCGGAAAGATGCCCGCCTCCTCCCACTCGTCCACATAGGGATTGATCTCTTTTTCCACGAACGAGCGCACGGTTTGCCTGAACATCTCATGTTCTTCGGTGAAATAGATCGAACTGGACGACATCTTTGGCCTCCTCTTGAATCTGGGGCTGGACAAACTCACATGCGGAATACACCATAGCGTGGCGCACCTTCAGAGACGAAATCGCGGTTATAGGCCATCGAAAGGCCAATAGACAAGACTTTGCGCGTCTCGCGGGGATCGATGATGCCATCATCCCAGATGCGCGCCGTTGCGTAATACGGGGACGCTTCTTCGTCAAACCTGGCAATGACCATTTTACGCTGCATTTCAAGCTGCTGCTGATCGACTTCGCGGCCTCTGGCGCGGGCGGCGTCTTCCTGAATAATGGAGAGGACACCGGCTGCCTGCTCGCCGCCCATCACGGCGATACGGCTGTTGGGCCAGGTGAAGAGCAGGCGCGGGTCATACGCCCGGCCACACATGCCATAGTTGCCCGCGCCAAACGAGCCACCAATGATGACGGTGAACTGCGGCACCGTCGAGGTGGCAACGGCGTTGACCATCTTGGAGCCGTGCTTGACAATACCATCTTGCTCATATTTGGAGCCAACGATATAGCCTGTCGTGTTCTGGAGGTAGATCAACGGCGTGCGCGTCTGGTTGCAAAGCTGAATGAAGGTGGCGGCTTTGTTAGCCGATTCAGAGAAAAGGATGCCGTTGTTGGCGATGATGCCAACGGGGAAGCCGTTGATGTGCGCGTGGCCGACCACCAGCGTCGGGCCGTATTCGCGCTTGTATTCGGTGAAGCGCGAGCCATCCACCAGCCGCGCAATCACCTCGCGCACCTCGTAGGGCTTGCGCGTATCCACCGGCACGATGCCCAGCAGTTCGTCAGGGGCGTACAGCGGCTCTTCAGGAGGAGCCAGCGCCGCTTTGATCTCCTTGCGCCAGTTCAGCCGCGACATGATCTCGCGCCCAATCCTGATGGCGTCGGCGTCGTCTTCGGCCAGATAATCGCCCAGGCCAGAGACGCGCGTGTGCATCTCGGCGCCGCCCAGCGTTTCATCGTCGGCCTCTTCGCCGGTTGCCATCTTCACCAGCGGTGGCCCTCCCAGAAAGACCTTTGCCTTCTTGCGCACCATCACCGTATAGTCCGACAGGCCCGGCACATAGGCGCCGCCCGCTGTCGAACTGCCAAAGACCAGCGAGAGCTGAGGCAGGCCCATCGCCGACATGCGCGCCAGATTGGCAAAGGTGCGCCCGCCGACCTCGGCGAACATTTCCGCCTGATAGAGCAAATTGGCCCCGCCAGATTCGACCAGATGGATGCTGGGCAGGTGGTTCTCCATCGCAATGGCCTGCGCGCGCAAGCCCTTCTTGACGGTCATGGGATAGCTGGAGCCACCCTTCACCGTCGGGTCGTTCGCGCCGATCATGCACTCCACACCGCTGACGATGCCAATGCCGGTAATCTGCGAGCCGCCAACTGATTCATCGTTATACATCCCCCAGGCCGCCAGCGGGCTGAGTTCCAGAAACGGCGTGCCGGGGTCCAGCAGCAGTTCTACGCGCTCGCGCGGCAGCAGCTTGCCACGCGAGCGGTGTCGCTGTGTATACTTCTCGCCGCCGCCCTCGCACACCTTTGCCTGGCGCTCGCGCAGTTCAGCCACGAGCCGCTGCCAGGCTGCGCGGTTCAGCTGGTATTCCGCGCTCTGCGTATCGATCTGTGAGCGGATGATGCTCAAAGGATTCACTCCTCGAAGCCGCTATAGGGCGAAGCTGGAGTATGTTCGGCTAGGTCGTAATTCGTCCGCCAGAGCGAACTGGCGCCATCCACGCGCAGGGTATCGCCAGTGATATAGCTGGCGGCAGGCGAGAGCAGGAACGTGACGGCAGCAGCCACCTCGCTCTCGCTGCCCAGCCGCCTGGCTGGGATATAGCTGGCAATATCTTTCAGGATAGCAGGGTCATAATTCGCCAATCCACTTGATTGAATAATACCAGGCGCAACGCTGTTGATGCGAATGTGATACGGCGCCCATTCCACCGCCAGCGTTTTGGTCAGGTTCTCCACGCCTGCCCGCGCCGCGCTGCTGTGTGCCATGCCCGGAAAGCCGCTCCAGAGGTCCATGAGGATATTGACAATCGCTCCGCCGTGATCGCGCATCGAACGCAGCATGGCGTTCTTGCACATTAGGAACGCGCCTGTCAGATTCGTCTCGATGACGGCATTCCAGCCCTTGAGCCGAATATCTTCGGCAGGGCTAACAAACTGGCCGCCGCCGTTGTTCACCAGCCCATCGATCTTGCCATACTGCTCCACGACGGCGGCCATCAACCCTTCTACCTGCTCAGGGCTGCGAATATCGCAAGCGAGCGCCAGCGCCTGGCCGCCCGCCGCCAGAATCTCGTCGCGGGTGCGCTCGATATTGACGAGCTTGCGCGAGCAGACCACGACGGTAGCGCCCAGGCTTGCCAGTTCGTGCGCGATGCTCCGGCCAATCCCTGTGCCGCCGCCGCTGACGATGATCACTTGCTCGTGAAAGAGGTCGTCTCGAAAGACAGAACGATAGCCCATGTCTTAGCCGCCCGGTGTAGGTGTGGGTGTGGATGTATTGTCAATGCTGACTAATTGGATGTCGAAAATCAGGGTCGCGTTGGCCGGGATAGGTTGTTCGCCGCCTGTTTGTGCCTGGTCTTGATAGGCAAGGGCAGCCGGGATGATCAGGCGGCGCTCTCCGCCGACTTTGATTCCGGCCACGCCTTCAACCCAACCGGGGATCACGCTCTGAGCATTCAGTTGGAGCTGTACCGAGGTCATGGGGTCTTTATTGCTCTGGATGTTCTCATAATAAGAGCTATCGAACTGACAGACATCTACGGCCTGGCAATTGGCAGGCTCGTTCCAGCCGACGTAGCGCACGCTGATGGTATCACCCTCTTTGGCAGCCGTTCCTGTTCCCACTTTGATGTCGATATACTGAAGGCCATCGCTCGTTGTGATCGTTTTGCCGGTAAGGGCTGGCGGCGTTTCAGGCTCCAGAACGTTCAGTTCAGTCTGTGTGGCTGTCGCGTGCGCGAGAGAGGTAGCTGTGGCGGAAGCGTGGGCGTTTGCTAGCTGCGTGGCTGCCACGTTTTTGGCAACCACCTGCTGGATGACGACTGCCACGACAACAATCACCAGCAAAGCAATTGTGCCCAACACGAGCCGTTGGTTCCGCTGGCGCCGCCGGGCACGGGCCAGATGGACTTGCTGCTGCGGAGTAAGTTTGCGTTCGCGCACCTCAAGCGTTTGCGCCGCAGGTTTGCGCTCTTTCACTGCTGGCGCTTTCGTACTAGCTTTACGTTCGAGGTTCTCATTTCCTTTTACTATTTCAGTCTCTGCTGCGGCTTTCACCTGAGAGACTGGTTTCTTTATCTGGTTCTGGTTCACCTTTTGGGATAATTTTGCTCGTCGCGGCGAGTCGCCAGCGGCGTTGGTTATCGGCTTCTTCGATGGTGGCATCTTCGTGCTTCCTTCCAGACGAACTTTCGCGCGTTTAGTATACACGCAGAGCATAGTTGAGGCAACTCCTTTTGCCCTGGTTCGCTGCCAGGGTTGAAGATGGGCGGGCCGCTCACGTTTGTCCTATGATATACTGCTCTCGTAAGTAGAGAATGCCTGGCTGAAGCAGTGTGGGGTCAGGCAGGGAAGAGGCGCTATGCTCCTCAAAGAAGGGCTGATCTTATTTGGCCGGGGAATCCGCCTGGCGTGCCCCGTCTGTGGTGAGGGACGGGTTTTTTCCGGCTGGTTCAAAATGAATGACAATTGTCCCGTCTGCGGCTTTCACTTCGAGCGCGAAGAGGGCTATTTTACCGGGGCAATGGCTATCAATCTGGTGGTTTCGGAACTACTGCTCGCGGCGATAGCCATCCCTCTAGCCCTTCAGCCGGAGGTGTCACTTTTCCTGTTGGTCGTTATCGGGAGCGCACTGGCGGTTCTTCTGCCACTCCTCTTTTATCGCCACTCCAAGGGACTCTGGATGAGTATCGATCATTTCTTGCATCCGGTCGAGGAGTGAGGTCGGCTGTCCTCCCACCCGCTTCAGATCGCGCTGAAATCAGCCGCGCAAGATGCGAAAAATTGCCGAACTGGCATAGGAATTGCAGCCCGATACCCTTCTGGTCTGGATACCGTTCCTGCAAACAAGAGGGGGTTTTTCGTGAAGAAAGTTGGGCTTCTATTTCTGTTTGCCCTCGTTGTTTCACTCCTTGCCGCTTGCGGCAGCGGTTCTACCAGTAGCAGCGGTGGGAGTGGCAGCAATAACCCGAACACCATTACGATGGGCGCCTCGACATTTAGCACAGACACGATGACGATTACCAAAGGCAGCACGATAACCTTCGTCGATGATCAGAATTCTGGTACTGAACACATCCTTGTGACTGGTAAAATGGGCGTCTATCAAAACCAGCCTGGCGCGCCGGATTTTGGTGGCTCGAATGGACACACCTTCCAGCCAGGCCAGAGTTGGACGACGCCACCCTGGAATACTGCTGGCACGTATTTTGTGACCTGCGTGATTCATCCAGCAACAATGAACCTGACGGTCACGGTCACTGGCTAGCCGGAACAATCAGCGCAAACGGCAGAGGATAGGCCGCCATACTGTAAACTCTGTAAACTCTGTAAACTCTTATCCACAGCCAGTTACTCGTTCAGCAGGGTTTTCAGGTCACTTGCCATTGTATCAGGGGAGAAATCTTCCGCGAGATAGACGCGCTCGTGCCCTTGCTTATCAATCAGATAGATAGCAACGGTATGATTGACCGAGCCGGATGGTGAATTAGGCGCTGCGGGCGTGGCATCGACATGATAAGCTGTCCAGATGGGCGACAGCTGCGCGCTGGCTCCCACCAGAAAATGCCACTGATTGAGGAGGTGATGGGTTTCTGAGAATTGATAGGCGGCGGATACATCATCACCTTTCGGGTCGGTGCTGACGGCCAGCACCCCGACGTTGGCGCTGGAGCTGCCCATTTTCTCCAGCGCCAGATGGATTTTATCAGCGATCAGGGGGCAGGTATCCGGGCAATGGGTGTAGAGGAAGGTCAAGACGACGGGATGCCCGCGAAATTGAGACAGCGATACCTGCTTGCCAAACTGGTCGGTCAGGCGAAAATCAGGCGCGTTGACTCCCCCCAGGTCATCTCCCTGAAGCGTTGCCGCCTGGCTTTTGGGTGTGTTATGCGTCACAACAACGATAATGATCACAACCAGAATTGCAGAGACCAGGACGGAGAGACGGGAAGCAAGACGCCAACTCATAATGTTCCTCGCAGGGTGTTCAGGCGATAACGCGGTCTACCACCATCAAAGCAAACAAGAGGGCAAGATAGCAGTTCGAGTACCAGAACAGGGTACGCGCCCAGCGTTTGGTCTCGTCACGAAATACGCGAATTGCCAGATAAAGAAAGCCCGCGCCCAGCGCCAGCGCCGAGGCGAGATACAGATAGCCCATTGTGCGCGTCGAGAAGAGGACGAGCGTCACGGCAATGAGCAGCAGGGTGTAGAGGAGAATCTGGCGCTTGGTTTCCTTCTCGCCCAGTACCACCGGCATCATCGGAATGTGCGCCCGCGCGTAATCATTCTTGATGAGCAGCGCCAGCGCCCAGAAGTGGGGCGGTGTCCAGTAGAAGATGATAGCAAAGAGCCAGATGGCTGGCAGCCCAACCGAATGGGTCACGGCGGCCCAGCCGACCAGCGGGGGAATGGCGCCCGCAGCGCCTCCGATCACGATATTCTGCGTGGAGGTGCGCTTGAGCCAGAGCGTGTAGACAAAGATATAGAAAATGATACCCGCGAAGGCCAGCAAGGCGGCCAGGAGATTGACAAAGAGGGCCAGATCGGCAAAGGAGAGCACCGCCAGCGCGATGCCAAAGATCAGGGCATGCCCTGGCGGAACGCGCCCGGAAGGCAATGACCGTCGCCTGGTTCGGCTCATAATCTCATCGATGTCGCGGTCAAAATAGCAGTTGATGGAATTTGCGCTGCCCGCCGCGCACGCTCCCCCAAAGAGTGTGGCGATGACCAACTGCCAGGGCGGAAAGCCGCGCTGGGCCATTGCCATTGCGGCGAGCGTCACGCCCAGAAGCAGGACGGTCACATGTGGCTTCATCAGGTTTACATAACTGCCGATCTGCATTTTGAGCGTACCCGCCTCGCTGGCTTTTTCGGGGGCGAGCGCGGGGGCATCCGCTGACGCTGGTATCCAATCCTACTCTGGAGTTGATGTTCCAGAAGGCGGAGGCACGGCCACTTCCTCTTTGGCCGGGAGATCGCGATAGGCCATTGTCGTGAGGACCACCATACTGCCCCAGACGGCAGTGGCGAGACCCAGATGGAATATCTCTGTGATCCCAGGAGCGCCCAAGAGGACGATCAGCGCGCCGACAGAGACCTGAATGGCGAAGAATATCGCAGCAGCAAGGGCGGCAGCAACCTGTTTGGGCGCTTCGCGCCTGCGCCGCCAGGCATAGATGATCGTGGCAATGATGAAGAGGCCAACAATGCTGGCGACAATGCGGTGGAACATGTTAATCTCGACCAGCGACATGATCGAGGCAGGAATGTTGTCGCGCCCGCACAGCGGCCAGCCTGGGCAGACGAGATCGGCGCTGTTGCCGCGCACATTCGAGCCACTAAGCAGCAAACCATAGGTCAGGATGGTTGTTATCAAGGCCAGCCGCGCGAAGCGGCGCGCGCTCTTCAAGCTGCCCGTGACGGGTCTGGTCTGCCCTAAGAGGACTGCTACGACGGTAATGGTGGCAAAGAGCGCCAGCGCGGTGCCTAGATGGGCGGTGATGATGGGCTGAGGCAGGTCATAGAGGACGGTAATCGCACCCAGCACGATTTGAATAACGAGCAACACTCCGGCAATCACCATCGGAATGACATAGCGCCGTCGGCGTGCCCAGATCAACACTGAGAGGGCAAGGGCTACAACCAGGCAGCTAACGATGGAGGCGGTCAGCCGATGGGAATACTCAACCAGTGTATGTTCATCGAAGCTGGGAATCAGGCTTCCGTGACAGGTCGGCCAATCAGGGCAGCCTTGACCGGAGCCGGTGATGCGTACAATGCCGCCAACGATCACCAGGAAATAGGTAAAACCAACCGTTACCCAGCCCAGACGGCGTAATCGGGTCATAGCAGTCCCCTTTGTAGGAGTCAACATTTTCAACATGGCTGATTGTCCCACCTGCCCCTGACATGCGCCTTGCAATGCTCCAGCCTTGACCTTACAAAAACCTGAACATCTGCGCACAGCCGATGGCATCAAAGGCCGGCCAGTTGCGGCATCATGATGCAGGGGTTATAGTACTGGTGGTCATTTTCGCCAGCGTTCTTTCTGCTTACTGGCTCATTTCCAGAAAGAAGCGTTTCAATGGTTGTGCCCACCACGCTTGCCTCAGCTTCATTCGCCTTACTGACCCAATGGAACCTTGATCCCAGTATTCTCCTGGGTAGGCGCTGCTCTGCGGCGGCTACCTTTATACCATTGGGCCGTTAAGGCGGCGCTATAACCTGGGGTCTGAAGTGAGGCGCGGGCAAGTCACAGCCTTTCTCATCGGAACGGCGATCATGTTTCTGGCGCTAGTTTCGCCGCTCGATGAACTTGGTGATGAGTATCTCTTTAGCGCGCATATGGTGCAGCACCTGCTGATTACGGTGGTGGTTCCACCGCTCTGGCTAGTGGGCACGCCGGGCTGGCTGGTGAAGATTTTTCTCCAGCAGCCCATGACTAGCCAGGTGCTGCGCACCCTCACCAAACCGCCAATTGCCTTTTTCCTGTTTAGTGTTGTTTTTGCCGGCTGGCATCTCCCCGCCCTGTATGACTTGACCCTCACCAATGAAAATATCCATATCCTGGAACATCTCATGTTTATGGCAACGGCTGTCCTCAACTGGTGGCCTCTCTTGAATCCGCTGCCGGAGGAAATGCCCCGATTGTCTTTTGGAAGCCAGATATTGTATATGTTCGCCAACTGCCAGGTGATGGTTGTTTTGGGGGCGCTGCTGTTCTTTATCAGCCAACCTATCTACACCCCCCTATCTGACTGCCCCGCGTATCTTCGGCATTTCGGCGGCTGATGACCAGATGCTTGGCGCGCTGATCATGTGGATTCCCGGCAATCTTGTCTATCTGATTGCCATGAGTGTTTCTTTCTACTCCTGGTTTGAGAAGCACGAAGGAGCGGAAGATGTACTGGGAGCAGAGCAACTCTCATAGAGAGGGGCGTTCTTCTTGCTGTGCCAGGCGCCGCTTGAAATAGCGGTAGGCGAAGACTCCGCCGACTGCCACGAGGAGATAAAAGCCCCAGAGGAACGCGAAGGCAAAATCCGAGAAGAAGGAGCCGAACGCGCCGGGGAGCCTGGTCAAGAAGGCAAGGACAATCAGTGGAGCGACGAGCGCGGGGAAGAGAAATAAAATCAGCGTGATGGCGACTTTTCCCTGCATCGATGTATCTTTTCCTGGCATGGTGGTATCCTTGGTTCTGGCTGAGAGGCATGCTTTCCATGTGTGCTGTCTACTATAGCAGGGGTGAGTCAGGATAGCAACCTCAGCTATTCAGGCGAGCCGATAGGGTTTTCCTCTGGTGTTTCTGCTGTGTTCAGGGCTTTGTAAGGGGTTCTGGCATCGCTGCAAGCCAAATGTTAGCACGACGCCGTAGAATAGCGGCGTTACTCGCGGGAGAAGTCTGTCCCTGCGACCAGTGGATGAGGCATGGAAGGAGCATGGTGCAGTGGGCAGGGTGCTTTTACCACCTCTTCAGAATGTGTAGCTAGGAGGCCCCAGGGTGCGAAGAACCTCGCCTAATGGGTTAGTTCGGAGCAAGTTGATACGCTGGCTTGTCCCGGTGCTGCTCGGTTTGTGCTTGCTCCTTGTAGCTGGCTGTAGCGTTGGTAACTCCTCGATCCTTAATCCGCAAGGACCAGTTGCCCTCCAGGAATCCGATCTGTTCTGGTTTATTCTGATTGTGGCAACAATTGTATTCGTCCTTGTTGAGAGTGTCCTGCTCTACTCAGTCTTTCGTTTTCGTGCCCGGCCCGATTCTCCAGAGCCGCGCCAGATTGCGGGCAATACCAAGCTGGAAATCTGGTGGACGATTGTGCCATCGCTTATCCTCTTTCTCGTGTTGGGCCTGACGGTGCGGACGCTCTTTGCTATTCAGGAGCCAGGTAGTAACCCCAACAGCCCCACCATGTATGTGAATGTCTATGGGCATCAATGGTGGTGGGAGTTCCGCTATTTTGACAACGAGAGCGATGCGTTCAACAACGCCAGTGCGAACCCGGTCCACGCTGATCCTAGCACTGATTCGCCTCGCCCGCTTGTTGTGACTGCTGATCAGTTAGTTGTGCCACAAGGGACAGTAGTGCATCTCAATCTGGTCTCCGATAATGTGATACACAGCTTCTGGATTCCCCAGTTAACTGGCAAGACGGATGTGATTCCCGGTCACACCAATCATATGTGGTTCCAGGCTGATACGCTGGGAACCTATCAGGGGGAATGCGCAGAGTTCTGTGGCGATCAGCATGCCCACATGCGCTTTGAGGTGATGGTCAAGAACATGAATGGCCCCAATAGTTTCAGCGCATGGATGACCGCGCAAGAGATGCCTGCTGCCACTCCGGCGCCTGGCACGCTGGCTGCGCAGGGCCAGCAGTTGTTCTTCAATCAGGTCTTCCTGAACAATAATCAGTGTATTGCCTGCCATTCGGTCTATGGGACGAATGCGAGGGGCATCATTGGGCCAAATCTGACGCACTTTGGCAGCCGTGACCTGATTGCTGGAGGGGTGCTGACCAATACGCCAGACAATCTGGCACAGTGGCTGGCTAATCCGCAAAGCGTCAAGCCAGGGAGTGATATGCCCGATCTGGGGCTGACGCCCGATCAGGTGCAGGCGCTGGTTGCCTATCTTGATAGTTTACAGTAGCTTCTGATATAGTTCACACCCGACCTGTGTTGTCGGTGTGCCTGAGCGAAGACTAGCAGAGCGTTGGAGGAGATACTTATGGCGATCCAGGGGGGCATAGCCGTTCCACAGAAAAAGGAACGCGCATTCTCGGCCCAGCGCTTCAGCCAGACCGCTGTTGGGGCGTGGATCACGACCACCGATCATAAGAAGATTGGCGTCATGTACATGTGTACTGGCTTCTTCTTCTTCCTGGTTGGCGGGATCGAGGCGCTGCTCATTCGCACACAGCTTGCTGTGCCGAATAATACCCTGCTGAGTCCTGATCTATATAATCAGATCTTTACGATGCACGGGACGACGATGATCTTCCTCTTTGTGATGCCTTTCCTGACCGGCCTGGGTAACTATATTGTGCCGCTGATGATTGGCGCGCGCGATATGGCCTTTCCGCGCCTGAACGCGCTGGGGTACTGGCTGGTTCTGTTTGCTGGCGTCTTTATGAATATCAGCTTCTTCGCGGGTGGTGCGCCAAACGCTGGCTGGTTCAGTTACGCGCCCCTAACAGAAGCCATTCCCTGCGGCACGCGGCCAGGGCTCTGTTCGCCAGGGACGAATATGGATTTCTGGATTCTGGGGATTCAGATTCTGGGGATTTCGTCTATCGTGGGCGCGCTGAACTTTGTAGTGACGATCCTTCGTCTGCGGGCGCCGGGCTTGACGATGAACCGTATCCCGCTGTTCACCTGGATGACCCTGATCACCTCCTTCCTCTTGCTCTTTGCCATCCCCAGCCTGACCGCGGCCAGTGCGATGCTCTTCCTTGATCGCCATCTGGGCACGCATTTTTACCAGGCCGCGTTTGGTGGTGATCCCTTACTCTGGCAGCACCTCTTCTGGTCGTTCGGACACCCGGAGGTGTATATCCTGATCTTACCCGCTTTTGGCATCGTCTCTGAGGTACTTCCTGTCTTCTCGCGTAAGCCGATTTTTGGCTACACTTTCGTGGCGTGGTCAGGCATTGCCATTGGCTTCCTGAGCTTCACCGTCTGGGCGCATCATATGTTTGCGACGGGCCTACCGGTGACGGCGCAAGCCTTCTTTGCTACCACCACGACGTTGATCGCTATCCCAACAGCGGTCAAAATCTTTAACTGGGTTGCGACCATTTACGGCGGCAAGCTCCATTTAACCACGTCCATGTACTTTGCTATCGGCTTTGTGGCGATGTTCCTGATCGGCGGATTGAATGGCGCGGCGCTTGCCATTGTGCCGTTTGATTATCAGGTGACGGATAGCTACTTTGTGATCGCGCATCTGCACTATGTTCTCTTTGGCGGCACGGTGCTGGGCATCTTCTCCGCCCTCTACTACTGGTTCCCCAAAATAAGCGGCAAGCTGCTGAATGAGAAGCTGGGCAAGCTCCAGTTCTGGCTGCTGATCATTGGCCTGAATATGGCTTTCTTCCCGATGCACCTGCTTGGGCTGCTGGGCATGCCGCGCCGCATCTATACCTATGCGTCAAATCCTCCTTGGGATCAGTTGAACCTCACGTCTACGGTTGGCGCCTTCATCATTGCTGTGGGGGTGCTGATCTTCGTCATCAACTTCTTTATGACCATGTTCGCAGGCCAGAAAGCGGGGGATGATCCGTGGGATGCCTTCACGCTGGAGTGGATGACCACCTCACCACCAGCGCCGTATAACTTTAAGACCATTCCAACGGTGCGCAGCCGTCGCCCGTTCTATGATTTGAAGAACCCGGAGAATGCGGATTGGCGAAGGCGTTCCCATTAGGCGATTGGTCAGGTATAATAGAACAAAAAGAACTGGTCGCCTTCAATCCTCTTACCAGGAGGTCCATCTTGTCGCAGGAACAAGCACAACAAGTAAGCCATACTGAACAAGAAGATACCGAGACCTTGCCAGATGCTCACGCTGTCGTGGAGCATCATGGCGAGGAAGAAGAGCATAACCACCTGCCTGGCCCCAGCTATTGGCCGATACTGTTGGCCTGTGCGATGGCGCTCACGATGGTTGGGCTGCTCATCGATATTAGTGTCGCCGCAATTGGCCTTCTGCTCGCCTTTATGTTTGGCATTGGCTGGGGGCTGAATTGGGGGCTGGAGAGTCATCAAGCGCCGGTAGAGTAGAATAGAGGAAGAGGACGTATGAGCATTGTCCACAGAGAGCAGCCCACCGATGTAAGCAGAGAAACAGCCCATACCGGGCGAGGTCTTGGCTGGTGGGGCATGATCTTCTTCATTGCCTCCGAAGCGCTGCTCTTCGCTAACCTGATCGCTGGCTATCTCTATCTCCGCGTGCGCCAGGGTACCTGGCCGCCCCTTAATGGGCCTCATTTGGAAAGTGTTTTTTTTGCCAATCCTATACCACTCATCAACACGTTCATTTTGCTCTCCAGTAGCATTCCGATGGTCTTTGCCGGGAGGGCTATTGCCAGAGGCGATATGCGTAAGGTTCCCTGGCTGATTCTGACGACGATCATCCTGGGCACCACATTTCTCAGTTTACAGGCGGTAGAATATATCACTAACGGCTTCAGCATCGCAGATGGCCTGGTAGGTTCTACCTTCTATACGCTTACGGGCTTTCACGGGGCGCATGTGACGGTTGGTATCATCTTCTTGCTGGTGAACTTCTTCCGTGCGTTGAGTGGGCAATTCACCAAAGAAAAACACTTCTCGCTCCAGGCTGGCGAAATGTACTGGCACTTTGTCGATGTCGTCTGGATTGCTGTGTTTAGCCTTGTCTATCTGCTCTAGCAGGCTGGCGATTGGTCTGGCCTGCTGAATGCGAGTCTATACAGTAGGAACTATTCTATAGGAACACCGCTGTATGGCGAATGGCGTGTAATAGCCGTGCAAGCGTAGCTCGCCAGGGCTGAGAAGGGCAGGCCAGCAGATGGAAGATGACACACCAGGCAGCGCAAACCAGACGGTTTCAGCGGACACTGGGAACAGTGACGGATCGGGCAGTGATTCTGTTACCCGTTGTTCGGTCTGCCGCAAGCGTATCTGGGCTGGCGCGCTGACGATCCAGGAGCCTGCTGAGGCGCCAGAGCCACAGCAATCCTGGACGCTCTGCAAGCTGTGTTATGCAGCCGTGCAGGCGGAACTTGAGCGCTCGCCGTTGCGCTCGACCCTGCGGATGCGTGTAGCCGTTGGGTTGGTTGCCGCAGAGCGGTGGCCTCGCGCGGTGCGCTCCAATGGTGATCGGGAGGATCGCGTCTGGACGGCATTCCTCTATTGGGGGTTTGCCGGAGCGATGCTGCTCCATCTGGGGATTATCGTTTTACTGGCGGAAATCGCCAAATAGGGAAAATCTTGATGGCTTCTCTCAAGCAGCTTGTTCCTGTCATTGGTGCAACCAGCCGCCGTCGTGCGGCTGGTTTGATCGTTGGTGATGCGTGTGTGTTCCTCATCTTTGCAGCGGTTGGTCGCACCAGCCATCACGAGGCGGCAGGGCTGGATGCCTTCTGGCTGGTGGTGGAGACAGCCACGCCATTTGCGCTGGGCTGGTTTGTGGTGGCGCCCTTCTTTGGGGTCTATCGTTTCTCTGTCACCGCCAGCCTGCGCACGATGCTGCTGCGTACCGCGCTGGCCTGGCTCTGCGCGTGGTCGGTTGGTATGCTGCTCCGCTGGCTCTTCACTCTGAAAAATGCGCCGTTGAGCCTGGGAAGCTGGGTGAGCTTTGCCCTAGTGGTGCTGATCGCCAACCTGCTCTTTCTGAGCATCTGGCGCGGCCTCTTCGCGCTGGTGGCGAACCGCAGCCGCTAAGCGCACCCCAACAAGACATTTTTCCTATCATGGGCAATCCTCTGGAGGATTGCCCTATACTCTTATCTGGAACTGTTTGCCCCCGCTGCTGCGCGCATGATAAAATCCCTATGGCTTTTTCATCATCCGGCCATTATCCAGACACGCGCTTTTCTGTCTGCACTATCAGGAGTCAGTTATGGGAACCGCTTCCAGGGGAGGGAAATCAGGATCTCATCGAGTAGAGCAAACGACTGGTCAGGGCATCTTCTCTGCCCCTGTTTCCAACGCTGAGGCGCTGGACACTTTCCTCGCCCAGATACCGCAAGAGCATCAAATCCTTGCCAGCGTCACCAGCAATATGGCGAGTGGGTTTGTGCTGCTGGATTGCCAGGAGCGCATCACCTTTATGAATGCTCGCGTGGAAGATCTCCTGGGCCTTGAGGCAGGGGCGCTGCGTGATCGTGTGGGGGTGGATTTCCGCAAGCAGCTCCTCGCGCTGGCAGCGGACCCGCACCTGGCCGAAGAAGAGCTTGATCGCGTCTGGGCCAACGCTGATGAGGTCGTGGCTGATCTGGCGCTGGCGCACGAAGCCGTGCGTTGGCTGCGCGTGCGCAGCTTTCCGGTGCGCGATGAGCCGGGCGATCTGCTTGGCTGGGGAATGCTGTTGGATGATGTGACGCCGGAGCGCGCCTCAGAGAAGACGAAGTCAGAGGCGCTGGCGCGGGCTGCCCACGAGTTGAAAACCCCCCTGGCCGTGATCAAAGGCTCTGCAACCACCTTGCTTGCCAATTCGCAGCGTTGGGATCCCGCTGCTCAACGCGAGATGCTGCAATTGATAGATGAGCAGTGCGATCAACTGCATGAACTGGTCAATGCCCTCCTCGATGTCTGGCGCCTGGATGCTGGTTTGTTGCCAGCGCATCCGACGCTCATTCGCCTGCCTGAACTGCTGGAGCCGTTTGTAGCGCGCTGGCAGAGCCTTGCTGCGCAGCAGCGTATCCTTCTCAGGCTTCCCGCCGATCTTCCTTGCCTGATCGCTGACCGGAGTCGTCTGGAGCAGGCGTTGAATCATGTGCTTGATAATGCAGTGAAATATGCGGGAATGAGCGGAGAGATCACGATCGCGGCAGCAGCGGGCGATGAGAAAATGGAGATCAGCGTTGCTGATCAGGGGCGCGGTTTGAAGCCGGAATACCTGGGGCGGATTTTTGATCGCTTTTATCGCGTTCTCGATGAAGGCGAGCATATTCCTGGCAGCGGGATGGGATTAGCGGTTGCTAGAGCAATTGTGCAGGCGCATGGAGGGTCTATCTGGGCGGAATCGGCTGGCCCAGGTCAGGGTGTGACGATTCGTATGAGTATTCCTCTCACTGCTCATCGCCTGGCGCCTGCTTCGGGGGCAGTGCGATCCTCTAGCGGACCGCTCAGCGGGCCACTGACGCTTCCCGCCGAAAGTTTGCGCCACAATCGCCAGAGCGATAAACCGGCCATCCTCATTGTTGATGGCGATCCGGGCATTGTGCGCTATGTACGCGCCAATCTGGAGGCACAGCACTATCGCGTCTTTTCGGCAGTGGATGACTCGCAGGCATTCCGGCTGGTCGAGCGCGAGGAGCCTGACCTGATCTTGATTGATGCTGGGGCGCCTGGCATGGATGGCTTTGATCTGCTGGCGCGTCTGCGTGAGTTTTCCACCGTGCCGGTGATGATGCTGAGCGCGCAGCGGTCAGAAGATGAATGTGTGCGCGCGCTTGATCTGGGCGCGGTGGATTATCTCAGCAAACCCTTTGGCATACAAGAACTGCTGGCGCGCGTGCGGGTTGCGCTGCGGCGCAGCGAACGAATGGACCAGCGCAGCCCGCAAAGCACGGTCTTCTCTGCTGGCGATCTGATGATCGATTTTGCTCAGCGGCAGGTATGGCGTGCTGGCCGAGAAGTGCAACTGAGCCGGACTGAATATAAACTGCTGACGGTGCTGGCGCAGCATGCTGGCATGGTGCTGACCCACGAGTTATTGTTGGAGAAGGTCTGGGGGCCAGGCTATAACCGCGAGATGGATTTTATCTGGGTCTATATCCGGCGGGTGCGCCGGAAGATCGAGCCTGATCCCAGCCAGCCGCAGTATATTCTGACCGTTCCCGGTGTTGGCTATAAACTGGTTCGCCTGCCCAATAGTTGAGCAGCATTTGGATGTATCGCGCGCGTTCTGGCATTTGTAAGGTGTATTGACAAATTGTCAGTCACTATTCAACGTTGCTGCCGTATACTTCAGCAGGTACAGGTTCTCCGGGGAAAGCCCCGCCAGGCATCCTCACAGCGGAAGGGGGCCAGCACGATGGAAGCAGCCGAGATGAACACGGTTCTCCTGGTTGAAGGAGACGCGGCGCTGCGACGGGTCATCGCAATGGGTCTACGGCATCAAGGCATGAGCGTCCTGGAGGCTTCTTCTGTCCAGCAGGCGCAGACGCTTTTGGACCAGTGCCCATCGCTGCTGGTTCTGGACGTGGACAGCAGTCCTGCTAGTGATCGTATACTGCTGGCAGACTTGCGTGCCTCTGCTGGGCTGGCCGAAACGCCAGCCGTCGTGTTGGCCTGGGATTGTTCTTTTGATCTCCACGATCAAATTGAGAGCGATGGCGCCGCTGTGTGCCTTGCCAAGCCATTTGATGCGCGGCGGCTCTTTGCGGAGGCTGAATTGCTGCTAGAGTCTGTCTCGCAGCGGCGCCAGGTCGAGAGCGTCGTTGCGGCAAGTACCGGACAGAGCCCGTCCACAGGAGATGCCCTCAGGTCCGCATTGGTTCCTGAGCAGGCGGCTGAGGTAATACCTGAACCAGCGTATACGCGCCTGGTTGAGATGCGCGACGAGGCGCGCCCATCGGCGCCAAGCATCTGGCCGTTGGTGCTGGCGCTGGGCCTGATGGTCGCTGTGAGTGGGCTGTTGATTCACCCCATCCTGGTGGCGCTTGGCGCGCTGATCGTCCTTGGGGCAATGCTCCTTTGGGGCTTTGAGCCGAGCGCGTGGCCCGGCGAGGCATCAGCAAAATAAGCGATGGATATGCCAGAGGAAACTGCCCAGACGAAGTTCTCGCAGAAGACGCCACGCAAGAAAAGACGTGCGATTGCCACGCTGGTCTTCTTCACTGCGCTCAATATTGTGCTGGTCGCCGTCCTGTGGATGCGCCTGGCTTCTGCGCAGCATGTGATCAGCGGAGCTACAACTATCCCGCTGGTTGGGCATCAGGCTCCTGATTTTACCCTCACGACCTGGGGCAGCCCATCCGGGCAGAGCATCCGCCTTGCGGCATTACAGGGCAAGCCAGTGGTGTTGAACTTCTGGGCCTCCTGGTGCGAACCTTGCAATCAAGAGACACCCACGCTTGAGGCTGCCTGGCAGCACTATCAAGCCGATGGGATCACCTTCATCGGTATTGATTATCAGGATAGCCAGCAGGCGGCAGAGCAGTTTTTGCAGAAGTATCATGTGACCTATCCAGTCGGCCCAGATGCTTCCGGGAATATCAGCGTGGATTATGGCGTGAGCAACGTTCCGGCAACGATCTTTATTGATCGGTCGGGCATGGTGGCGCGCCAGCATCTTGGCCCGGTTGATGCTCCCACGCTGCAAGCTGAGATTCAACAACTACTGAAATAGCGCCTGGTTTCTGCCCTCGCCTGGGAGTTTTCGCCCTGAGATGATGTGCTACTGAGTTGAAAGGAAGATTCCAGAGTGCCCATCGTTGGTCAATTGAGTTGGGGGGCTGCTCTGGTGGCCTTTTTAGCCGGAGCAGCCTCTTTTCTCTCGCCGTGTGTTGCCCCGCTGATTCCCGGCTATATTACTTTTCTTTCCAGTTCTGGGGCTTCGGTTGAAAAGAACCGACCGGCAGAACTGCAACTTCGCTGGTATGCGCGTCCGGCTTTGCGTATCAGTCTGCTGTTTGTGGCAGGGTTCTCTGTCGCCTTTATTGCCCTGGGATTTATCGCCGCGTGGTTTGGCGTCCTGCTCAGTGCGTATCGGCCAGTGCTGGAGGCTATCACCGGGGCGGTGATGATTCTGATGGGCGCGTTCCTGCTCAATCTGCTGCCGTCTTCGCTGATGAGTTTTTTCTATCGGGAGCGCAAGCTGCATCCGCGTCGCCAGTGGCTCGGAGGGCTGGCGCCGTTTGGCCTGGGGATCGTTTTCGCGGCGGGCTGGACACCCTGCATTGGCCCGGTGCTGGGGGCTATTCTGCTCTATGCGGGCGCTTCGGCCAGTCTGGCGCTGGGCGGTGTGCTGCTGGCAATCTATGCGCTGGGGTTTGCTGTGCCATTCCTCTTGGTGGGCGTAGGCTGGGCCAGCGGCCTCTTTGCGCTGGGTTGGGCGCGCAAATATGGGCGCGTCATCTCAATTATCAGCGGCGTGGCGCTCATACTGGTGGGGCTGTTCTATCTTTCCGGCCAAGTGTATAGCTTCTCGATCTGGGCGCAGCATGTTATGCCGCCATTCTTTCAGTGAGACCTGGCGCGGCGCTTTCTGTAATGGTACTATCTCAATAGAGGATTCATCCTGTATAGTGGAGGCTAAGAAACTGTGGCCTGGTGTCGATTTTTCTTCCCTAAGATAGTCACGGCTGACGTGGACCCGCAAGACCCGAATGTCAACGACAATATTCAGTACGCCAAGTGTCTGCGGGGCAAAGTTCTGAAAGACGCCAACGGCTGGATTCGCTGTGAACATCTGCCAACGCCGGAGGCGCAATGTTGGCAGGAGGGCGGTAAGGTGATCGTGCCTCAGCGTGTGCGCAGCCGCAGCCGTTCGTAGGGTTCGTCTTCTTTCCACATAGCCATAGACCTGGCGCATCCGGTACTCCTCAAACGAGTGGTGCTGGATGCGCCAGGTTTGTTTTTTAGACCACCGTTTTGATATACTGTGCCGCCATGTGGGCGATGCTCATAATGCTCAGCATCGGGTTCACGCCGGTAGCGGTTGGGAAGGTGCTGGCGTCGGTGACGAAGAGGCCGCGCACTTCGTGTGATTCGTTGTGTTCGTTCACGACGGAGGTCTGCGGGTCTTGCCCCATGCGGCAACTGCCCATCTGGTGATAGGTGATCAGTCCAAAGTAATTCGGGCGATAGCCTGTGGCCTCTACCTGGCGCAGGAAATCGGCGCGGCTGCCCGCTGCTCCGGGGCGATAGCTGATCCACTGAGGTGATGGGGCGATGATCTCCTCGACATCGATGGCTTCCAGCGCCTGCGTGGCGGCCTCAACTCCTTTGCGCATGTGGGCGCGGTCGTAGGGCGAGAGGCGGTAGTCGATGACCGATTCGCCGCGTTTATCGACCTTCACCTGGCCGCTTTCGTGGTCGCGTAGCAGGATGCCCAGTGGCACAATCCGCCGATAGCGGCGCATCACGTCTTTGTGCTGTCTGCCGGAGGTCCAGGGCATGCTCAAGGCCAATGTGCCTGGATGGATGGGCACCCACTCGAACCTGAAGCCGTAGCCGTCGTGGAGGTCAGCGAATTGCTCCGAGTAGAGCGCCTGCAATGGCCCGCCGAACGGCTCGGCGTCCTCGCGCAGCACGGCCCAGACGCCAGATGCTGGGTGCAGACGCAGATAGCGCCCGATGGCCGGATTGGTCAGGCCGGAGCGCAGCAGGAGCGAGGGCGTCTGAAGTGAACCGGCAGCGGCGCTCACTGCTTTGGCCCGCACAGTCAGCGCATGCCGCTCGCCGCCAGGCGCCGTCACAGTAGCAGCGACGCCGACGGCGCGGCCCTGCTCAACCAGAATGCGATCTGCCCGGCAGTTAACGATCATCTTTGCGCCCTGCTGATAGGCATCCTGCAAGTAGGTGATGAGCGTGGATTGCTTGGAGCTGCGCTGACAGCCAAACATACAATAGCCGCAGCCGATGTCCTGTGGGCAGTTGCGCACGTCGCGCGGCAGAGGCCCGACGTGCCAGCCCAGCTTTTCCGGCCCCTGGCTGAGCAGCGCCTCGTGTTTTGATGGCCTGCTCTGATCGCGGTTGACGTTGATACGCTGCGAAACGGCATCCATGCTGATATCGTAATCTTTGGAGGTGAAAGCGGGCAACTTGTGCTGGTCGGCCCATTCCGAGCGCACCTCGTCGGGTGTGCGGAAGCTGGTGCAGTAGTTGACGACCGTGCCGCCACCCAGGCAGCTTCCAGCGACGATGGTCACGCCCTGATCTTTGGTGGTTAGCGCGCCGCCGCCTAGATAGAGTTTCTGATAGCCTGCGCCTTCGTAGTGGACAAAATCTGACTCGTTGTAATACCCGCCCATCTCCAGCACAATCACGGCTTTGCCCGCCGCTGCGAGTTCGCCCGCCACGACGCCACCACCTGCCCCTGAGCCGATCACCACTACATCGCACTCTAGCGTGGTATCTGCCGTGATCTCGGTCGGTTTGATGGGCTTGGGCACGTTGGGAGGCGGACTGAAGGGGCCAGGATACTCAATGGCTTTCCAGGTTGGATTGCTGCCATCCTCGCCAACGGCGGTGTAGTAGGTCACGACGGCTGCCCGTTTGAGCGCCGCGAACGCCTGGCGCCGCATCTGCATGCTGCTGGAACCCAGGCCGCGCAGGAATGCCTCGCGCTGCTCCTGGGTGAGCGTGCTGAAGCGCAGGGGACGCCCGGAGAAGAGCAGGTTCATCAGGGGCTTCTCCAGCGCGCCAAGAAGTTGCTTTAGTTGCGCGCGGGCGTCTTCGGGGAGACTGGCGACGGTAGCCGCAATCAGATCAGGAACCTTGAGATCGCTGGCCGAGGTGGCATAGAAGCGGTGTGGGTCATCGTCTAGCTGGATTGAGGGCACGAATGTGTCGCAGATGGCGCGGAGGGTTGCAAATTCGGGGTCGCTAAAGACCGTCTGGGAAGTCGGGGTCACTTCGGTGGTAGCCATTGAGAGGTACTCCTTCTTGAGAACCTGAGCGGGCATCTCGCGCGTTTTCTAAGGGCGGTGGCAAGGCAAGGAGTCTGGAGTTGATGCCAGCAGGATATATCGGGCAGGCGGGGTCTGTCAATGGATGGCCGTGTTGCAGACGAAATGAGAGAATGTCGGTGATACAGGCTTCTGGTATGGGATATACTCTCTTGTGAGTGTGGCTCTTATGCGAAAGGGAAGCACATGAACTATACGAAGGCAGAACTCGCAGCCCTGCTGACGATGGACGAGTTCCCCCGCGCAGCTTCCTATGATCCTGTGTGGATGCTCGAAAACGGGATGGGACCAAATGCCGTCTGGCTCGCTGAGGCGCTGAGCCAGGTGATAGCGCTGCAACCGGGCACGCGGGTGATGGACCTGGGCTGTGGGAAAGCGACCACTTCCATTTTTCTCGCCCGCGAATTTCAGCTTCTGGTCTGGGCAACAGACTTGTGGGTGAGCGCCAGTGACAACTGGCAGCGCATCTGTGCCGTCAATAGGCAGCAGCAGGTGTTTCCTATTCACGCTGAGGCGCACGCGCTGCCTTTTGCCAACGAGTTCTTTGATGCTCTGGTCAGCTTCGACGCCTATCATTACTTCGGCACGGATGATCTCTATTTGGGGTATGTCTCCCGCTTTGTTCGCTCAGGAGGGTCCATTGCGGTTGTCGTTCCTGGCGTCCTTCAGGAACTGGACGGGGAGGCGCCCGCTCATCTTGCTGGACATTGGCCCTGGGATTGGTGCAGCTTCCATAGTCCAGACTGGTGGCGCCAGCATTGGGAAAAGACGGGGCTGGTTGAGGTGGAGCACGCCGACTCTATTCCTGATGGGTGGAAACATTGGCTGAGATGGCTAGAGGTGTGCCGCGATGCTGGTTTCCGTTCTTCTCCAGAGGAACTGGAAATGGTCCGCGCAGATGCCGGGCGTACCTTGGGCTTTACCCGCCTGGTCGCTCGTAAACGGGAGCGTGGCTGATCCTTGCCCCGGCTCTTGGCCTTGCGAGAGGCTAAGAGAACTTTCTGCTAAGCCGGACAAGCGGACGACTCTTGACAAGCACCGATTTTTCGAGTAGTCTTCTGAATCTAGAGTATGACAAGAGCAAACTGGCGCTCTCGTCTCTGCGCAGCGGCGCTGCGGAGGCGGGGGCGCGTGTTTTCTAGCGGTAGCGCGCATGCCGGGGAGGGCTGCTATGGCCGAACGTATTCCTGTAGCCATTGTGAATGTCACGTCCTATACGGGCTGCGAATTGGCGCGGTTGATTTTGCAACATCCAGGCTTTCAGCTTTGCGAGGTAACGGCCCGCAGCGCGCAGGGGCAGGCACTGAGCGATGTTTTCCCCCAGCTTGCAGTTGGGAAGCTCACTATCACCGAACAGGTGAAGGATGCACAGCTTGTTTTTGTGGCTTTGCCGCATGGCGCGGCGGCTGAGGCGATTCCGAGCCTGCTAGCCGAGGGGCGGCGCGTCGTGGATCTCTCGGCGGATTTTCGGCTGCATGATGCCCAGACCTACGCCACCTGGTATCAGCATACGCATCCCTGCCCGGAACTGCTGGAGGAGGCGGTGTATGGCCTTTGCGAATTGCACCGCGAGGAACTGCGCGAGGCGCGGCTGGTGGGCAATCCGGGCTGCTATCCGACTGCGACCATTCTGGCCCTGGCCCCGGCGCTGGCGAAGGGGATTATCAAGCCAGACATCATTGTGGATGCGAAATCGGGCATCAGCGGCGCGGGGCGCTCGCTCTCGCTAAGCAATCATTACAGTGAGATGAACGAGAGCATGGACGCTTATGGCTTGGAAGGGCATCGCCACACGCCAGAGATGGAGCAGGAACTGACGCGGGTGGCGAAGGATGGCGCTTCGTTACGCTTTACCTTTATTCCTCATCATGCCCCGATGACGCGCGGTATTCTGGCGACCTGCTATGCTGATCTGCTTGAGCCACTGAGCGAGGATGCTGTTCGGGCGCTCTATGAAGATTTTTATGCTGGCTCGTCTTTTGTCCGGCTGACACCGCGCCCGCCGCAAACCAAATGGGCGGCAGGAAGCAATAGCTGCCTGCTCTATCCAACGGTAGAGAGCCGCACGCAGCGCCTCATCGTTGTTTCTTGCATCGATAACTTGATCAAGGGCGCGTCCGGCCAGGCGGTGCAATGCGCCAATATTCTCTGTGGGCTGCCAGAAGTGGCGGGCCTGACGGCGTTTGGGATGTTCCCCTGATATATTTCTATTAATATATTTAGCTATGGATACTCTCAAATAGGAGCGTGAGATCGGTGGCTGATAGGATACCTGCCCTTCCCTCGATGATGGATAAACCCAATGGCGATCAGCATGAGCGCATCGTGGCCGTGCTGCGCGAAGCATTGCCCTATATTAACCGGCTGCAAAAGCAGGTGCTGGTCTTGAAGTTGGGCGGCAGCACCTTGGAGCGCGACCGCGATGTGCTGGAGGATGCCATCTGGTTGCAGCGTGTGGGCGCTCTGTCGGTGATTGTGCATGGCGGCGGACCGTTGATAACGCAATGGCTGGACCGCATCGGCCACCAGTCGCGCTTTGTGGATGGGCGGCGTGTAACCGATGCGGTCACACTTCAGGCAGCGCAGATGGTGCTGATTGGCGAGGTGAATACCTCGCTGGTGCAGCAGATTGCGCAGCTTGGCGGCAAGGCGATTGGTCTGAGCGGCATCTCTGGCCCCTGCATCTATGCGCGCCAGCGCGACCCGGAGCTTGGCGCAGTGGGCGAGATTGTGCGGGTGGACCCCAGCCCGATTACGCTCTTACTGCAATATGGGTACATTCCGGTGATTGCGCCGCTGAGCTATGGTGAACAGGGCGAGTGCTTGAACGTTAATGCCGATGAGTCGGCGGCGGCGATTGCCTGCGCGCTGAGCGCGGATAAACTGATCTATCTCAGCAATGTGACTGGTATTCAGGCCGCCGATGGCACGCTTTTCTCTGAGCTTACGGCGTCGCAGGCGCGCGATTTGATCGTGCAGGGTGTCATTCAGGGCGGGATGATTCCAAAGACCGAGGCGGCGCTTCAGGCGCTAAGCGCGGTGAATCGCGTGCATATCGTTGATGGGCGTGTGCCGCATGTGCTGATCCGCGAGCTTTTCACCGATCAGGGCGCGGGAACAATGTTCACGCCGGATCAGGGTGTCCTGCGAGGATAGATAACACCTATCACTGATGTGGCCATGCCCTGATGGATGAAGAAGAGGCTGCAATGGGAGCGCAGTATCCAGAGGCATTGTGGATGCCTCATCCCAAATATGGCTATCCTGTGGGCACATCTGGCCGCAACGGACAGGTGCTCAGATATGTGGTGGTGCATGGCACGGCGATGCCTGGCACAGCCCATGAGATTGCGCGCTATTTCCAAACGAGTGCTGTTGATGCCGGAACCCATTTTGTGATCGGGCGTGATGGCGTCGTGGTGCAATGCTGTTTGATCGAAGATGCGGCATGGGGCAATGGTGGCCCACAACCGGGAGCCGATTCGTTTTGGCCGACCACGCTGAATGCGAATCTCTTCACGGTTAGCATTGAGCATTGTAAGCCGTCACCGGATAACAGTGATCTGTTGACGGAGTCTCAGAAGCTGGCGAGCTTCAAGCTCATTCAGTGGCTATGCGATCTGTATCAGATTCCAACCCATCCCGCCGATGCGGTGGGCGGCATTGCCACGCACGCCAGTATCGCCCCCAAAGATCGATCTTACTGTCCTGGTCCGTATCCCTGGGATGAACTCTATGCCTTCCTGTCTTCTGCCCTGTGCTAGAATAGGCGCAAAGTAAATCCGTCAGGTATTATGTGGCTGGCTTGAGCCTGCTACAAGAAGGGGGAAGTTATGGGCGCCTGGTCCTACACTAGAGGTTTGCACGATCTGGGCAATGCGGTGTATGCGTACCTGCAACCGGATGGCTCCTGGGGATGGAGTAACGCTGGTCTGATCACCGATGGCGCCGCGTGTCTGCTGGTTGATACGCTCTATGATCTGCGCCTCACCCAGGAGATGCTGGATACCATGCGTCGTTCCGTCCCGGCGGCAGCGTCTATTGATATGGTCGTGAATACCCATGCCAACGGCGATCACTGCTATGGCAATCAATTGGTGGCTGATGCCCAGATTATTGCGTCGGCCCGCACGGCGGAACAAATGGTGTCGGAGGTTCCTCCAGGCACGCTTGCCATGCTGATGCAGATGACGCCGCAATTAGGAGAACTCGGCGAATATTTCAACCGCATTTTTTCCCCGTTCAAATGGGACGACATCACGCTTACGCCGCCAAACAAAACATTCGAGGGGGTACTGACCCTGAAGGTGGGGGATAAAACGGTGCGGCTGATGGAGGTAGGCCCGGCGCACACGCGCGGCGACACGCTGGTTCATGTCCCTGATGATCGGGTGATCTTCACAGGCGACATCTTATTTATCGGCGGTCATCCAATCATCTGGGCCGGGCCTGTCGGAAACTGGCTGCACGCCTGTGATCTCATCCTTTCGCTGGATGTGGAGACGATTGTTCCTGGTCATGGCCCGATTACTGATAAAAAAGGAGTGGCTGAGGTCAAGGGCTATCTTGAATATGTCTATCAAGAGGCTCGCAAACGCTACGAGGCGGGTATGCCTGCCACTGAGGCCGCCAGGGATATTCCTCTGGATCGCTATGCCTCGTGGACGGATGGCGAGCGGATAGCGGTGAATGTCCAGACCATTTATCGAGAACTGAGTGGTGGCACTGAAGAGTCTGTTGATCTTATCAGTCTCTTCAGAGAGATGGCAGCCCTGGCGCTGCAACCGGGTGCGCAGCAGAAGTGATTCGGACTATTCTCTGTTTTTCGTGTGCCAGGAGCCAGGCTTTCAAAGGTAGCCCACCGCCGTAGCCAGTGAGCGAGCCGTTGCTGCCGATCACGCGGTGGCAGGGGATGATCAAGGCAATAGGGTTGGCGCCGTTGGCTGCCCCGACGGCTCGCACGGCCTGCGGATGACCTATAACCCTGGCAATCTCTTGGTAGGTGCGTGTTTCCCCATAGGGAATATGCAGCAAGGCGTTCCATACCTCGCGTTGGAAGATTGTGCCGTAGAGGTCGAGCGGGCAGGTGAATTGGGTCAGTTCCCCCGCGAGGTATTGCTGCATCTCCTCGATTGCCTGGTGCAACGGTGAAATCTCACTGCCCGTTGTAACAGACTCAACTGGCGCCCAGCGTTTGACCCAGGCAATGCCTACCTCCATTGCTGATCCTGGCGTTCCTACCCAGCAGACTCCGCGCGGGGTTCCCAGCAAGAGCCAATCTCCAAATGGACTGGGGACACTGCCCTGAGAGAGTAAGTCGGGCGCCGTTTTTCCTGTAGTCACAAGCAGTTTTCCTCCCTTCAGAAGCCGAACACCATCGTATCTGGTCCCATTCCCTACGAAGAGAGGCAGTGTTCCTGGCCCTCCTGAAGACTGATTTTACCCCTCAACGATCAGGTGATCAAGGTCAATTTCACGACACGACTCTCACACATATAGTTGTCTATACGCCTGCTGAAAAGCCGTATTTCGGTCTTGAAAATCAGACCTGTTCGACGGATGCCATCAATCTGCGCCATCGCGGCTTTAGGGAAGTTGCTCATCTCCAGGAAGCGCATCCAGGCGAGACACGTACAGGCTCTCTCCAATACGCTGTTGAGTATGCAGATTATCCTGCCCAGATTTGATGAGCCATAGCCAGGCTATCATAGAAGAAAGAGTGCCTGACTTCCAGGCTTTCTCCTGCCTCTTATGAACGAAATGCTATCGCATTGGTCGGGCGAACGACTAATTCGTGATAGATGACCCCCATTTGCTCTGGCGGATAGGGCATATCATGCTCCAGCCACCATTGGATCAAGGCGATAGAGGAAGCCACGAGATGATAGGCTGCAATCTCCACTGGGACGAGGCTGCCCTCCAAAGGGGTGTGCTGGCTCAAGACGCTATGCGTGCCTGTTTCGATCATGCGCTGCACCAGTTGCGTTGACCCCCGACTGCTCAGCAAAACCCGGCAGACCTCGCTGTGTTCCTGGACATAGTGAAACACAAGCGTGCCAACACCTGCCTGGCCTGCATCTGGGGCCGGGAGCTGGAGCAACGTCAGTAACTCTGCCAGCACTACATCTAACACATCCATCAAGAGCGCGTCTTTGTCGCGGTAGTGGCGGAAGAAGGTGGCGTAGCCTATATCGGCGCGTTCGGTGATGTCACGAATGGTGACATCTTCATAGCCCTTTTCGAGCGTCAGCGCAATCAATGCTTTCGCCAGTAAGTTCTGTGTGCGTTTCACCCGCCGGTCCTGTGCATCCATCTCTACCCTCGTGTCGGTGATGTGTGAGGGGCTTTGCGCTTGCTCATCATACCATACTGCGGCTTCTTCTGATGCCTGGTATTGACACATGGCATAGATTATGATATATACTATATCTTAGTAGCTTTACTATACAAAAACAAACAGGCTGGACCACAAAGAGGCGCGATGGCGCTCATACAGAGAGAAGGAAAGAAACGATGTCGATACACGCAGAACGTATTCAAGCGACTGCATCTGACTCAGATGCAGCCCAAGATCGCTGCCCGGTCGATCATGCCGTGTTCTCCAGCCAGAACACGGCATGCCCAGCGATTCATGGCGCGCCGCGTCTTGCTCAAGACGCGGCAGGAGTCTGGCACGCGCGTGGCTATGAAGAAGCCAGGGCTATCTTACGTAGCGGCAATACGAAGCAGTCTGGATTTAAGGCAGAATTGCTGGAGCGCATCCCTACCAGGATGAACAGGCCGATTCTTTATCAGGAGGGGAAAACGCATCAGCAGCAGCGCAAGCAAACTGCACGCTTTTTCACCCCCAAAAGGGTCAGTTCGGATTATCGACGCCTGATGGAGTTGTTGTCCGATCAGTTGGTTGACAGGCTCAAGCAGTGGCAGCGCGCCGATTTAAGCCAACTGAGCATGACGCTGGCAGTGCGCGTTGCTGGGGCGGTCGTCGGGCTGACCAATAGCCGTCTGCCTGGAATGGATAGACGGTTGGATGTTTTTTTCCGGGATGATGCAATGTCATTTGGCTGGAGCCCTTTGATGCTTGCGCGTTTTCTGCGGAACCAGATCCATATTGCCGCATTCTTCTTTCTGGATGTGAAACCCGCTATCCAGGCGCGCAGACGCACTCCGCGAGAAGATGTGATCTCCCACCTGCTTGAGCGGGGCTACCGCGATAGCGAGATTCTGACGGAGTGCGTCACGTATGGCGCGGCGGGAATGGCAACGACACGCGAGTTTATCAGTGTGGCTGCCTGGCATTTGCTGGAGCAACCCGCACTCCGCGAGCGTTATCTCTCTGCTCCTGAAGCGGAACGGCATGAACTGCTTCAAGAGATTCTGCGCCTGGAGCCGGTGGTCGGCCATCTCTATCGCCGCGCCACCGCTGCTATTCACCTTGAGTACAACGGCACACCCATTACAATCCCTGAAGGCGCTCTCATTGATGTGCATGTCTCTGAGGCGAATGTCGATGAAAGCGTGGTAGGGGCACATCCCCTGGCTATCTGCCCAGAGCGAAAGCTTCCAGAGCATGTTGGCTCTGCGGTGATGAGTTTTGGCGACGGTGCGCATCGCTGCCCAGGGGCATTTGTTGCCATCCAGGAAACGGACATTTTTTTGCAGCGTCTGCTGGCGCTTGATGGCTTGCGCATCGAGCGCGCCCCATCTTTGCACTGGAACGAGCTAGTCACAGGCTACGAACTCCGCAACTTTATCGTTGCGCTGGACTGAGCGCGTCTGAGGGCCAGCTACTCTCTCCAGCCAGGGGCATCTGATTCGTTACAACTACAGGGGCGACTCCCTACCGTCGTTTAGACGAATCAGATGCCCCATTGTATGGACTTTTTAATGGCAGAAGCCTGTGCCTTCCTCAGTTCTCTTGCATATTGTAACGTTTTGCGCTCAGCAGCGATTTACGAGGTAGCACAGAAGAGAGTTGCAGGGCCGCCGATGAAACCACGAACTCCAGGCTCGTGCCTGGACCCTTCGTTAATTGCATCGCTCTATCAGCAGTATGCGCCGATGCTGCTTGCTTATCTGCATCGGCGAACGTCTTCATGGGAAGATGCGGAAGATTTATTGCTAGAGGTTTTTACGGCGGCGCTTGAACACGATCACTTGCTGTCTCTCCCTAGAGGTGAGCAGTTCGCCTGGTTACAGGGAGTAGCGGAACACAAGCTGATCGACTTCTACCGGCGCTCGGCTCGCCGCCCGACTATCCCGCTAGATGATGTGGTGGAAGCGTTGGAGTCCGATGAGCGGTTGTCTCCCGAACAGGTGGCCCTGCGCCATGAAGCACACACGCGCCTACAGGTGGCTCTGCAACAGCTTCCAACGCTTCAGCAGGAGGTGGTGCGCCTTCGTTTTGTGCATGGCTTGCGCTGCGCCGAGATAGGAACCCTCCTGGGCAAGCGAGAAGGAACTGTGCGCGTCTTGCTTCTGCGGGCGGTGAGACTTTTGCGTGCCCGCTATGAGGAGCAATAGAGAGGACGCTGCTGCAATGGCATACGATGAGGAATCATTCACCCCGGAGGAACTTGAGCAAGCCAGGATACTCGATGAGCAAATCGAGCAATCGCTGCATGCCTCTTCGTTTCGGTCAACCAATCAGCAGGAGGCGGCAGAGGCGGCATTTCTTGCAGAGTTACAATACTCCTTGCAGCCCCAGGCCCAGACGGTTGATCAGCGCCTGGAGCGAGTTTGGGGGCGTCTGGAGCAGCGTAGCGCGTCTGCGGGCCAGCGAAATCAACAAATGAGTGCAGCGAGCGGTCGGTCCGATGGACCACAAGAAAGGCGGGAGCCGATGCGCAACCCCTTGACCATTTTCCGTAAGCCACCATCATCATGGCCGTCTCGTGTCAGTACCCTGGCGGCTGTTGCCCTTCTGGTTGTGCTGATCGGTGGTTTGACTCTTGGCTTGATTCTGGTCCATCGCGGCGCGAACACGGAGGGCCAGGGGACGCCGACAGCGACTCTGGCGCCGTCCACTCCCACGCCCTCCCCAACCACTGGCCCGGCCCATCCAGTCATGCTGACATCGCTGCGCATGCTGGATGAGATGAATGGCTGGGCGCTCACGAACTCTCAAGTCTTGCGAACCACTGATGGAGGCGCCCACTGGCAGGATGTGACGCCTCCGAACCTGCGCGGGCAACTCCAAAGTGATGGACTGGTGAGTACCGATTTTCTGACCCCATTGCAGGCGTGGGTGATGGTCTCACCGGGGCCAACCAGCGTCTTTGCGACAAGCGATGGTGGTCAAACCTGGCAGATAACGCAGGTCCAGACGGTCCAGGCTTTTGAGATTACCTTCATCGATGCTCAGAATGGCTGGCTGGTCTCCAGCCCGAATGGGACGGCGGCAGGCTCACAAGACCTGGCGATTTTTCGCACGACGGATGGGGGCACAACCTGGACCAAGGTGGAAAGCACCGAACCGAATAACAATACGCCGGGCGCGCTGCCGTTCGGTGGCGATAAGTCGGGAATCAGTTTTCTGAACGCCTCTACAGGCTGGGCTACCGGGACGGAGCCAGTTACTAACTTCTCCTGGTTGTATGTGACCCATGATGGTGGAGCTACCTGGCAGCACCAAACACTGCCTCTGCCGCCGGGAGTGACGCAGACGCAATTTTCGCTCAGCCCCCCAACCTTTTTTGGCTTTGGGCGCGGTATCTTACCAGTCAGTTATGCTAACGGGAATGGTCTCAGTCTCGATGTCTATGTCACCACCGATAGTGGAAATACCTGGCAGAGTAGGACGTCAGTGGCTGCATCGCTAGCCTATTTCTTGGACGCCAACCAGGGGTGGGCAACCGATGGCTCTGCCCTCTTTGTCACCAGTGATGGAGGGTTAAGCTGGACGAAGCTCCCGGCGAGCGACGTCTTCAAGAACGTTGCCCATCTGGATTTTGTCTCCAATAGTATGGGCTGGGCGATCAGTGATCTTAACTCCGGCGGCACGCAGTTGCTCAAGACAACTGATGGTGGGCAGACGTGGACATCCGTCACTCCAACCGTCTAACCCTCTCACCTCCTACCCCTGTGTGGCTCATATGGCTAGCCTAGTGAGCCACAGGCCCATGCAAGTCTTCAGGTCATCAACGCGCTGAAATGGGTGCGCAGCCTCTTGGGGAAATCGGTATACTATCATAGACTACACTTTTTCTCTGTATATGTTGGGATCCACAGGAAGAAATCTAGAAGATGAGCAATGACGCGCGTAATTTCCTATAATATCCTGACCGGCGGAACGCACCGTCTTGAGCCATTAACCAGGCTGCTTCGATCAAGGCAGCCTGATATTGTTGGTCTGATCGAGGCGATTGATGAGCAGGTGGTTGCCGAATTGGCTCAGCAGTTAGGTATGGCCTATCGACTGAGCGGACGAGCGAAAGACAAAGAGGGGCAGCAGGCGGCTTTGCTGACCCGATTCCCTATTCTTTCTACGAAAACATACACGACTGCCATTGTTACCAAGCAACCGCTTCTGGAGGTGTGCCTCGAAGAACCGGATGGCAACCTCTTGACGGTCTTTGTGGCCCACCAGACAGCAGAGTTTAGAAGGGTCTGGAGATCCTATGGGAAACGTCGGCGTGAAATGCGCGAATTTCTACGGTTGATGGCGCCACAGCGCGACAGACCCCATCTGCTGATGGGAGACTTCAATTCGGTTGCCCCTGGTGATCACGTTCGGGGAAGTGCATTTTTACGCTATATGACTGATCCGCGTTTGTATTATCACCTGATTGCCAACGTGTCTAAGGGACTGCCGAACTTGAATTATGTGTTGCCGCGTCTGACGCGCTTTCTCAAGCCTCTCCTCCGATTCATCCCAAAGAGTTCTCTTCTCTGTGCCATCCTTGATAGGCTCGATGTCTTCTATGCCCCACGCGGCGGCATTGATTTGCTGCTCAAAGCTGGCTATGTGGACTGTTTCCGGGCGCTTCATCCGCATGAGCCTGGCTGCACCTGGCCCTCGGCATTGCCTGCGGGTCGCATTGATTTTATCTTTGCCAGTCCAGACCTTGCTCAACGGCTCAGGGTGTCTGAAGTGATTGGCGAAGGTGAGGGGATGTCTGGAGACGAGGCGAGCGATCATTTAGCGATCTCAGCAGTCTTCTGATAGGAGAGAAGCGCTTATGGCCCATATCCTCAAACCGACTTGCGATGAGGGCGTGATCCGCTCTGCTCCTGCGCCTTCACCCAGCGCAAGCCCTGCCAAAAGCGTTGGCCGCTGGATACTCGTCGCCACCATTCTGGGGTCGAGCCTTGCGTTCATCGATGGCACCGTTGTCAATGTAGCCTTGCCTACCCTGCAACGGGAACTGCACGCGACGGTAGCTGATGTGCAATGGGTCATCGAGGCGTACTCCCTCTTCCTTTCGGCGCTAATTCTGGTGGGTGGCTCACTGGGCGACCGACTGGGGCGGCGGCGCGTCTTTGTGGCTGGGATTATGCTCTTCACTGCCGCGTCGGTAGTCTGCGGTCTGGCGCCTACGTCTGCGGTACTTATTGGAGCGCGTGCGGTGCAGGGCGTAGGCGGCGCATTGCTCGTTCCAGGGAGCCTGGCGATCATCAGCGCCTCCTTTGATATGCAGCGTCGTGGGAGCGCCATTGGCGCCTGGGCAGCTTTCACGACGATTACTTCTGCGCTGGGGCCAGTGCTGGGCGGCTGGCTGGTCCAGAATATTTCCTGGCGCTGGGTCTTCTTTATCAATGTTCCGCTGGCAGCGATGACGTTGCTGATCACGTTCTGGCGTGTGCCGGAGAGCCGCGATGAACACGCGACTGGTTCGCTGGATTGGTGGGGCGCCGGGCTGGCGACGCTTGGGTTGGGCGCGCTGGTCTATGGCCTGATCGAATCTAGCGCGCTTGGTTTAGGGGCACCTCTGGTGCTGGCATCGCTCGCTGTGGGGGTGGGTGCGCTCATCGCCTTCATCGTGGTCGAGGCCCATAGCTCGGCGCCGATGGTTCCGCTGAGCCTCTTCCGCTCGCGCACCTTCAGCGGAGCCAATCTCCTGACCTTCTTCTTGTATGGAGGGCTGGGAGGCGCTCTGTACTTCCTGCCCTTTATGCTACAGCAGGTGCAGGGCTATACGCCGACAGAAGCAGGCGCTGCTCTGCTGCCTATGACTCTAATCATTTTTCTCCTCTCGCGCTGGGCGGGTGGACTGGTGATCCGCTTTGGAGCGAAGCTTCCTTTGATCATTGGTCCGTTGATTGCTGCCTGTGGCTTTGCCCTGTTTGCGCTGCCTGGGCTTGGTGGCAGTTATTGGATGACATACTTCCCGGCAACGGTGGTGCTGAGCCTGGGGATGGCAATAGTGATTGCGCCGTTGACGACGGCGGTGATGAATGCTGTGAAGACGGAGCGCTCAGGGGTGGCTTCTGGAATCAATAATGCTGTCTCAAGGACGGCTGGCCTGCTCGCTATTGCCGTACTCAACCTGCTGGTTGTGACCATCTTTAGCCAGATGCTTGATACTCGCCTGAACGCACTCCCGCTCTCCGCAGAAGTCCGGCAAGCGCTCGATGCGGCGAGACATCAATTGGCTGCGACGCAGATTCCATCTGGCGTAGCCCCACCGCTCCATAACGCTATCCAGCAGGCCATCAACCTTTCATTCCTTGCCGGATTTCGGGCTGCAATGTTGAGCGCGGCGGCGCTGGCGCTGGCTTCAGCCGTTGCTGCGGCAGTGTTGGTCGAGGGCAAGAGACCGTCAGGCGCAGTAACCCCTGCTAGCAGCGATAAATCTACCAGCGCGCCAGCACCCTAGTCCCAGCTTTCGGAGCAATCTGGTACGAATGTGTGATCGTCGTGGCTTTCAGTTTTACCCTTGACGGAGAGTTATAGTTTCAGGTATAGTTATGTGCAAATAATCCAAAAGATCGCCCACTCTTATCCAGACTGGCTGAGGGGATAAGGCCCGATGAAGCCTGGCAACCACCCGCGACGAAGCGGGAACGGTGCAAACTCCGGCGGGAATACCCGCGAGATGAGAGGTGGGAAAGACAGAGATGGACATCGCATAGCTGTACTTTCCACCCTCATCTGCGCGTCGGATGAGGGCGTTTTCTTTGGGAAAAAGCGAGAACAACGCTGACGAGGACGAGTACGCCTGGAGAGAAGCGAACAGAGAGCCGTAGCTGGTGAAAAGGCGGCAGCGGATCTCCAGGCAGAAAATGACCTCTGAGTTGCAGGCTGACATCGCGTGCGTGGTCAAGCGCATGCTGAAAGTAGGCCCACGCCGGGTAGGCGCCGTTATCCCGCCCTGGTGTTCGCCATCGCTTTGGCCCTGGCCGACACCAGTGAGACCGCGCTCTGTGATGCGCTGGTGAAATCAGGGTGGTACCGCGAGACCCTTCGCCCCTGCGGGTGATGGGTCTTTTTGTGCGCCAAAAGGGGTGAACCGATGAACAACCCAGGCGAACTGCTGACGCCAACAATGTCTTGCTCTGGCTCATCAGAGCCTGCCCAGGATCGGCCTGAGGGGACACAATGTTCTGGGAAGATCGTTCTTCCCAGCCTGGCGCTCGATGATGGGACGCTGCTGGCGCCCGCGCCGATTGCCTACGAAACCTGGGGAACACTCAATGCTACTGCGGATAATGCCATCCTGTTATGCCACGCGCTGACGGGCGACGCGCATGTATGCGATGAGCGCACTCCCGATGATCCCCGCGCAGGGTGGTGGAATCCGCTGGTGGGGCCGGGGCGCGTCTTTGATACCGGGCAGTTCTTTATGGTGTGTTCCAACACCCTGGGCAGTTGTTACGGCAGCGCCGGGCCAACCAGCCTGCATCCTGCTGATAGGCAGCCGTATCGCCTGCGTTTTCCGCTGGTGAGCGTCGCAGACATGGTGCGGGCGCAGCGCGCGCTCCTGGCCGAGTTGGGTGTCAGGCGGTTAGCTGCCGTCGCAGGTGGGTCGCTGGGAGGGCTGCAAGCCCTTGAGTGGGCGCTGGCCTTTCCTGAAATGCTGAAGCGTGCCATCGTGATTGCTGCCGCGCCGCGCCTTTCTGCGCAGGGGCTGGCGATTGATGCCATTGCGCGCCAGGCGATTATGTCCGACCCGGCCTGGCAAGACGGGAACTATCCGCCGGGCGCGGGACCGTCGGCGGGTCTGAGCATTGCACGCATGCTCGGCATGCTGACCTATACCAGCGCCGATGGGCTGGAGGCGCGCTTTGGACGCCGCCTCGCCACGCGCGAAAGTCCTTTTCCAGCTTTTGGCCCGCGCCTGGATGTTGAAACCTACCTGCTCCATCAGGGTGAGAAACTTGTCCGTCGCTTCGACGCCAACAGCTATCTCTATCTTTCCAGCGCGATGGACCGCTATGACGCGGCTGAGGGGCCAGGGCGCGGCTCCGACGGCGCCGCCTTCGCGCACATCCAGGCAAAGGTGCTGGCAGTCGGCATCGACAGCGACTGGCTCTATCCCGCGCGGGAGGTGCGCGCACTCGCCGAGAGCATTACCAACGCGGGTGGACGCGCCTGCTACGCAGAACTGCGCTCGCCGCATGGGCACGATGCTTTCCTGAAGGAATGGGAACAACTGGACGCGCTGCTGCGGCCTTTCCTCGTCTCGCCAGTTCGCCAGGGTTATCAGGAACTACACACCTAGCACTAGTAGGAGGAAGCATCTATGCTCGTCATCAAATTTGGGGGCTCTTCGGTTGCCAATGCGGAACGTATTCTAGTGGCTGCGCGCATCGTTGCCAGCCATTGGGAAAGCGCTCCGGTCGTGGTGGTTGTTTCGGCAATGGCTGGTGTCACCGATGCGCTCATCGAGGTAGCCGAGCATGCGCTGATCGGCTGGCCGCTCTGGCGCGATGAACTGGCCGAGATCGGCCAGCGCCACCGCGAGGCGTATCTGGAGATTGTAGGACAGGTTTCAGATCGCTTCTGCGCTGCATGGGCCAGCTTGGAGACCGCTGCACAGATGCTCGCAGCACGCGCTACCCCACCTGAGAACGGGGAAGGGGCGATGGAGATCAGGTGTTTCTCCGGCTGGGGCGAGCGGCTCATCGTCGATCTCTTTGCTCAGGCTCTGCGTCGAGAGGGCATCGAGGCAGAGGGGTTCTCCCAGGAGCCGGTGGTGCTTGCAAGCAACGCCAGGCAGGAAACCCCTTGTGCGCCGGAACCCTCGATCCTGGCGACGCGCGCCTGGCTCTTTCCGCAACTGGCCCACCTGCTGGTGAAGCATACTGTGCCGGTGCTGCCTGGCTACATCGCGCGCACCGCTGCCGGTCAGCCAACAACGTTAGGGCGCAACGGCTCCGATCATTCTGCGGCGATTGTCTCCGCCGCGCTGGGCGCGCACGCGCTCTATATCTATAGCGACCTGGCAGGCGTCTATACCGCCGACCCACGCATCTTCTCCGACGCGCAACTCTTGCCCACGCTGTCCTACGCTGAGGTTGCCACCATTGCGGCGGCGGGCGCGCGTGTCCTGCATCCGCGCACGGTGGAACCGCTGGCGCGCTGGGGTATCCCACTCTATCTGCGCAGTTCCTTTGTTCCGACGGCTCCGGGGACGGATATTTTGCCTCCGGCAGCTTGCTGCATGCCTATCAATGTTTCATTGTCGGCAGTTATGCTAAAACGAAGAAAACGGAAAAAAGGGCAGCTTTTGTCTTCGTAACCCTGGCGAAGAGAGGAAACTTCAGAGCAGAAAGGAGCTAGCTGATGTTGCCAACATCTCGTATCCCCGTTGCGGTGCTGGGCGCAACTGGTATGGTTGGTCAGCGCTTTCTCGAACTGCTGGCAGAGCATCCCTGGTTTCAGGTGGCTGTTGTGACAGGCTCCGAGCAGCGCGCCGGAAGGCGCTATGGTGATGCCACTCCCTGGCGGCTGCCCTCAGTCGCGCCGCCTGCGGTCCTTGAACTGCCGCTGCTGTTGCCAGATGCAGCCTTTGATGCGCCAATCGTTTTCTCGGCTCTGCCCACCGATGTGGCAGAGCGCATCGAGCCGCTGCTGGCTGCGCGTGGGCATGTCGTCTTCAGCAATGCTAGCGCCTACCGAATGGCTGAGGATGTGCCCCTGCTCATCCCGGAGGTAAATCCTGACCATCTGGCCCTACTGTCGGCGCAACAGAAGCAGCGCGGATGGTCTGGCCTGTTAGTGACCAATCCGAATTGCTCGACGATCCAGATTGCGCTGGCGCTCAAGCCGCTGGCGGATGCCTTTGGCGTGCGCCGCGTGCAGGTGACAACTCTCCAGGCCATCTCTGGGGCGGGCTATCCTGGCGTTGCAAGCTACGACTTGGTGGATAATGTCATTCCCTATATCGGACAGGAAGAAGAGAAGATCGAGCGCGAGACGCAGAAGCTATTCGGCGTCTATGAAGGAACCAGCATCACGCCAGACCCGCTGACGATCAGCGCGCAATGTACCCGCGTGGCCGTGCGCGAGGGGCACCTGGCGTGTGTTTCGGTTGAGTTAGGGCAGGATGGTATCACCAGCGATGAACTGATTGGCGCCTGGCGCTCCTTCTGGGGTGAGCCGCAAGAGCGCCGCTTGCCATCGGCGCCCCTGCCCCCGATCCTTGTCCGCGAGGAGCCAGATCGCCCGCAGCCGCTGCGAGATCGGGATGCCGGGAATGGTATGGCAGTCGTCATTGGCAGGGTGCGTCCCTGCGCCATCCTGGGCCACAAGTTTATCGCGCTGGGGCATAACACCATCCGGGGCGCGGCAGGCGCCTCCCTCCTCAACGCCGAGTTAATGCTTGCGCGCGGGCTGCTGGACGCTGATGGGCACCCGGCAGTCCATACGCCGAGCAGCTAGGGGCCGGAAGAGTTACGCTCTTTGACCAGATTGCTGGAGCATCTGTGGTCCCAACTGGCGGCTGAGTTGCTCGACCTTCTGAGCCATTTCCTCTTCCTGGCTCAGATTCTCCTGAAGCAGCCGCGCACAATCCTTCTGGCCCAGCAAGTTGGCTTGCTCGATCAACCCCCGATAGGATGCGATCTCATAATGCGCCGACGACGCAGCCCCGCCAACATCAAACATGGTGAGTATCTCACTGGAGGGCATTTCGCAGAGAAAGCTATCGTGTTCTTGCTTAAGTCCCGCGATGGCCTGGCAGGCCGTTCGCTTTGGTGGCGCGCCTAGAATCTGGAAGCACTGCTCCAGGTTCTGAATCTGCTGGCGCGTTTGCTGCTCGTGATATTGAAGCGCGCTCTTGACTTCTCCGCTGTCGCACTCGTTTGCCAACTGGGGAAGCATCTGCACAATTTGCTGCTCCGCATCATAGATGTCGCCGAGTTCGTGCTGAACAAGCTCCTGTATCCGCTGTATTGCCATTGTTGGCGCTCTCTTCCAGGGTCGCTATCATCTACACCAGTGTAGAGGGCAGCTACGTGCTGTCCTGAAAAAGATTGAGGATGCAGCAAGTGTGCCATCTGGACGAGTTCTGCCCAGGAGAACACAGACCCCGCAATGCGCGCTAGCGTGCATTGCCACGCACGAGCGAAGTGACGACACCAATGGAGGCGATGGCCGTGCAAACGATGAGCGCGCCATGAAAGCCACTGACGAAAGTCGCTTGCAAGGATGCTATCTCACCTGGCGACAAGTGATTAGCATGGGCCAGCACCTGCCCCGCTTGGGCTGCGCCCAGCCCCGCAAAAACGGCGCCAGCCACCGCGACGCTCAGACTCTGGCCCACCACACGCACGGTGGAGAGGAAGCCGCTGCCGATGCCGCGCCGCTCGCGGGGCACTGCCCCCATGACCGCGCTGTTATTCGGCGATTGAAACAGTCCCTGGCCGATACCAGTCACGACCAGCCGCCAGATAATGTCGAACATAGAAGAGTCAGCATTCAGTTGGCTGAGCAGCCAGAGGCCGAGCGCGGCGATAGCCAGCCCCACCGAACTGAGTACCCGCGAGCCGAAACGATCTGAAAGCCAGCCGCTGAAAGGCGCTACCACTGAGACGGTGAGCGGCACTGGGGTGAGCAAAAGCCCGGCCACAACAGTAGGGTAGCCTTTCAGGTTCTCCAGATAGAATGGCAAGAGGAAACTGACGGCAAAGAGCGCAAAGAAACTCAGCAGGCTGCTGGTGTTGGCCGCCGCGAAGAGGCGGTTTCGGAATAAGCGGAGATCGACAATGGGCGCGGCGACGCGCCTCTCGATGGCGACAAATCCCACCAGGAGAAGCAGACCAGCTACGAACAAGCCGATAATGAACGGCGAACCCCAGCCAATATCTTGCCCAAAGGAGAGACCCAGCATGATGGTGATAATACCCAGGGAGAGGATCGCTGCGCCCAATGGATCGAACTTCTGGCCGCCTCGGATGCGGATCGCCTCTTTGAGTGCATACCATGTAAAGACCAGGCCCACAATCCCAATGGGCACGTTGACGTAGAATATCCAGCGCCAGGTCAGGTAAGTCGTGATGACCCCGCCGAGTGTTGGTCCCGCGCTGACGCCCAATGAAACCACCACTGCGTTGAGTCCCAGGACACGCCCACGCTCGCTCTCTGGAAACGCGCGGGTAAGCATAGCCGTGCTATTTGCCATGAGCAGCGCGCCCCCAATGCCTTGCAACACCCGAAACAAGACGAGCAAGATCAGGGAAGGCGCGGCGCCACATAAAGCCGAGCCAAGCGTAAAGATAGCCAGGCCAGCCATCCAGAGGATTTTGCGCCCGAACATGTCTGCCAGGCGGCCAAAGGTCAGCAGGACACTGGCAATGGTAATCAGGTAAGCAATGATGACCCACTCAACCAGTCCGTTGAGCGGCGCTTGAAAATATATGCTGATGCTGGGCAGGCTGATATTGACAATGCTGGAATCGAGGGTCGCCATGAAGACTCCCACTGCAACAATGCCCAGCACTGCCCATTTATTGGTACTCTGCTCTTCAACAGAGAGAGGAGCGGTTTCTCGCGTCTCTTGCTGAGCGCGCGGAGCTTCCTTTTGCCTATCAGGGGAGGGTTGCTTCGGCGTTTCCTGCTCTTCGCGTTCTTCTGTCTGGCGCATGTATCACTCCCAGCGGAAGCTGCGTATCGCCACGAAGAGAATGATCGCTGCCCAGGCGGCCAGCAGGATGATGTCAGAAGTGGGGAAGGCCGCTCCGCTCGTCATCGAGGCGCGCAGCGCATTGGTGAGCGCGGCGGCGGGCAGCGCGCGCGCCAGAGCCTCCAGCGGGGCAGGAAGATGGTCGAGTGGTAGTATGCCCCCACCCAGAAGAAGGAAAACAAGATAGAGACCGTTTGCGCCCGCCAGCGTTGCCTCGGCGCGCAGCGCGCCAGCCATTGCCAGACCCAGCCCGGCGAACGCTGCTGTGCCCAAAACCAGCGCCAGAATCGTCACGATCACCGATCCTTGCGGACGCCAGCCATAGCCAAGGGCAGCGACGGCGATCAACAGGGCAATCTGGAGCATCTCCAGCATGAGGACCGAGAGCGCCTTCGCGGCGATCAGCCCGCCACGCGGAAGCGGGGAGCCGCCCAGGCGTTTCAACACGCCATAGTAGCGTTCATAGGCGGTGGCAATTCCCAGGCTGACCATTCCGGTTGCCATCACGGCCAGCGCGAGTATTCCTGGCAGGAGAAAATCCACCGGGGTGATGCCTGCGGGGACGATATTCAATGAGGCAAAGAAGACGAGCAGCAGCACTGGCACAATGATCGTGATCAATACGCTCTCTCCGCGCCGGATAGTCATCAGTAGTTCCATGTGCGTCTGCGCCAGGATGGAGCGCAGGAGTAACGCACCAGAGGTAGCGACTTGCTGCGAAGCTCCAGGCGCGTCTGTGGTCATCGGGGCTGTTTGAGGCGTCGTACTCACAGGCGCACCTCCGTTCCGGTCAACTGGAGGAAGATTTCTTCCAGCGAGCCATGCCCCACGCGCAGTTCCGTGAGGGTGACGCCTTGATCACGCAGCCAGGCCGTGAGTTCCGCCAGCAGCGCAGGGGCGTCCGTTGTTTTGAGGACATATGAGCCAGGGCGGGCTTCGCTGGCTTCCTCTGCCGAAGGCAGCGCGGCAAGCGCGGCGCAATCCAGCCCGGCGGGCGCGCTGAAGCGGACCATCCCCGCTGCGGCTCCGCCGGTCAGCGCGGCGATGGTATCCAGGGCTACCAGCCGCCCATGATCGATGATCGCCACGCGATCTGCCAGACGCTCGGCTTCGTCCATCAGGTGCGTCGTAAGCAGCACGGTCGCACCCTCGCGCTGAAGTGAGCGAATGATCTCCCACGTTGCCAGCCGCGCCTGGGGGTCCATTCCGGCAGTTGGCTCATCCAGGAAGACCAATGCGGGCTGCCCCACAAGCGCCACCGCCAGTGCCAGCCTGCGTTTCTGGCCGCCGGAAAGCTGGCGGCAGCGCGTTCTGGCGGCGGTCTGAAGCCCAACAAGCTCCAGGAGGGCCGTGACATCTGCCGGGCGCTGATAGAATCGGGAGTAGAGATTAAGGACTTCGCGAGCGGTCAGGCCAGGATAGAGGCCGTCTTGCTGAAGCATAATGCCAATCTGCTGTTTGAGCCGCTGACCATCGCGGATCGGGTCAAGGCCGAGGACACGAGCCTTCCCGGCATCAGGCGCGCGATAGCCCTCCAGCATTTCAACCGTCGTCGTCTTGCCTGCGCCGTTGGGGCCAAGCAGCGCAAAAACCTCACCTGCGCCAACAGTGAAGCTGAGGCTATCGACCGCGCGGACGGCGCCGTAGTGTTTGGCTAAGCCTTCAACCGTAATTGCTGGAGTGTGCGAGAGAGGGCGACCCTTACTTGTATGCGTGGCAGTCTCCTGAACTGCTATGCCTTCTTGTGATTGCACAGACTGCTGCTCCTGTAGGGATTTCTGGTGCTGGCGCTTTGCTGGGAGTGGATCCCAAGGTTTCGTCGGCGCCTGAGCATGAATCGCTGATATACCCTTCGCGGTCGATGACCGCTACAGATACTATACTCCTTGGGAGCCGCTGCGGCAAATAAAGCAGGCATGAGCAACGCGGCTATGAAGAGGATGATTGGTGCCAAAGGATGTGCGTCAAAAGCGTACATCTGGCGCGCCCAGGTGTGCTAGAGCCGTAGAGGCAGTGTATAATAAGAAGGCGCGCCTATGATGCCTCATCCGCCCTGCCTGTCGATTGCGTTCTCTAGCGATGAGAGACCATCAGAGAAAGAGAGGATTGCTCTTCATGCTTATCGCTCGTGACATTATGAGTGCGCCAGTCCAGACGGTAACGGCGCATACCTCGGTCCATGATCTTGCGATGCTTCTCTCTTCCAAACGTATCAGCGGCGTTCCAGTCCTTTCAGACGATGGGGCCGTCATTGGGATAGCAACCGATGCCGATCTTCTGGGCAGGCCAGGCGTAACTGCTGGTGAGATCATGACACCCAGCGTCGTAAGTGTGTCCGAGGACACTCCCGTGCAGGAAATAGCGCACCTCCTGGGAAAACTACGCATCACGGGCGTTCCCGTGATGCGCGGCCAGGCGTTGGTGGGGATGGTCAGTCGGGGTGATATTGTGCGCGCGATAGCCCATGCTGAGTTGCCCGAAAGCGTGATTGGAGTAGAAGGCTGATACACCCTGAGTATGCTGTTACCCAGGACTTTTTGGGGTCTTGGTTTGCGCTTTAGTTGAGATATGCTATACTCAGCACGCTGATGCGTGGAAACCCTCGTGGATAAGGGCGGTGATTTTCATCCCTACTGATGGCAGGCAGACGAGTGGCAACCTATCGCGTGTAACTGAAGCGCAGCGGACCGGCCCCTTGCAGGCAGAGGCGCTGGTGCGACGCGCCCCAATGGGCTTCTTGTGGAACCAAATCTATCAACTCTGGCTTTTCGGCTCAAGTTTTCTGTTAACGCTCGTCTTATCGCGTGGCCTCTCCACTGAGCAGTATGGCGTCTTTGCTACTGCGCTGACGGCTTTCACAACGGCCTCTTATCTGGCAGCCTTTGGGCTGGAGGAAGCGGCGACCATCTGGGTGCCACGCGCCCTTACCGAAGATGGGCGCGCGCAGGCCAGCAGCGTCATTCGCCGTTTGCTAGGTGTGCGCCTACTCTTTCTGCTGGCAGTCTGCGCTGTATTGAGCTTCCTGCTCCCGGTGATACCCGGCCTGTTAGATCGGTTCAGTCTTCCTGGGTCTGCGGGTCTGGCGAGTACCTTGCGCGATCCAGCAGTACAGAGCCATCTGATCCCTCTGGCGTTCTATGTCGCTGGAAGCGGTCTCGTCAGTCTCCTATTTGCCATCTTCACCTCTCTGCTGCGGACTCGTGTCACATTGGTAGTCAGTGGCTGTTCGCAGGGCGCAAATCTGGCGCTTGCCTGGCTTTTTCTTTGGCTGGGCTGGGGCGTGGATGGCGCGCTCTGGGCGCTGGGAATTATCTCCTGGCTAACGGCCTTTGCTTATTTCTGCTGGTTGGCTCCGCTCTTCTTTGCCCGACGCCCGCGTCAGATCATCTCGCTGCGCCCGGCGTTACGTCTGAGCGTGGCCGCCTGGCAGACGAATCTGGCAAGTGGCGCATTGCTCAAACAGGTTGCCGTCTTCTTACTCGTTCTTTATGCGTTCGGTTATACCCAGATCGGGTTCTTTAACCTGGCTTTTCAGCTTGGGCATTCGGCGGGCTTGCTCCTGGTGGCGGGCCTGAGCGGCGTGAGCATGGCGACGATGGCGGCAGCCTACAGCGGCGAGAATCGCTCCTGGCTGGCGACCTCATGGCGCGCCGTGTTAAAGGTGCAAACGCTGCTGGCCTTGCCCCTGCTGGTCTTCTCGTTGCTCAATGCACAGGCGATTGTC
>JBJKSJ010000395.1:0-4436 GCA_046704085.1 Ktedonobacterales bacterium | reverse complement strand
ATCGGCGCGAGCGCGCGGTGAACCTGGGCATTGGACCCTATGTGGCTTCCAAGATGCTGCTGTTGGGTCTGCTGGCGCTGTTCCAGAGCGGCGTTCTCGTGCTGATCGTCAACGCTTTTGAGCCGTTCACCAGCAAGGGGGTCATCATGCCCCTCTTGCTAGAGAACTACATTACGCTGGCACTGGCGGCGTTATCTGGCTTGATGATGGGGCTATTGATTTCGGCGCTTGCTCCTAATGAGGATACGGCCCAAAGTCTACTGCCCTTCATCCTGATCCCCCAGGTGATCTTTGCTGGCGTAGAGATTCCGCTCAAAGATGGCGTGACGCAGATAGCGGCGATGTTCTTTCCCACGCGCTGGGCGATGGTCGCTTTGGGGACATCGCAGGGCATCCACGGTGATAAATTGGGGAGTGATGCGTTGCTTGGCAGCAATCTGACCTATCATGGGACGCTGTTCTCGACCTTTTCGTCAACAGACGCCACGCAGCGCCTGCTGCTGGGCTGGGGAGCGATGGTGGCGATGATTCTGTTGTGCGCGGTGGGGATTGGTCTGGCGCTGAAACGCATGGATGTGCGCGTCTAGGGAAGAACGCGCCGGTCTAGAGAGAACGTGGGGCGCGCCATTTCGGCGCGCCCCACGTGTGTTGTCTGGCGCCAGCGGTGACGCCTTTGCTGTTTCTGCCTATTTGCTCACCAGGCCCAGGTGGGGTGTCGTGGCGATATGCAGGTCATCGATGGCGGCATCTGGGGCAGAGGAGGCGGCGAAGACGATGCCATAGACCTGCTGCATGAATTCGTTGCGCTCGGCGTCGCCGGTAGGGATGATCTGGGAGACGCTGGAGATGTCCAGCGGCTGATGGGACTGCTCAACATCGCGGAGGTCTTCCATACCGGAGACCAGGTAGAGGAACGCCTCGTTGAGATCGGGGCTGTTGGCGTAGTCATGCGAGCTAAGCTGCTGCGCGTTCCAGAAGTAGGATTCTTTGCCGCTATATTGCTGATAGAAGCCAGAGATCATGGTCATCAGGCGCAGATAGGCTTTGCGATAGCTTTGAGTGAAGAATCCGCTGGCCTGCTCTTCGGTGACTTCGCCGCGCAGAAGGCTTGCCAGGCTGGCGGCAGCGAGCATGGCGCCGTGCGTGGCAAGGTGGACGCCAGTAGAGAGCAGCGGGTCTATGAAGCAGGCGGCGTCGCCGATGAGGAAGTAGCCTGGCCCGGCGGTGCTTTGGGCGCTGTAGGAGAAATCTTGTTCGGCGCCGATCTCTGAGATAAGCTCGGCTGAATCGGCCAGGTTGAGGATCAGCGGGCATTCGTTGATGCAGGCGCGGAGGATTTGTTCGAGGGAGAGATGTTGTCTTTTCTCCTTGAAGGTGGTCTTGTGAAGCACGACGCCAATGCTGGATCGCCCATCGTGGAAGGGGATGATCCAGACCCAGCCATCGTCGATGGAGCCGACGATCACAGAGCCTTCAGGGGCGGTCTCCATGCGTTTGACGCCGTTCCAATAGCCCCAGATGGCGACGTTCTGGAAGGCATCGGGATAGTGCCGATTACGCAGGTAGCGGTTCGCCATGATGCCGGCGCGGCCAGAGGCGTCGATGAGGAACTCGAAGGAGATGTCCCCGTTGGTTTCCCCGGCGGCGTCGGCGGCCTGCGCCCAGTGGGCGCTGCGGGGGCGCTCTCCATCGAAGGCGAGGCTACGGACCTCGACACCCTCAAAGACGTGGACGCCCTGGCTCTTGGCGTGTTCCAGGAGCAACTGGTCGAACTCGGAGCGAATGACCTGGAAGCCATAGGGATGACGCAGCCCGGAGAAATCGAGAGTCCAGGAGTCGTTGCCCCACTTGAAGTAGCCGCCCTCTTTGCGCTGAAAGCCCACGGCTTCCAGCTTTTCGCGCGCGCCGAGTAAGTCAAAGATTTCCAGGCATGAAGGCAAGAGGGACTCGCCAATATGGTAGCGAGGAAAATGGTCGCGTTCCAGCAACGTGACCTCAAAGCCTTCGCGGGCGAGCAGCGTGGCAGCGGTTGAGCCAGCGGGGCCGCCGCCGATTATAAGCACCTGGGTAGATGTGGGCAGAGTCATGGGTCTGTCTCTCCTTCTGGTGTGTCAAGCAACGCTTCGATGGGTGCCGAAACTCTGCACGGCGGCTGTGCGCGGCGCTTCAATCGCCAGGTGAGACATAGCGGGCAATGGGAGTGATGCCGCCCCGCACCTGCTGCCCTGGCTTGACCAGCACTTCTATGGCGCCGCGTGGCGCCAGGACGTCGGTACGCGAACTGAATTTAATCATGCCGAACTTTTGCCCGGCGCGCACCTGCGTTCCTTCGTTGGCCCAGCAGACGATGCGCCGGGCCAGCAGTCCGGCGATCTGTATGACCGTTACCTTACCGTGTGGCCCATCGATGGCGACCATGTTGCGCTCGTTGGCCTCGGATTTCTGGAAGTCCATCGCGTTGGCGAAGGTGCCTGGCTTCCATTGTACCTTGACGATGGCCCCTGCCACCGGACTTCGGTTGACATGGACGTTGAGGACGGAGAGAAAGGTGACGATGCGCGTTGCCGGTCCACCAATGAACCAGTCTTCGTCGATGCGATCAACCGCCATGATCGTGCCGTCCGCAGCGGCGTAGAGAAACTGATCGTCCTGCGGGTAGGGGCGCGGTGGGTCGCGGAAGAAGAAGAGCAGCAGGGGCGGAGCCAGCCAGAAGAGCTTGCCCAGCCGGGGGAAGAGTTTGTTGATGAGGACCGCTGCCAGCACTGCTCCGCCGATATAGGGGAGACCCTCTTTGAGCGCGCCCAGGGGAGGGGTATCGGCCTCGACGCGCTCCAGGAAGGCTGCGGGCGTCGTCTGCTGTTTTGCGACCTCCAGGCTCATTGCTCGTCCTCGCTCTCCCAGTCGTCGTCCCAATCTTCCTCGGCCTCTTCGTCCTCATCTTCGTCGTCCTCCTCGTCATCGGTGACGGTGAGGGTGGTCATTCCGGCCAGGCGCGCGCCTGCCGGGCCAGAGATCAGGCCAATCGCGGCGACTGGCATCACGCGACGGAATCTGCGGCGCACGGTTCGCTCGGTGGACCAGAGCAGCGCGTAGAGGGCATAGCCGACGACGACGAGACTGAGCAGCCGGGCCTGGAAGGGAACCAGGGCGACGACGATTGCCAGCAAGAAGGTCCATTTGAGCATGAAAGGGGCGCGACCAAAGATCTGGCCGAGCTTGGGAAACTGGATACGGCTGCTCATCAGGATGGCCGTGACCAGGACGGCGATGGCGGCGGCAATCGGGGGGAGCGTGACGCCCCAGAACGCCAGGCTGGCAATAAATGCGCCGCCTGCCGTTGTGGGCAGACCCTCGAAGAAGCGGGGATTATAGGCTTTCGTGGCGAAGCGGGCCAGGCGAAAGGCATTGGAGAAGACAAAGGTTGCGGCGATGGCTATCGCCACAAAGCCTGGCGCGGGCAGTTCACGCAGATAGAGTTGATACATCATAAAGGCTGGGGCAACGCCAAAGGCGACAAGGTCAGCGAATGAATCAAAGGTTTCGCCAAAGTCGGTACAGGCGCCCAGGGCGCGCGCCACGCGGCCATCGATGCCATCGCAAAAGACGGCCAGACCCACCAGCAGAGGAATATAGAGGAAGCGATTCGGCACGGTAGGGTCGGCGGCAAGAATGACCCCGACAAAGCCCGCGACCAGGGCGATAGTGGTGATCGCGCTAGGGAGCCAGATGAGTCTGTTTGCTTGCCTGTTCATCGCATCTTCGGATGTGTGTATAGCTGACGCAAGTGGTTCATCAGGCGGCGTGCTGTACCCTGTCACCTTGCTGTTTCTCCCTTCCCTGCAAAGGTCTCCCGCTGGCCTGGCGCTGTCGTCTGTAGACTGAGTGTATAGCATGTTGCTTGAGCTTGTCAATAGCCAGGATGTTCGGCTTCCGTGTGGAGTTCCTGAAGGACGGCAACCAGCCGATCAATTTCCGCCAGGGTGTTGTAGTGCGCCAGGCCGATGCGGAGCGCGCCCTGTTCGCCCAGCCCCAGGCGCTCCATCAAGGCCAGGGCGTAGTAATTGCCGTCCCAGGTGAAGATGCCGTGTTCGCCCAGTTCGCGGGCCATATCGCGGGGCGAATGGCGGGCGCTGATGCAGGCTACGGTTGGGACGCGGCGTGGCAAATCTTCAGGGCGGCTTAGACCGAGGAGGCTCAGCCCATCGATGCTGCTCAGGCTTTGGAGGAGGTGGGCTGCCAGGCCACGCTCATAGTCCTGAATGGCGCGCATGGCGACTTTGAGCGTGCGCCGACGTCCGCTCCAGTCGGGATACTCATCCGGGTAGAAGTCGGCCTGCTCACGGCCAATTGTTGCCAGGTAATCTATCGTGCCCAGCACACGAGCGATGCGCTCGTGGTTGAGCGAGCCGGTTTCAAACTTGGCGGGCGGAATCACG
>JBJKSJ010000394.1:0-5010 GCA_046704085.1 Ktedonobacterales bacterium | reverse complement strand
AAAAAACAAAACACACCCCAGGCGCGCCACCACCGGGCTTGGGGGGCCGCTCTGCTGTGGCCGAGGCTAAAAGACTGGCGACTCCATATATTCGCCAAAGACCTCGCGGAAGACGCCCATCATCTCGCCCATCGTGGCGTAGGAGTTGGAGCAATCGAGCAGATACGGCATCAGGTTCTCAGTCCCCTGGGCCGCCTGGCGCAGGGCGTCCAGCGACGTTTGGGTGCGCGTCTGGTCACGTTCGCGGCGCACGCGGTTCAGCCGGTCCAGATGGACCTTCTCCTTGGCCGGATCGACATAGAGCGTGGGTACTTTGATCTCTTCGTTCATCTCGTAGCCGTTGACGCCCACGATGACGCGCTCCCTGGCGTCCACCTCGCGCTGGAAGCGGTAGGCTGAATCGGCAATCTCGCGCTGGAAGAAGCCGTTATGGATGCAAGCCAGCACGCCGCCGAGTTCGTCGATGCGCCGCAGATAATCCATGCCTTCCTCTTCCATCTGGTCGGTCAGCTTCTCGATGAAGTAGGAACCGGCCAGTGGATCGACGGTGTTGGTCACGCCGCTCTCGGAGGCGATGACCTGCTGCGTGCGCAGAGCGATCAGCGCGGCCCTTTCGGTGGGCAGCGCCAGCGCCTCGTCCAGCGAATTGGTGTGCAGCGAATTCGTGCCGCCCAGCACGGCAGCCAGCGCCTGAACGGCGACGCGCACGACATTGTTATCGGGCTGCTGGGCGGTGAGCGAGACGCCCGCCGTCTGCGCGTGGCAGCGCAGCATCCACGAGCGCGGGTCTTGCGCACCATAGCGCTCGCGCATCAGCCGCGCCCACATGCGCCGCGCCGCGCGGAACTTGGCAATCTCTTCAAAGAAGTCGTTATGCACATCCCAGAAGAACGAGAGGCGCGGCGCAAACTCGTCGATCTTCAGTCCTCGTTCCAGCGTGGCATCGACATATGCCAGGCCATCGGCAATGGTGAAGGCCATCTCCTGCGCCGCCGTCGCCCCGGCCTCGCGGATGTGATAGCCGCTGATGCTGATGGTATTCCACTTGGGCATATAGCGTGTGCCAAACTCGATGGTATCGACCACCAGACGCATGGAGGGTTCGGGCGGGAACATGAACTCTTTCTGGGCGATATATTCTTTCAAGATGTCGTTCTGGAGCGTGCCGCCCAGCTTTGCGCGGGGGATGCCGCGCTTCTCGGCGTTGGCGATGTACATCGCCCAGATCACTGCCGCCGGGCCGTTGATGGTCATCGAGGTGGTGATTTCATCCAGCGGCAGATCGGCGAAGAGAATCTCCATATCGGCCAGCGAGGAGACGGCCACGCCGCACTTGCCGAACTCGCCTATCGCCATCGGGTGATCGTGATCGTAGCCGTAGAGCGTCGCCATGTCGAAGGCGCAGGACAGGCCCGTCTGGCCTTGCTGAAGCAGATATTTGAAGCGCTCGTTGGTCTCTTCAGCAGTGCCGAACCCGGCGAACATGCGCATCGTCCAGGGCTTGGCGCGATACATCGTCGGCTGCACGCCGCGCGTGTAGGGATATTCGCCAGGCTGGCCAAGATCGCGGCTGTAGTCCAGCCCGGCGGTGTCGTTGGGCGTGTAGACGCGCTCAATGGGCATGCCCGATTGGGTGGTGAAGTCGGTCTTACTCTCTGGAATGCGCTCCATCGAGCGTTTGAGGGTCGTCTGCTCCCAACGCGCTTCTTCGCGCTTCAGATGCTGCAACTCGCCCTTGTCGTAGAGCGTGCCCTGCTTCTCCGCCGCAGCTTCGCGGGGTTTCTGTTCCAGCATGTATGTCTCCTTTGGCCTCTTAGATCAGGGTAGCTGGCGACTGGAGGGGTTAGCTCATCCAGTGTGCTGCTGCAAAAATGTTAAGGTTTTCTGATTAAACTCATCCACCTTTTCATAGATGGGCGCGTGAGCGCACCCCTCGAAGATCACCAGTTCAGCGTGCTTGATATTGGAGATCAGCGGGTCGGCAAAACGGATTGAGGTGACCTGATCGTATTTGCCGAAGGTAATCAACGTCGGCGCTTGGATTTTACTGAGTTGAGACTCAGCGTTGTGAGCGATCACCGCGTCAGATGCCCGCATAAAGGCATCGACCGGCTGAGCAGGTCTACCCCTGACAAAATCGGCCAGCGCATCGATGTACTCTGGTCTGGCGGCATAGAGTTCAGGCGTGAAGCACCAGGGAAAGATGCCCTTGATAATCATGTCTGGCACACTCCCCAATGCCTGCGCCATCACCTGCCAGCCTTCCACGACGACCTTGAGAAACGGGTCAGTTTTGGTCCAGGCGCTGTGCAGCGAAAGTGATTTGACCTTCGCGGGGTACTTCGCCGCCAGCCATATGCCCGCAGCCGCGCCCAGCGAAAGGCCAGACACATGCGCTTTCTCGACCCCTATCGCGCTCATAAAGCCAGCGACATCATCGGCAAAAAGTTCAGTAGAGTAAGCGCCAGCGGGTTTGTCCGTTTCTCCAGCCCCGCGTGGGTCTACCGAGATGCAGGTAAAGTGCTTGGCATACTCGGCAACCTGAAAGGCGTAGCAGGCATTGTCAGCCGCCAGATACGGAATGAGGTCCAGGGGTTCTCCGGTTCCCTGCTGCTCATAGTTCATCGCGATGTCGTTTACTTTGACTTTTGGCATGGTCCCGCGCTCCTCTCTTGCTGCGCCTGCTATTGGTCAACTTCAATCGACATGGCGACGGCGCCGCCGCCGCCCAGGCAGAGCGTTGCCAGGCCGCGCCCGCCGCCGCGCCGCCGCAGTTCATAGAGTAACGTAATCAGCACGCGCGCGCCGCTGGCTCCGATGGGATGGCCGAGGGCGACCGCGCCGCCGTTGACATTCACGCGGCTCCAGTCCCAATCCAACTCTTTCCCATTTGCCAGCACCTGCGCGGCAAAGGCTTCGTTGACCTCAACCAGATCGAAGTCGCTGATCTTCAGGCCGGTGCGCTCCAGCAGGCGATGCACCGCGCGCGGCGGGGCCGCAAAGATATACTTCGGCGTGATGGCCGCTTGCGCGTAGCCGGTGATGCGCGCCAGAATCGGCAGGCCCAGCGCGTTGGCGCGCTCGGCGCTGGCGACGACCAGCGCGGCGCCGCCGTCGTTCAGGCCCGGCGCGTTGCCGGCAGTCACAGTGCCGTCCTTCTTGAAAGCGGGCTTGAGCGCCGCCAGCGCCTCCAGGCTGGTATCGGGGCGAATGGACTCATCGCGGTCAATCGTGATGGCGCCCTTCTTCTGGGCAATCTGAACGGGAACCATCTCCTCTTGGAAGCGCCCGGCTTCGGTGGCCGCTGCGGCGCGTTTGTGGCTCTCCAGCGCGAAGGCGTCTTGCTCCTGGCGACTGATGCAGAACTTGTCGGCAATGATTTCCGCCTCGTTGCCCATGTGGATGTCTTCAAAGGCGCACCAGAGGCCATCATGCACGACGGCATCCACGACTTTCTGGTCGTTCAATCGATAGCCGGTGCGCGCGCCGGGCAACAGATAGGGCGCGTTGCTCATGCTCTCCATGCCGCCCGCGACGGCGATCTCCTCATCTCCGGCGCGGATGGCCTGCGCGGCCAGCATCACGGCCTTCAGCCCGGAGCCGCAGACCTTATTGATCGTCACGGCAGGCAGATCATCGGGCAGGTCTGCGCGGATGGCCGCCTGACGTGCCGGCGCCTGACCGACACCCGCCGAGACGACATTGCCCATAATCGCTTCTTCTATCTGATCGACGGGCACGCCAGCGCGTCTGACCGCCTCGCGGATGGCAATCGCGCCAAGTTCAGGCGCGCTGAGCGAGGACAGCCCGCCCAGAAATTTGCCAATCGGGGTACGCGCCGCGCCAACAATCACGGCTTCTCGTTCAGCCATAAATCAACCTCCTCGTTCTCTAGACCTGGACGCAGCGGGGATGATGGGGCCAACATCCAGGTCTGTCCACAGGCGCACGTCATTGTGCGCTGACCTGATCATTTGATAGAATAGCTGGGGCTGATAAGCAGGTGTACAAAAAGCATCTCAAGCCACGTTGTTGAGAGTAGCTTCATCACCCGCTTTTATTATACCTTTTCCCTCTTGAGAGGGTCAATCAAGAGGCGCGCGCGTTTTTGCAGTGAGCGAGGCACACCTATGATGACGCCCTGTCAGCGTTGTGGAACACCTTTTCCGGCTGAAGCGCCCTTCTGCCCAACCTGTGGCCTGGCAAGAACCTCGCTCCCAGCGAGTGGGCCGCCAGGCGCCCAGCAGCCACCGCAGGGTATCCTCAACCCTGGTTTGCCAGGAGCCGCTGGCGGACTCGCGGCAGGCGCCGCCATCCCCAGGGACATGGCCCATGCCCCGCCGGGTATGCCCGGCGTGCCCTCCGCGCCCGCCGGTCCGCAGATAGGCGCCCCTGGTGTCCCCTCCATGCCTGCCGGGCCGCAGGCAGGCGCCCCTGGCGTGCCCTCCGCGCCCGCCGGGTCACAACTACCCGCAGGAATGGGACCGCCGTCGCATCTAGCCGGAACTCCAGCAGCGCCTGGGAGCCTCGCTCACACTCCTGGCCCATCTTCTCCTCCTCCGGCCTGGCAGGGCACTCCAGCAGCGCATGGAGCGTCAGGGTGGCCGCAGCAGGGGCTGGCGCCGCATGCCACGCCCATTCAACCAGGCTTGTCGCATCCTGGGCTACCTCCAGGGGTCCAGCATCCTGGTTTTGCTGGCGCTCCTCCGCAGCCGCATCTGGCAAGCGCGGCGCAGACACTTCATCATGGCGCGGAGACGCTGGCTCCCGCAGCCACTGGCGCGCGCAAAGCTGGCAAGTTTGGCGTGCGACAACTCGGCGGGCTGCTGAAGCGCAGCCTGGCAGCCAAGATCGTCGCTGGCGCAATGGTCGTCGTCGTTGCAGGTGGCGCCGGGGCGGGCTATTTGCTCTACCGGGCAACGGCGCCCACCAGCTTTGTGATCGCCACTGATCGGGGCAATGGGCAGATTGACCGGATTGATTTAGCCACACGAGATGCAACAGTCCTTA
>JBJKSJ010000393.1:0-26216 GCA_046704085.1 Ktedonobacterales bacterium | reverse complement strand
AACTGAATCTCGCCTATAGCGTCGTCGGCAACGCGACCAAACGCCGCGCCTATGATGCCGCTCGCCAGCGCGAGGCGATACGCCAGGAGGCGCTGGCAGCCCAGGCGCAGCAGAACCTGGCTACGCGCACGACAGGACGCCAGCACGCCGTGCGAGCCGAGGCTCCGTCCCGGCCTGGCGCCGACCAGACGGATGAGGCCGCTCGCCGTCGTGCCAGAGAGGCGGCTATGCTGCGCATGCAGAGTGATATTCCGAGCGTGCGGGTTTCAACCGGAAACTGGCCCGCCATTACACCCACAACGGGCAAGCTGCCTGTTGCTCCTACGTTTGTGTACCGTCGCCCCTTGCTTAATAGCATCGTTGAAGAACTGCGCAATTTAGGGCAAGGCATCCTTGCCTGCTTGTTGGCGTATCCTCTGGTTATTGCTATCTGCTGGTTCCCATTGCAAGCCGTCTGGTCCCATCTGCATCTGACCCAGCATCAGGCGCTGCTCTTCACGCTGGGGTTGCTTGTGCCGCCGATGCTGGCAATTTCCTGGTGGTTGGGTCGGCGCATCCGCAGCAGTAAGCTGTAAGCCTGGCGCGTCGGGTCTACAGCTTGACCAGCGTCAGATCGGAGATGTCCTGGGTCGCGCGGATTTGATCGAGCGCCCAATTTGGGACATCGTCATCCACTGACAGTACCATCAGCGCCTGGCCGCGTGGGCGCCGGGCGTCGCGTTCGGTTCCCTGTGGTCCGACGTCCATATCGCGGATATTGACGCCAGCGTTGCCCAGAATGGTTCCCACCCGGCCAATCATCCCCGGACGGTCCAGGTTGTGGCAGACGAGGATGTAGCCATAGGGGACGAAATCAGTCGCGTAGCGGTCTACGCGGACGATGCGCGCTTCGCCCCATGTGACGGTTCCGGCCAGGGTATGCTCCTTGCCATCTTGCACACGCAGCGTTACCAGATTGGCGTAGTGTTCGGGAGCCGTGCTGGCGCGCTCGGTCACTTCCAATCCCCACTGTTTGGCAATCATCGGCGCGTTGACCAGATTGACGTGCGCGTCGGAGATCGACTCCAGCAAGCCTTTGATGAGCGCCACTTTGAGAGGACGCAGGTCCATTGCCGCGATCTCGCCACTGCACGCCAGTTCTACCTGATGCAGCGGGCCGGGGTGAAGCTGCGTGTAGAGCCGCCCCATTTTCTCGACCAGCACCATGTAGGGTTGGAGCGCCTGGAGCGTTTCGGGCAGGATCAGCGGGGCGTTGACGGCGCCGCGCGCCGGGCCGCCGTTGAGGACGGCGACGACCTGCTCGGCAACATCCTGGGCAACCATTACCTGCGCCTCTTCGGTGGACGCGCCCAGATGCGGCGTGACAATGACGCGCGGGTGCGCCAGCAGTTCCACCAGCACCGCATCATTGCCTGGCGGTTCGCTGCTGAAGACATCCAGCGCCGCGCCCGCCAGCCGGTCTTCTTTGAGCGCCTTGAGCAGCGCGGCCTCATCGATGATGCCGCCGCGCGCGCAGTTGACGACGCGCGCCTGTGGCTTCATCAGTGCCAGTTCACGCTCGCCGATCAAGCCTCTGGTAGAGGCGTTGAGCGAGGTATGGATGGTCACGAAGTCGGACTGAGCCAGTAGTTCATCCATCGAGAGGAGTTCCACGCCCAATGAGCGCGCCAGATCGGGCGAGGCGAAGGGGTCGGTGGCGATGATGCGCATCTCCAGCCCCTTGGCGCGGCGGGCGACCTCCGCGCCGACTTTGCCCAGGCCGATGATACCCAGCGTCTTGTGGCGAATCTCCACGCCCAGGTAGCGGCTGCGCTCCCAGCGGCCCGCTTTTAAGGATGCGTTAGCCGTTGGAATGTGACGGACCATCGAGAGCAACATGGCGATGGCATGCTCGGCGGCGGCCACGATATTGCCCGTCGGCGAATTGACGACCAGGATGCCCGCGCGCGTGGCCGCGTCCAGATCGATGTTATCGACGCCTACGCCAGCCCGCGCAATGACGCGCAGTTGCGCTCCAGCGGCAATGATGGGGGCAGTGACTTTGGTTTCGCTGCGCACGATCAGGGCGGTGTAATCGCCCAGAATGGCGATCAGTTGCTCCGGTGTCAGGCCGATGCGTTCATCGACCTGCATCTGCTGCTCGCGCAGATAGTCCACGCCCTCGCGCGCGATGCGGTCGGCGACCAGCACGCGCGGTGTTGTTTGTTCTGCTTGATTCATACGATAATGTCCCCTGCTATCACTGCCTGGCCGATGCAGGAACCTGATAACCCAACGCGATCAGTTGGCGCTCCAGCGCATCCATTGTGGCGCTGATGTCGGGCTGGTGGACGTAGCCCAGGTGCCCGATGCGCACGATCTTGCCCTCCAACTGCTCCTGGCCGCCTGCAATGATCACGCGATCCTGCTCACGCAACGCTTTGCGCAGCGCCTTGACCTCGATGCCCGTCGGAGCTTTGATCGCCGTGACAGTGTTGGAGGCGAAGACTGGGTCGGCCAGCAGTTCCAGGCCAAGCTGGCGCGCGCGGGTGCGCGTATACTTGCCGATGGCCTGATGGCGGGCAAAGATGGCTTCGCGGCCCTCGGCGCGCATCATCTCTAGCGCGGCGTCGAGGCCATAGAAGAGCGCTACAGGCGGCGTATAGGGCGTCTGGCCTTTCTCCAGGCTGCGTTTGGCCCAGGCAAAGTCCCAATACATGCGCGGCAGGCGCGACTGCTGGGTAGCTTTCCACGCGCGCGTGTTGACGCCAATCATTGCCAGCCCTGGTGGGACCATCCAGCCTTTTTGCGAGCCGGTGAAGACGACATCCAGGTTCCACTCGTCCATGCGCAGGTCTACGCAACTGAGCGAACTGACGGCATCCACCGCGATGAGGATGTCGGGATACTGCGCGCGGATGGCTCCGGCTAGCGCCTTGACATCGTTGGTGACGCCTGTGGAGGTTTCGTTGTGGGTCATCAGGACGCCGCGCAGGTTGCTGATCCCTGCCAGGCGCTCCATGACCGCCTGGGCATTGGCGGCCTGGCCCAAGGGGAACTCGATGCGTGTTACGTTGAGGCCAAAGGTTTCGGCAATTTTGGCGAAGCGATTGCCAAACGCGCCGATGGTGATGGCGGCGACGGCATCGCCAGGCGAGAAGAGATTGACGACGGTGGCCTCCATCGCGCCAGTGCCGGCGGCGGGGAAGCACAAAATATCAGCAGTGGTCTGGAAAAAATATTTGAGATGATCCGTGACACGGGTGAGGATGGCGGCGAACTCTGGGCCGCGATGATCGATCATCGGGCGGGCCATCGCTTGAAGCACAGTGGTGGGCACAGGCGTGGGGCCAGGAATGCGCAGGTTGAATTCCTGATCGTTGGTTGTTTGGGTCATCTGGGTCGGCTGGCCGGAACAAAGCTGGGCGAGAACAATAGCCCGCATGCACCTATGGCTCAGATGTGTGCTGAGCCTGGGCGGCCAGCCCCTCCTTTCTGCATGAGCAACGCTCGTGGCGGATGTCGCATATCTTGTTGCAATCCAGGGATAGCCGCTACATTGGAGCTACCGTTGGGGGTGGTTTGTTTCACCTGGCGTCTCTCTGCGTTGAGAGACTGCCGATGCAGTATATGCGCGTTGTGTCGGTATCGTCAATTTTCCCAGTCTCTCCTGCTCAATTCAGGCGAGGCTTTTCCTGTGCGCGGGTGCTGTCGCTGCTGCTGGTTTGATACAACTGGCGCTGAAGCTGCGCCAGTTCAGCCTCTTTGGCCGCCAGCTCTACCAGTAAGCGTCTGCGCTGGTAAATGGTTTCCCACGAGCGCATCAGCAGGACCGGCGCAAAGAGCAGCAGGACGACGAGGATTTGCACAGTGAACGGGTCTAGCGTGCCGCTCACGACCGCCCCATTGCCGATGAAGATCAGGATAATGGGCGCGAGCAATCCGCAGGTTGCCATCAAGGTGGTGCGTGCCCAGGGGATGATGCGCGCTTCCAGGGCGGCGAAAGGGACGAGCCAGAGGATCATCCAGGAGTGAAAATCGAGAGCCGCCAGCACAAAGAACCAGAAGGCGACCTCGTACCCGGCGGTAAAGAGCGTGGTAGAAGCGATGCTCTTGTCGGCGGCGGACTGGAACGTTGCCCGTCGCGCCAGGCGATAGAGCGTGACGAGATACCAGGCTCCAAAGCACACAGCCGCCAGCGTTTTGACGGTCATGTCGGCCAGCGGCTCGGTATAGAAAGGCTGCAAGAAGCCATACAGGATCGTTGCCAGCGAGGCATCGTACTGGTCAAAGGGCTGCATGAGGCTGCCCAGTGCCTGCGTGCCTCCAAATGGGAGCAACGCAGCGATCAGCAGGGCCAGGGCAAGCGCACCGCTGCTGAGCAGCGTGACTCCCCGGTGCTGGCGCGGCGTGACGCGCCAGAGGGCAACGGCCAGCAGCGGCAGGAAGATGAGCGCGAGGCTATTGACCAGCGCTGCCAGGGCGAGCGTGGGGAGGCTGAGCCAGCGCGGACCGGCGATAAGCAGGTAGAACGCGAGCAGCACAAAGAAGAGCAGGATGCTGTCGTTGTGGCCGTTGCCTGCCGTCTCCAGCAGCAGGAGTGGATTCCATCCGACCAGCAGCAGCGCCTGCCAGCGGCGGTGTGGCGTGATCCTGGAGGCGATCAGCCAGACGAGTCGCAAGCAGCCCAGCGCAAAGAGGATGGGCATCATCTTTTCCAGCAGCGTTAGCGCCAGCAGGTTGCTGCCCGCCAGCAGGGCAGGACCGGCGCTGAGGACGATCCAGAGTGGGCCATAGGGCGCGGGCAGGTTCTGGGCGTCGTCGTAGGTCGAGAACGGGTCGCTGGAGAAGTTGGAGGCTGGAACCAGGAGTGGGTTGGCGTGATGGGCGGTCAGCACGCGCACCTGAATAGCCTGGTTGATGCTGTCCAGTGAGGTAATTGGAAAGAGATGGGCGAGCATCAGCATCGCCAGGATGGGGAAGATCACGATGATCTGCGCGGCGCGCTCAGAAAGACCCGCGGCAGTGTTCACTGCGCGGCGTATCACCCAATAGGCGCACAGGTAAAATGCGACCAGCAGCGCCATCGAAAGGCCAAAAAGCGTGGCTACCGAGGGCGCGTAGTGACTGAGCGAGCCAATATCAGCCAGGGGATACAGGACATCCTGTTCCAATGGGTAGCTGAGGGTGAGCAGAAAGAAGATGCCCAGCGAGCCTGCGCCACACAGAAGGAGCATCAAGGTGCGCGTCTGTCCACCCTCCTGGCCTCTGCTGAGATGCTGAAAAAGCTGCACGGCTCCCCTCGGTCTCCTGATATTGTTGGCTGCATGGCGCTGCAACGGCATGTTTCTGCAAGCTGCATCTGCAAGAGGTAGAGACGCGCCGCTGGCGCGAAACGCCACGTTCAGCCTAGCGCAAAGAACCGGCAGTGTCAATGAATATAGCCTGATGAGCGGCGAACGAAGCATGGCAGAGGTTCTTTGACATTGTTGATCGAGCAATGCTACAATAATTGAAGGATTGGCCCAGAAGAGACGCGGCTGGCGCCGTGCGCTCTCTGGCGGGAAATGATGATAATTCCTGAGCATGCAGAATCGGCTGGCGTCCCGCGATGGGATGCGGCTTGTACGGAGGTAGTGATGAGTGCCCAGAATCTTGCCGAGACTTCAACGCTGAAGGTGGGCGATCTGGCCCCCGATTTTACGCTGACGAGCGCCACAGGCGAGAAAGTGACGCTGAGTGAATATCGCGGCAAAAAGAATGTCGTGCTGGCGTTTTTCCCGTTTGCCTTCAGCGGCACCTGCTCGGCGCAGATGCCCTCGTATGAGGCGGAGCTAGATCGCTTCAACAGCTATGATACCCAGGTGATTGGCGTCAGCACCGACGCGCGCCACGCGCTGAATGCCTGGGCAAAGCAGTATCAGATGACCTTCCCGCTGCTCTCGGATTTTTATCCGCACGCGGCGGTCGCCCAGAAATATGGCGTCATGCACGAGTTAGGTATGGCCGAGCGGGCGCTTTTTGTGATTGACAAAGAGGGGAAGATTCGCTGGGTTCATGTACATCGCCCTATCGGCGAGGCGCCAGACAACGAGGAACTCTTTGAGGTGCTGCGCAAGCTCTAAGCGCAGCATACACGACTCAGAGCGGACAGCTTTTCTGGCCGCTCTGCGTTTTCAGGTGGTGTCCTATGGCAATGTCGCGTCGCTGTATCCCCTATACGCCCCGCAGGCTGGAGCTGCGCGAAAGCACTTTTGCGCTGGTCAGCACGGCGGGCGTTCACCTGCGCGGCCAGGAACCCTATACCCTTGAGGGTGATAATACCTGGCGCGAGATACCTGGGGACGTTGAGAGCAGCCAACTTATGGTGACGCACGAGCATTACGATCATCGGCATGCTGACCAGGACATCAACTGCGTCTTTCCGATTGACCGGCTGCGCGAACTGGCGGCGGAGGGCATCATTAAAGGGGTGAGCAACCGGCATCTGGGCTTTATGGGCTATAGCCAGTTGCTCAAAGACCTCTACGAGCGTGCCGCGCCGGAGATGGCCCGACTGATCGAGCGATCCAATGCCGATGCCGTCTTGCTTACGGCTGGCTGACCTCTCTGCCATCGGACGGTCGTCTCGATTGCCCGCGAGCTAGAGATGCTCGCTATTCCAACAGTCTTGATCACACTTGTACCGGAAGCGTCGCGGCAGATGGGGCCGCCGCGCGCGATTCATCCCGTCGGCTTTATGCTGGGTGATTGCCTGGGCCGCGAGTTTCAGCCGGAGCTTCAGCGCAAGGTGCTGCGCGACGCGCTCAAACGCTGGGAGGCGCGCATCGAGGCAGGCATGATCTGGGACATCGAGTACCCAGAATATCAGCACGACCCGGCGATTGAGGGCACAGGGGAGATGGTGCGGGAGTAGGCGCTGGGTAAAAAGTGCCAGGCCAGAGGGTTTATTCCTGCTGCGGATGTGCCTCTGCCCTGGCTCTTCATTTCTTTGCGATCAGGCGCCTGCTTAGCGTGTGGCGGCGGCAAAGCGCTCTTCGACGACCTTCCAGTCCAGATTCTCTAAAAACGCTTTGATATACGTCTGGCGGTCTTGCTTGAAGTCCAGATAGTAGGCATGCTCGAAGACATCAAGCGCGATCAGTGGCGCGGCGTTCCAGACGGGGAACGAATTATGCGAGTCGCCCGCATAATTAAAGAGATACTGGCCGTCGCGGTCCCAGGCCAGCCAGGTCCAGCCACGCGATGAGATGGCCGTATAGGTCAGATCGGCTACCCATTCATCGAACGAGCCAAACCACTGATCGATCTGTTTGGCAAGCTCGCCGCCAGGTTTGCCGCCCTCGCCCCCAAGCTGCTGGAAATACAACTCGTGGTTGCGCACGCCGCCCAACGCATAGGTCAGTTCCACCTTGAGGACGCGCAGCGGGCTGTAGGTGGAACTGGCATGCTCCACTGCCCGATGCACCTGACCAAGAACAGTCACAATGTCGTTGTAGCGCGTGACGAAGCGTTCATACATGGTCTGATGCTCAGTCATGGTGTCTTCAGAGATTCCATCCATGTTAAAGAGCTTGTTGCTCAGTTGGATAGGTTCGATGAGCGGTAACGTTGTTGGCATGTTGTGTGCTTCTCCTCTAGATCAGGTATCCAACAAAAAGCGAGGCGGAAGCCAGACCAGATGAGATTATCGTCGTATGATCGCCTTTCTGTCAAGAGCTTCCAGGGCTGCGCTGATGTTGCCCGCTCTGGCGACCTGTAGCGCGCCTATCCAGCTTCTCAAAAGCCGGGTGCTATAATGGGAGGGTCGCTGCTACGACAGAAGGATGCAGTCATCTATGGGTCTCTCACTGCCAGAAACCCGCTGGGGGCGCTTCAGGTTGAATTGGGGAAGCAAAACGTATCTCATGGGCGTTCTGAATATAACGCCAGATTCGTTCTCCGGCGACGGACTGTTGAGTGCGAACTTGTCTGAAGAGGCGCTTGTGGTCGCAGCGGTGCAGCAGTCCAGCGCAATGGTTGCTGATGGCGCCGATGTCATCGACGTGGGCGGCGAGTCTACCCGCCCTGGCGCCGCGCCGGTTCCGTTGGAGGAGGAGCTGCGCCGCGTGCTGCCGGTCGTGCGAGCAATCGTAGCGGCGCTGCCTGATATGCCAATCTCTATCGATACGACGAAATCCGAGGTGGCCCGCCAGGCGTTGAAGGCAGGCGCGGGTCTGGTGAATGATGTCTCTGGGCTGCATGCGGACCTGGAGATGGCTGCGGTGGTCGCCAGCCACGCGGTGCCGGTGGTGGTGATGAGCAATCTGCGCGGGCTGGATCGTCACGACCCTTTGGGTGATACCGTGCGCGCGCTGGCGCGCAGCCTGGAGCTTGGTTTGCAGGCGGGCATCCGCTGGGAGATGCTGATTATTGACCCTGGTATTGGCTTTGGACTGACTGTACAGGAGAATCTGGAACTGCTGCGGCGGTTGGGGGAACTGCGGGCGCTGGGGAGGCCCATCTTGATCGGAACCTCGCGCAAGGGCACGCTTGGGCGCGTATTGGGTGGCTTGCCAACTGATGAGCGCCTGGAGGCAACGGCGGCGACGGTGACGCTGGGCATCGCCCAGGGCGCGGATATGGTGCGGGTACATGATGTGCGCGCAATGGCGCGAGTGGCCCGCGTGGCCGATGCGGTGGTGCGCGGCTGGCAGGATAGTGGAGGCTGAGTGCTAAGCGCCTGCTGGAAGAGAAACGAGCGATGGAATGACTCTGGCTTATCTGGATTGTTTTTCGGGCATGAGCGGCGATATGTTCCTGGGGGCGCTGCTGGATGCCGGGCTGTCTTTTGTTCGCTTGCAGGAAACGTTGGCGGGGCTGCATCTCAGCGGCTATCGGCTGCAATTGGAACCCTACGCCGATAAGGGCATTCAGGGGAAGCATTTTTCGGTAATGGTCACGGAGACGCCGCAGCCGGAGCGCCATCTGGCCGAGGTTGAGCAGATCATTACATCCAGCGATCTGCCACAGGCTATTCAGCAGGGCGCGCTGAGTGTCTTTCGGGCGCTGGCCGAGGCGGAGGCGCAGGTGCATGGCGTCTCCATAGAAGCCATCCATTTCCACGAAGTTGGTGCGGTTGACGCGCTGGTCGATATTGTCGGCGCAGTCATCGGGCTGCATGAGCTTGGCATTGAGCGCATCTATTGCTCGCCGCTGCCGCTGACAACCGGGCAGGTCCAGACGGCGCATGGCCTCTTGCCCGTCCCCGCGCCCGCGACGTTGGAACTCTTGCGGCGTGTCGCCGCGCCCTGGACGCCGCGCGCGGCAGAGGGCGAACTCGTGACGCCGACAGCTGCGGCCATTCTGGCGACGCACGCGCGCTTTGAGATGCCTGCTCTGGTCATTCACAAAGTGGGCTATGGCTTTGGCCGCAAGCAGTTGCCCTGGGCAAATTGCCTGCGACTCTGCCTGGGCGAGCCTGTGCAGACGATGGGGATGGAGAGCGATGAGGTTGCGGTGCTGGAGACGAACCTGGATAATCTGAGCGGCGAGATTTTGGGTGGATTGATGGAGCGGCTCTTTGTGGCCGGGGCGCTTGATGTGACCTATACGCCGATGCAGATGAAGAAGAATCGCCCGGCCACGCAGGTGAGTGTGATCGCTCCGCTTGATATGACCGATCAGCTATCGCTGCTGCTTTTGCGCGAGACAACGACGTTGGGTGTGCGGGTGAGCCGGTGGCGGCGGCTGAAGGCTGAGCGACGCCAGGAGGCTGTCGAGACGCCGCTGGGAGGGGTGCGCGTGAAGCTGAAACTGCTGGAAGGGCGTGTAGTGAATGTGGCGCCGGAATATGACGATTGCCGCCAACTGGCCGATGTGGCTGAACTGCCGCTGCGCGAGGTCTATGAACGGCTTGACCTTTTTCTGCGGGCGCACTATGGCCTTCTACCGTAATGGGCGCCGTCGTGGCGGGCAATATGCAAAGTGGGAACGCCCAACTGAAGCACCTCCAGGCAGGAACTTCTCCCTGGAGCGTGGCATCAGCAGAATAGTCTCAGGTGCTTGTTGTGTGTGATACGTCGTCCTATAATTAGGGCATTACTGGGATGCCGCAAGCCAACCAACCAGTCATCTATCCGAATTCTTCGGAATTTTCCAAAGGAGCGCTATTTTGGAAGAGCTATCTCCGGTAAAACGAATCCTCGACACGATTGATGAGCCAGCGCAGTTGCGCAAACTGACAGGTCCACAGTTGGAGCAACTGGCGGCGGAGATTCGGCGCGAGATCATTGAGACCATCTCGGTGCGCGGCGGCCACCTGGCGCCGAACCTGGGGGCAGTCGAATTGACCCTGGCGCTCCATATCGCTTTTAATACACCCCACGATCAACTGATCTGGGATATTGGGCACCAAGCGTATGTGCATAAGCTGGTGACGGGCCGCCGGGATCGCTTCCATACGATTCGCCAGTTCGAGGGTCTGTCGGGCTATCTGCGGCGGGATGAGAGCATCTATGATGTCTTTGGCGCCAGCCATGCCAGCACGTCGCTCTCGGCGGCGCTGGGTGTGGCCGTCGGGCGCGACCTGCGCGGCGAGGATTTTAAGGTCGTCGCCGTGATCGGTGATGGCGCGCTGACAGGCGGTATGGCGCTGGAAGCCATCAATAATGCCGGGTTCCTCAAGAAGAATATCATTTTTGTCCTGAACGATAATGATAAATCGATCTCGGAAAATGTGGGAGCGATCCACAAATATCTGGGCAAGCTGCGCGCCGACCCGCGCTATCGCAAGCTGCGCGGGGCGGCCAAGCAATCGCTGGCAAACCTGCCAGTGGTGGGCGATCTGGCGGTAGAGATGGCCGGGCGCGCCGACCGCAGTATGAAAGAGTTCTGGCTGCCTAGCAAGACGGGTGTCATCTTCGCCGAGCTTGGCCTGACCTTCCTTGGCCCCTTTGACGGGCACGATATTCCGCTCATGGTGGAAGTCTTTCGGCGGGCCAAGGAGCTTGAGGGGCCGATCATGATTCAGGTAGTGACGCAGAAAGGGAGAGGCTGGGAACATTCTGAGGCCGACTCGACCAAATGGCATGGGCCGGGCGCCTATGACTTCAAAACGGGGACGATCAAGAAGAACCCTGCCGATCCGCCTGCTTACACTGATGTCTTTGCCAAGACCCTGGTCGAACTGGCCGAGAAAGACCCGCAGGTGGTGGGTATTACGGCGGCGATGGCCGATGGCACCGGCCTTAAGAAGCTGCGCGAGCGTTTCCCTGATCGCTATTTCGATGTCGGCATTGCTGAACAGCACGCGGTGACGTTTGCCGCCGGGCTGGCGGTTAGCGGGATGCGCCCTGTTGCGGCGATCTACTCGACCTTCCTCCAGCGTGCCTACGATCAGGTTGTTCACGATGTCTGTGTCCAGAACCTGCATGTTACCTTCTGCCTGGACCGCGCCGGGATTGTGGGCGAGGATGGGCAGACGCAGCATGGCGTCTTTGACATTGGCTATCTACGGCCCTTGCCCAATATGAAGCTGATGGCGCCCAAGGATGAGAATGAGCTGCGCCATATGCTCTATACCGCGCTCTATCTCGATGGGCCAGTGGCGCTGCGCTACCCACGTGGCAAAGCGTTGGGCGTGCCGCTGGATGCGGAGTTGCGCAAGCTGGAAGTGGGCAAGGCCGAGTTGCTGACGCCGGAAGAAGAGGTTGACCTCTGCGATGCGGTTGTGCTGGCGTATGGCGCTATGGTGCAGCCAGCAGTGCAGGCCGCAGCGGAACTGGCCGAAGCGGGGATACGCCTGGCGGTGGTCAATGCGCGCTGGGCCAAGCCGCTGGATGAAGCTTTGATTCTGCGGCTGGCGCAGACTTGTGGCCGGGTGATTACGGTTGAGGATCATATGCTCGCCGGAGGGTTTGGCAGCGCGGTCCTTGAACTGCTGAACCGCCAAGACCTGCGCGCCATTCCGGTGCGCATGATTGGCCTGCCAGATCGCTTTGTGGAGCATGGAGCGCCCGCCATTCTGCGTGAACTCTACGGGTTGTCCTCTGGGCACATCAAAGAGGTGGCCCGTGATCTGATCGGGGCCGATACGAAAGCGCGTCGGGCGAAGCGCGTCCGAGGCTAAGACCGGCTCTTAGGAGGCTTCTAACAGACCAGGCGGTCCTCGAATTGTTCGGGGACCGCCTGGTTTTATGCTGGTGATCTGATGGACTTGTGCTACTGGATCTCGGTTTGCTCGCTCGGCTCGTTGGCTGCCGGATAGTCCTTTGACTCTTCCGGGGGAGATGCTTCATCAGGAGCGGTGCTTTCGCTAGTTGTACTACCCGTCAATTCTGGCAATTCTGCTGATCTGGATCGCGCTGTGCGTCTGGTTCTGGTGGTTGGCATCACGGTGGCGTAGGCTAACAGGGTGAACCCTGCAAACACTACGATCAGGCCGGAGATCAGCGCGTCAATCGGATGGTTGGTGAGGCTAAAGAAGGCGACCAGGCCAATCAGCAGGATCGGCGCGATGATGAGGTCGTAGCGGATCAGGATCTTCTGGCGTCTCGCCTGGCGCAGTTCCAGGCGGCGCTCTTGCTGGCGCGTCTGAATCTCCAGGCGTCGCTCCAGACGGCGCTCATCACGGCGGATAACCGATGGGTCACGCGGCTTCGGCGCTGGCGGCGTGGCGGCTTTGGGCGCTGGCGCACTGGTTTTAGGCGCCGCTGGTGCAGCGGCCTTCGGCGCTGAGGCTGCGCGCTCTTTTGTGACTGGTTGGCTAGCTGCTTTCGCTGGCGATTGGGCGGGTTTTCCCGAAGCCTGCGCCGGGCGCTGGGCAGCATCTTTGGGTTTGGGCGCGGCAGGCGCGTTCTTCGGTGTTGACTGGCCTTTAGGCGTCGCCTGGCTCTGTTTGGGCACCGGCTTCCTCTCCTTTGTGGTTTGCTGATCGGTCGGCGTACTCAATAGAACCTCGCTATCTAGTCGAGCTTTCCTGGCATGGCAGAGCAGTCGCCGAAACGCCAGGAGAAGAAGTTACGTTCTCTGTTGATCGGGCTGTTATAACACCTGCTCAAGTATACTCTGGCCTGTGGGGCGCGTCAAACGCAGCCGTCCCGAACAGGCGCTCGCCTACGCCTGTTGCTCGCGCGGCGCGGCGGTTGGCGCTGGCGCGAGTGGGACTTCGAGCAGGTTCAGCAGCTCGCGCAGATCACGGATGATCATACAATCCACATCTTCTTCCCGCACTGTACCAGCGCGATCAATCAGGATGGGCGTGATGCCCACTGAGCGCGCGCCTAGCACGTCATGGATGTACGAGTCGCCGATGTGAATGGCGTAATCGGCAATGGCTCCGGCGCGTTGGAGCGCCAGGTCATACAGCCCTGGGTCTGGCTTGGCGTAGCGCGTGACGGCTGAGATAACCACACAATCAAAATAGCGTGGCAGATCGAGGCCAGCGATGATTGGGGCCAGATTGACGCCCCAATCCGAGATGATGCCCAGCGTGAATCCCTTGCCCTGGAGCGCCTGAAGGGTTGGGAGCGCATCGGGGAAGAGTTCCCAGCGGGTATGCTGTCCAAATTCATCGATGATCTCTTGCACGCATGCTGCGAGCAGCGCAACGCTCTCTTCGGCGATAAACGGACGCAGCAGCGTCGAATAGTAGCCGGTCCAGATGAAGCGAATATCTTGTTCGCTGGCCCAGGTGCGACGATTCGCCTTGATGCTCTCCAGAAAATAGGCTTCGGCCTCTGGAAGTTGTTCAGCAAGGAGCTTCGTATCCAGATGTAATCCATGCTGCTGGCACACGTCCCAGCAGACTTCGATGACAGAGGGGAACGCGCGCAGGAGGGTGTAACCAGCGTCGAAGAAGATGGTGCGGATCGCCTGTGGCGCTTCGAGTTTCTGATTCATAGGTGGATGGTCGCCTTCACGAGTTCTTGGTAGCCACGCAGACAGTGGCGTATGGCTGGAGGAACGCTCGCGCTCAGGGGCGCGAGCGATCAAAATAGACAACAGTCCAGTGGCCGATGTCCTGGAAGCCGATCTTCTTATAGACACGCGAGGCGGGGGCGTTATCCTCCAGGTAGAAGAGATAGGGACGGCGCCCTTCGGCTAATAACTCGGCGCTGAGCGCGGCAACTACTGCCGTGCTGTAGCCATGATCACGCTCGTGGGGGAGTGTCCAGACGCCCCCGATCATCGCAGCATCATAACTTTCTGCGCTGGTAGAGGCTCCGGCGACGAGATGCCCTTTGACCTCGGCGACATAGGTACGCAGCGCATAGACCCGCTCAATCATCGCCTGGCGCACCTGATCGACAGGTGCATGCTCGAAGCCTGCGGCGCCAGTATACAGAGTGGTCAGCGCGGGGATGTCGTCGGGCGTTGCCCGGCGGAGGGTGGCTTCTGGCGACCCTGGCTTTGCCAGATGTGGCTGAAAACGCTCGCCGTCGAGTTGTGCGAAAAAGTGCGCCTCGCTGCGGGCAATATGGAGCTGCCAGAGGCTCTGAAGCGCGCTCCGAATCACCTGGCGTGGCCCCATGATGAAGTTCAGCCGTTGACGGAGCGCGATGTCCATACTGGGGCGCAAGGTGCTTGCATCGGTGGTGTAGAGTCCGGCGCGCTGCCCAACCATCATCAGGACTGTGACCAGGCGATCACCTTGAAACGTGCCCCAGAAGTGGATGAAGGGATCAGCGAGGCCAAAACGCTCAAGGTTGCTCGCAATGAAGGCGGTGTAGCCTGGGTCTAGCGCCAGAAGCTGACGCACCTCTGCGAAGTGTCCTTCGTGTAGCCGTCGAGTATAAGTCTCTGGCCGCCGCCAGGTGTCTGTTCTCACGCACTGGTCCTCATAGCCTGTTCCGTTGGCTTCGGTCTGGAACGAGCCAGCCTGCTCTCCTTTTTGCCCTGCGCTCTTTTGCCTTATGACGCCATCCTGTCCTCATCATCGCTTTCGCTGAGCGCGTTAATGATCGGATCAAGCTCGCCATCAAGGATACGCGGCAGATTGTGCAGACTGAGATTGATCCGATGGTCGGTCACACGGTCCTGTGGGAAGTTGTAGGTGCGAATCTTCTCACTGCGGTCGCCAGTCTGCACCTGCGAGCGTCGGGCCGCGCCAAGCTCGGCGGCGCGCTTTTGCTGCTCCAAGTCCCACAGCCGCGCGCGCAGGACGGACATCGCCTTGTTCTTATTCTTCAATTGCGATTTTTCGTCCTGGCAGGTCACGACCAGTCCGCTGGGAAAGTGGGTGATGCGCACTGCCGAGTCGGTGGTGTTCACGCTCTGGCCGCCGTGCCCGGTGGAGCGATAGACATCAATGCGGATGTCTTCCGGTTTAATCTCCACCTCAACATCTTCCGCTTCCGGCAGGACGATGACCTTCGCGGTTGAGGTATGGATGCGCCCGCTGGATTCAGTGACAGGCACGCGCTGGACGCGATGTGTGCCGCCCTCGTACTTCAGGCGTGAATACGCTCCTTTGCCCCGCACCTCAAAGACAATCTCTTTGAAGCCGCCGATGCCACTTTCATTAGCATCGAGTACTTCCAGGTTCCAGCGTTTATTTTCTGCGTAGCGGCTATACATGCGGAAGAGGTCGGCGGCAAACAGCCCGGCCTCGTCTCCGCCTGCGCCAGCCTGGATGGTGACGATCACGTTGCGCTCGTCCATAACATCCCTGGGGCGCAGCGCCACCTTGAGTTCTTCCAGGAGTCGCTCTTCCTGGCGGCGCAGTCGATCAAGCTCTTCGCGGGCCAGGGCGCGCAAGTCGTCATCTAGCCCGTTGCCGAGCATTTCTTCTGTATCATGCTGCTGGCGCCTGGTCTCTTTCAAATCCTGGTACTTTGCAACGATAGATTCCAGAGAGGCGTGTTCGCGTCCATAGTCGGCCAGCAGGTTCAGGTCCGCGATCACATCGGGCTGGACCATCAGATTATTCAGTTCGTCGTAACGGGCTTCCAGGGTTGCCAGTCTATCAAGTAGGGGATCGCTCAAAAGGTCTTCCTCCACACACAGGATCTCGCAGGCGGTCAATGGGCGCTTCCCCTGTCCGCCATTTGCTCACTCGTGCCATCAATTATGGTATCACATTTTCCAGGTACTCGTCCGCTCGCGGTTGCCGCTTTCTGGTATGCTCTGAAGAGGATATGGCGCGCTGTGTTGTTATATGACTGGAGGTTATGAGAAGATGGACAGGTCACAGGATGAGTATAGCTGGGAGATCAAGCAGTTTCGCCACCAGAAGGATCAGTTTTTTGCCACGTCGCCGGAAGCGCCGATTCCGGCGCACGAGCGCAAGCAGTTTCAGGGGCTGCGCTATTTTGAGCCTGACCCGGCCTATCGCGTTGATGCCGAATTGGTCCGTTTCCCCACTGCGGAGATCGTCCAACTGGGTACAACGACCGGACGCATCACTCAGCACTATCGCTATGGCGAGGCGCGCTTTACGCTCGGTGGGCGGCCCTGTCGGCTGACAGTCTACAAATCGGTTGATGCGCATGAGGATCACACCGACGACGACCGCGAACTCTTTCTGCCTTTCCGCGATGCCACAACCGGCCAGGAGTCCTATGGCGCCGGGCGCTACCTTGAAGTCGAGGAGGACAGCGCGGGGCTGGACCGGGTGACGATTGATTTTAACCTGGCGTATAGCCCCTGGTGTTCCTACAGCGAACAGTATAGTTGTGTCTTGCCCCCGGCAGAAAATACACTGCCGGTGCCGGTGCGCGCGGGCGAGCGTAGTTATCACTGAGCGAGGGCCGACGCGCCTGCCTGCGGAGACCATTCCTGGTCAGCACGCCCGTAGCTCCCTGGCTTCCAGGGCGACGCATCGAAGGGGGATTGGAAAGGCTGGAGGCGACGGGCGGATTCGAACCGCCGGTGGGGGTTTTGCAGACCCCTGCCTTACCACTTGGCGACGTCGCCGGGCAGAACAATGGAGCGGGAGACGGGATTTGAACCCGCGACCTTCTCCTTGGCAAGGAGACGCTCTACCCCTGAGCTACTCCCGCAAATTGGGGTATCGGGGTCTCCAAAGAGACCGATGAAGTCAACGCCTCAAGAATACCACACGTAGGCTCAATTGTCAAGAGGTAAAACGAGCTGGCGGCGAATAGTCTCAAAGGGACTCTTTTGCCTCGGTAAAATGTCTTATTGCTTGTTGCAACAGAGTCTGGTATACTCCTCTCATAAGGATAAGTTTCCCTTGTCTCTGCCAGCCAGGCCCATGAGGATAGGGCAGGTTTCCTGGCAGGAAAAAAGGGGGAGGAGCATCTCTATGAGCCAAGCTATGGGCCAGGGGCGATTTATTGTACCCCCAATATATGACGACCTTTCCGATCAAGGGCAGGGATACTTTCAATTTGAGTTCCGCTGCCCGGAGTGCGATTATGCGGTCAAGACCAGCACCCAGCGCTCTTCGGTGGCAACGAAGACACGCATTATGGACCTGGGCGTTGGTCTGATTGGCGGCTTCTGGGGGCGGGCGGCGGAGCAGGGTGAGCAGATGTTTGGCTCCCAATGGGAGAAAGAAAAGGATCAGGCGGTTATCAAAGCCTGGGATGAGATTAAGAAGGATTTTCGCTATTGCGGCCAATGTAAACGGACGGTGTGCTTCCGCTGCTGGAATCCACAGATCAACATGTGCAATAACTGCGCGCCCGATCTGAAGTCTGATGCGGTGCATTTCGAGCATGGCCTCAATATCGAGGCGCAGCGTGAGCAAATTCAGCAGAACTACCAGGCGCCAAAGTTCAACACTGGCGCGGTGGCTTCTGCGGTGACATCGGATATGGTCATGTCGCCGCAGGGCCGTCCGGCTCCACAGGGGGCGCCTCAAGTACCGCCGCAGGCGCCGTCGGCGGCCAGCATTGCCGGGTTTTCCACGCCGGGCTATCCTAGTCAGGTCGCTTGTCCAAGCTGTAATCAGCCGGGGATTCCGGGGAAGTTCTGCCAGAATTGCGGCACGAAGCTGCCGATGCCTGATCTGTTCTGCCCCAAGTGTTCGACCCAGGTGGCGGCAACCGTTCATTTCTGCCCGGAATGTGGTGAGCGGTTGGCACAATAGGGGCTATGCGCTCGATCATGCGGCTGATAGCAGGGATGAGGGTCTGGCTTATTCATAAGTCGTGGCCCAAATCCTGCTTGACGGGGTAGCGGGACCGCTATACAATACAACAGAGGTCCGAAACTTGTAGGAGACAGCGTAGCGTTGAATGTAACGGATGAACGCCGCACAGGCGGTGATCTCCAGCAAGCAGTGCCTGTCACGCAGAGCAAAAGGAGGAATCAGCCGTGGGAGTGCTACGAGTGATGTCCCGTCGAGGCGACGACCGCGTAGCCTGGGATCAAGAACGAGTTGCCGTTGGTGATCCCGAGGCGCTGGCCGCCATCCGCGAGGCTGAGCGCATATTCGCGCAAGAGCGGGCCAAAGGCGCCACTGCCTTTAAGGTAGAACCCGGCCAGGCGCCGCAACGTCTTGAGTCGTTCGACCCGCAGGCGGAGCAAATTGTGATGATCCCGCGTGTTGTCGGCGGCTGAATGCACCAGCTAAGGCAGCGTGCCTGAACCAGGCACGCTGCCTTTCGTATGCTGGCGCTTTATTCCAACTCGATGGGGTGATGGCCGTTTTGTTTGGAGCAGGCGTGCGGCTCGGGCCCAAGAGGGGCGCCGCAGAGCGTGCAGCGAGGTCTCCCGGAGAGAAGAATGCCCTGAATATGCTGGCTGAGCGTGGTTGCCTGGTCACGGCTGAAGTGCGCCGCAAAACCTGGCTCGCTGCTGCGCCGTACCTGCATCTCGCCTTCCTCATCTTCCCCTCCTACTTCAAGAGGGGTAGCCAAGAGCGCCAGCAGGTTCTCCTGTTCATCATAGCCTAAAGAGAGTTCCCCGACCTGAAACTCGACATCAGCTTGATCGGGAAAGTCTGCTGGCGCTCCTGGAGCCGCTGGAGCCTGCGTGGGGAGCAGCGTCCGCAGTACCTCTCCACCAGCAATTTGTGCCAGCACCTGATCAATGGCATCGGCAAGAGCCTGAAGCTGCTCACGCTCGATCCAGAGACCGGCGGTGCGGCCTCGGCTACGTGCAATCAGCCGAAAACGGCGGCGTCCCGGTTTGCCTATCGCTTCAGCGTCCAGAAGCTCCACGCGCCCAAAATCGTAGGCTGCTCTACTCATGCCCACCACTTCCTTTCGGCGCTCTTTGCATTGGCGAGCGATTAGGATTGGTGATCGTGGTTCTTTCTCCCTTCCGTTCTCTTCACCAGGGGTTTTCAGGCTGTAGTGTAGCATGCTCTATGCACAGACGCAAACGCTGCCTTGATGCTGAGGAACTTGACGACTGTTATGGTTGGGCTTGCGTCCTCTCGTTGTGGTCATCAGCAGCGCCTATGCCTGAGCAGGCGAATGTTCATCAGATGCCTCGCGCACCAGCAGTGGGGCGTAGCGGTCCTGCTCGTAGGTGCGCGCGACCGCCTCGAGTTCGGCTGGCACGCTTATAGGGCGCAACGCGATGGCGTGTCGCTGCTGTAATCGTTCCTCGAATTGCCTGATGATCTCCTCCGGCGCGATCTGGCGCTGTAGCAGTTCAGTCAGCCCAGCAGCGCGCTCGCGCAGTCGCGCCGCCAGCGCCGGGCGCTCCTCTGGCGCTGCTGAGAGTAGACCTGCGATGCGCTCAGCGTCCCAGCGAAGGAGCAAACCACCCTGAAAGAGAAAGCCTGCGCGCCGCCGCACCTGATCGAGTCCCACGACCTTCTGGCCGTTGACGCTGACTTCGTAGGGCGAGACCGCGCCATAGCACGATTGGCGCAGCAATTGCTCCATCCGCCCGGCCTGCGCGAAAAACTGGCGTGTGCGCGGCGCGTGGGCCTCGGCTGGCGGAATCGCGCGCGCTGGTAATCCCAAGCTCTGCAAGGTCTCTGCCCAGAGCTTGCCGAACCAGCGATATGCCTCGACAATATCGTGCCCAGCCAGCAGATGACCCGGTGGCAGGACCACATCGAGCGAGAGCATAGCATGGGGGCCGACCAGCACGGCGGAGCCTCCAGCGGCGCGGCGATAGACTGCCAGCCCGGAGGCTATGATCGCTGCTGTATCGAGTTCGCTGAGCTTCTGGCTGACGCCAATCACTAGCGCGGCGGGTTCGGCGACCTGCCAGGAGAGCAGCGGCGGGCGCTCGGCGGCGCTATGCAGGAGGGCATCTCCCAGCGCGAGGTGATAGCTCTGGGGAGCGCGTAGGAGGGGTAATCGCAGCCAGGTTTCCATTAGATATGTCCAGTCGTTGTCCATCGCTCACGGAGCAGTTCGCGCGCGACCTCGCGTTCGTCCCAGGGCAGCATCTCGCGCCCAACAATGATGCAGTGTTCGTGGCCTTTGCCTGCCAGCAGCACCGTGTCGCCGGGGCGCGCGGCGTCGAAAGCCGCCGCAATCGCCTGGCGGCGATCCGCGATGAGCCAGAGGTTCTTATCAACCTCGGCGCCTGCCTCAAGGGCGCCCGCCGCGATCTCGCGCAGAATCTTTTCGGGGTCTTCTTCCCGACAGTCTTCGTCGGTCAAAAAGGTGAGGTCGGCAAGTCTGGCCGAGACTGCGCCCTGCTTCGGACGCTTCTGGGTGTCGCGCTCGCCTGCCGAGCCAAAGACGGCGATCAGTCGGCCAGGCGTCAGCGGGCGCAAGAGGCGAAAGACCTGCTCCAGACTATCGGGGGTATGGGCGTAGTCCACAATGACGGTGAAAGGCTGACCACAATCAATGCGCTCCATGCGGCCAGGGATGCCGCTGATGTGCGCCAGCGTGTCGCGCATGTTCTCCAGGCTGATGCCTTGCGTATAGCCAGCGCAGATAGTCGCCAGGCAGTTGTAGACGTTGAAGCGTCCAATCAGTGGTGTTTCGATCTGTATCTCGCCAGCAGGGGTCACGACGCGAAAACGCGAGGCAGAACCGCTGAGGTCCAGGTCAACGGCGCGCACATCGGCTGGATGGTCGATGGCGTAGGTGATCACGGGCACGCGGCAGAAAGGCAGCAGGTAGTCATAACTGGAGTCATCGCGGTTGAGGATGGCGGCTTTCCTGGCGCCCAGCCCTTTCTCTGCTGATGGGGCCAGCCCCTCGAAGAGCCGCGCTTTGTCGCGTCGGTATTGTTCGACGGTGCCATGAAACTCTAGATGTTCGCTGGTGATGTTGGTGGCAATGCCCACGTCATAGACAATCCCGGTGACGCGATGAAGCGCCAGGCCGTGCGAGCTGGTCTCAATGGCGGCATAGCGTACCTGCTGGCGCGTCATCTCGGCTAACATCGCGTGATTCTCCAGTGATTCCTGGGTGGTCTGGCGGGTCTCGTTCTCCCAATCGTGGTCGCCGATGCGGAAGTTCAGCGTACTCATCAGGCCCGATTTCAGCCCGGCGCGCTGAAAAACTTCAGCGATCAGGTTCGTGGTTGTACTCTTGCCCTTGGTGCCGGTAATTCCAATCACGCCCAGTTTGTGTGAAGGATGCTCGTAGAAGGTATCGGCCAGCCAGGCCAGGTCGCGGCGCGAATCGCGGACCTGAATATAGACCGCGCCTGGCGGCAGGTCGTTTGGCGCGGGTTCCTCGCCCACTGCGGCGGACGCGCCCCGGCGGAAGGCTTCGCCGAGATAGCGATGCCCGTCGGTATGGGCGCCGCGCGCGGCCACAAAGAGCCAGGCTGGCCCAATCTTGCGTGAGTCGTAGGCGATGCCTACAATGTCCAGATCAAGCGGATTGCCAGCGACTGCAACGGGCGCCTCTGGCAAGCCTTGAAGAAGAGCGTGTAGTTGCATGTAGATTCCCTCATCCTCCCAGATGGAGGCTACCACTCCACTATCGTATTATGGTGTTGGTTCGATGGCTGAAGGGGCTGGTGGCTGCCCGATGTCGATGCCCTCTGCTAGCGCACTGCGAAAAAGCTTACGAGCGATGATAAGATAGATGACGATGGCAATGTTAATGATCAGCGCGCTCAGGCGAATGAATGTGAATTTGGCTGCAAGCTCTGGAATTTCGATAAAAGGAATCGGGATAAACGTTGCCACTAGGGTCAGATACTCGGCCCAGCGTCGTCGTTTGAGCAGCCCGACTCCCTCGACAAATTCGAGCGCGGCATAGGCATAGGCGCCAATGGCAAAGCGGATGAGCGTGCCATGTGGCAGATTTGCCAGCTTCTCAAGCTGCATTTCCAGGGAGCGGCTAATTGCGGTGAAGTAGATCTCGCTGGCAAGCATTTGGAGAAACTGGATGGGCGCCGACGAATGGAGCAGGTCCAGCAGTCCTGTGCCGACGAGGATGCCAAGCACGGCTCGCGCGACTTTATCAAGAATGATAAGCTTGATAAATAGGCTTGGTTCGGTCTTGCGCCCCAATTCGCGCTTGATCGCTGTCCACCAGCCATGTTTTGCGGTAGCCGTAGCCTGTGTTGTTACCTGCTGTTCAGGCGTCTGTTTTGATGGCCCCGTCTCCATGATCCGCCTCCCATGTGTTCAACATCCCTGTGTGTCTTTGCCCTGGTTGTACAATCCTGGCTCATCTTCTGACTAGCGCGTTCCTGGGCGTAATTCTGAGCGGATACCGGCGATCAGCACCTGATCGACCAGATTGACGCCGAAGTGATAGCCCAGCTCCCGATAATCCTGGATGCGCCAGAGAACCACATCGCAACGTTTGCCAGCCTCCAGTGAGCCTGCTTCGTCCTGAAATGCCAGGGCGCGCGCGCCGTTGATGGTCGTCGCCTCCAGGGCTTCTTCTAGCGTCATTCCCATTGCCGAAATACCCAGGTTGAGCATCATCTGCATATTCTCACAATAGGAGGTGCCAGGGTTGAAATCGGTAGCAAGCGCCACTGTTAGCCCGTGATCCAGAAGACGGCGCGCGGAAGGGTAGGGGGTACTCAGTGTGAATGAGCAGCCTGGCAATAATGTGGCGACGACGCCTGCCGCGCGGAGCGCATCCAGATCGTCGTCGTCGGCAAAATCGAGATGATCGGCTGAGGTTGCGCCCAGTTCCGCTGCCAGCCTGGCGCCCCCAGACGCGCTGAGTTGTTCGGCATGGATTTTGAGCAGATAGCCGAGTTCTTTGGCGCGCGCGAGGATACGCTTGCTCTCCTGTGCAGTGAATGCCGTCTGCTCGCAAAAGACATCGCAGAAGCGGGCAAAGCCAGCGAACGCAGGGAGCATCTCTTCGACAAGCAGATCAATATAGTCTTCGCGCTGGCTCTGGTATTCTGGCGGCAGGGTATGCGCGCCCAGGAAGGTGGGGATTATGGGCTGGCCCAGCGGGATGGTATTGAACTGGTTGAGGATGTGCAGGCATCTGCCCTCGGTCTCCTGATTCAGCCCATAGCCTGTCTTGGCTTCAAGGGTGGTTGTGCCGTAGGCGCGAAATCGTTCGAGCCGCTGTTCGGCCAGGGCGATCAATTCCTCATCAGAGGCGGCGCGGGTGGCGCGAACCGTAGAGAGAATGCCTCGTCCCTGAGCGGCCAGTTCAGCGTAGCTGACCCCCTGGCGCCGCAGGTGGAACTCCTCTGCGCGATCCCCCGCGAAGAGCAGATGCGTGTGTGAATCCACGAAGCCGGGCGTGGCTGGTCGCCCTTCGGCGTCAAGGACGTCAGCCTGGCGATAATCAACGGCCTGATCCAGCGCGTCTTCTGTGCCTACCCAGACGATGCGCCCCAGGCGTGACGCCAGCGCGCCTTGCTCGATAATCCGCAAGCGGCCCTCTGCGCCCAGGATGGTGTTCTGAGCGATGGTCACAAGCTGGCCGATATTACGAATAACAAGATCGGCTTTAATCAGCGCCGAGGGCGCTTCATCCGGTTGGGATGCTTGCTCTTGCTGGGGTGAGCGAGGGTTCTCTGCTGGCGGAGTCTGTTGCTCTTCTGCCATGACGCACCTCCTCTGCGCATTGTAGACACCTGGAGCGGCAGGCGTCAACTGCTTTTGTCATCGGCTTGACAGCAATGGGGCTGGGAAGCGTTACCAGGCGCCGCTGTGCTGAGTGGGACCAGGGAGACAGGGAGATGGAAAGATGGACGGCATGCTTCATGCCAAAAAGAAAAGCGTAGGTAGCTTAACAACGCTGCCTACGCTGACCCATGACCTTCTAGGAATAAAGCATCGTAAGAGAGGAAGATCTGATGATGAACACCCTGATGGTGCTGGCGATAGCACTTTTTGTTCTCTGGATTGTACTGGTCTTTACCGTGCATATTCCGCTATGGGCCGTCTATTTGATCTGGATCATTATTGTTCTTTCAGTCCTCTGGTGGCTGATGGGCATCTTTCGCGTGGGCTGGTACAACCGGAAAAATAGAGACCGTCGGCACGCCTTGTAGCAGGGAGCATAGACAGGCATGATCTTCTGGTCTGTCACCTGGACACTTTAAGGCTGCCTCAATCGGTGAGGTCAGGCTAGAGCAGTACTCTGTGTTATAATAGCCGATGACCATGTATCTTCGGCATGGAGGGATCTATAGATGTCGGCGTGGCCGCTCTTCGAGGTGATGCGTTGTATCTATTAGCGCCTTTATAACGTGTTGATCTCGTGGTGATGTCTTGGATAGTCGGCCTGCTAATGACCAGCTATCCTGGTAGCATGTGCGGCAGATACTGCCGGAGAATTGAGCTATGCAACAGTCCGGCTCCCTTTCGGCGCTGGTAGAACCATCCCAGCCAGCCCAACGCGAAGAACGCCTGGCGTACTCCATTGTTGTGCCTGTCTATGATGAAGAGCACAGCCTGCCAATCCTCTATGAACAACTGACGACGCAGCTTCAGCAGTCAGGTCAGACGTATGAGATCATTTTTGTGGATGATGGCAGCCGCGATGGCTCCTGGAAGGTTATCCAGGAATTACATCACAAAGACTCGGCGGTGAAAGCGATCCGCTTTCGGCGCAATTTTGGCAAGACGCCCGCGCTGCTAGCTGGCTTTCAGCGATGCAGAGGAGAGGTAATCTTCACCCTGGATGCCGATTTGCAGGATGACCCGACGGAGATTCCCGCGTTTCTGGCGAAGCTGGATGAGGGCTATGATCTGGTTTCGGGCTGGAAGTTTCCGCGCCATGACCCCATCAGCAAAACAGTACCCTCCAAGATTTTCAACAAGACGGTGGCCTGGACGACGGGCGTCTCGCTGCATGATATGAACTGCGGCTTCAAAGCCTACCGCCGCGAGGTTATTGACGACCTTCGGCTCTACGGCGAACTGCACCGCTTTATTCCCGTGCTGGCTGCCGGGCGCGGCTTCAAGGTGACGGAGATCAAGGTGCAGCATCACCCGCGCAAGTATGGTGTCTCCAAGTTTGGGGCGCGGCGCTTTGCGCGCGGTTTTCTTGATTTGCTCACCGTCCTGTTCCTGACGACCTATATGCGCACGCCCCTGCGCCTGTTTGGAACGCTTGGGTTCCTCTGTCTGCTGAGCGGTTTCTTGATTGATCTCTATCTGGTGATCTTGAAGTTTGTCGCCAACGACCAGATTAGCCGCCACCCGCTGCTCTTCCTGGGCATTGTGCTGATGATCTTCGGACTCATTATGATTCTTACTGGCCTCCAGAGCGAGTTGATTCGTAATTTTAGCTATCATCCCCAGCAGGAATATAGCGTGCGGCAGGTGTTGGACTGATGCGCGACCAGGAACAGCCGCTCGCCGCGCTGAGTCAGGCCGATGGAAGGCTGACCGCAGAACGGCGCCAGGATGGGGGAACCCACCCCCAGGAAGCCGGGGATCACCCCCAGACGTCTACCCGCCGGGGTCGGCGCGCGCTCAAGCGGATGGTGGGTCTGGCCGTCGTGGCGCTGATTCTGGCGCTGATTGGCCTCGACCTGGCCCAAAGCTGGCACACGCTGGCAAATTATCACTGGCAGGTGAGCGCGCCGTTGGTGGCGCTGGCCTTTGTAGGCTTTGTGGCGCAAACACTCTCCTACCCGCTGGTCTGGCGTTCGGTCCTACGTCGGCTGGGCTATAGCTTGCCATTGCCGAAGAGCGTGCGCATCTATCTGGCTTCAGAGTTTGTGCGCTATATCCCCGGCAATGTCTGGCACGTCCTCACCCGCATTCTCTGGGCTGAGCGCGAGGGCATTCCCAAGTCGATGGGTTTTATCAGCATTACGGTAGAATTGGTGACAAAGCTGGCCGGTGGCGCGCTGGTCTTTGCTGTGACGCTGCTCTTCTGGCCGAATGTGGCGCTCCTGGGGCAGCTTGATGTCCTGGGGAGTAAGGCCATCGGTGGTAAGGCGACGCTGTTTATCGGGCTGGCGGCGATTCC
>JBJKSJ010000392.1:0-5004 GCA_046704085.1 Ktedonobacterales bacterium | reverse complement strand
TTGACGCACCGCCCGGCCCCCGCGCCGCCCAGGCGCAGCGTGTTCCCATTGAAGCCAAACCAGAGCGCCACGACGGCATTCGCCGGAAGCTGCGGCACGACCGGCGCCGCCGCTGGCTGCGTCCCCTGGTCAATGACCAGCGGGTTATATACCGAGATTTTGCCGCTGGCCGGGTCCAGCACCGCGCCCTGCACAAATGCCGCCTGATTGGCATTGGCCTCGTTGCAAGGGCCATTGCCCGCATCCGTCGCCATCAACTGATAGGGCGTCGCCAGCCCCTGCGCGCTGAGAGGATTGGCCGGAACCATCAGCGTACAATTCTGATTCACCTGCGCGGCGGCGTGTGTCACCATATGCAGCCCCAGGCTGATGGCCCCGACTGCGACGCCAACCACCAGGACCAACGCCCCAATCGATAGGCTCAACTTCTTGATCGACACGCTTTGGCGCTGCTCTTGTTCCTGCGGCGCCAGGCTGGGCCGCTGCGACCTGCTGGCTCTGGACTGCCCTGTCTCCGATAGACGCATCAGGCGTTCTCCTCTCTCTGCTACGGGTGAAGACACTACGGTTGAGAAATCGTTACCACATGCTTCAGTTCTTCACCGAATCTCCTCAGTACGGGAGCAAGGGTAGCATGAGGAACTTCTTGTGTACAGAAAAACAGAACAGTTTGGGACCAAAGTACCAGATAGGCGCTTGCTTAGTCGTCTGAATGTTACTGCTGAGGAGGATCAACCGTTCCAACGGCAACGCAGCGGCGCGGCTGCCGCTGCGGCGTGTGGGGACGGCGCAAAGCGTACCCTCTTCCTGGGTATGCGTCAATCTTTGTAGGAGTTTTGGGAGGGTAACCAGAAGTTCGCTGGCGACGGGCTGGCGGTTTTAACCGCCAGCCCGCGCAGCGCATCAGGCCAGCAGCCCCTGAATCAGCGTTGAGGCGAAACAGGCCAGTCCTGCGTAGACCAGGATCGAGAGCGCGGGCGGATGCAAGAACCAGACGCTTCCCGCGCTGATCAGTGCGCGCATCCACCAGAACACGAGGCCCATCAGAACGATCAGGCTGAAGAGAACAACAACACTCCGGCGCAGCGGACTGGCCTGGCCGCGTCGGGTAATCACGCTCTCCCCCAGACAGAGCAGCATCTTCGCAAACGCCAGCACGAGCAGCAGGAACAGCAGCGCGCAGCTTATCGTGAAGCTGTGGGAGAGCGCGAAGAGCATGCCCACCGCGCAGCCGCCCAGGGTGATGCTCGCCAGCAAGAACCAGTAGGCCAGCACGAGCAGCACCTTCTCGCCGCCGCCCAGGGCTGGCCCTCCCAGGATGATCCGTTGGGCGAAGAGCAGCGACATCCATTGGGGGCCGGGGGTCGTGGACAGAGAAACCGGAGCCGCCGGAACAATAGCGAACTGCTGCGCAGCAGCGGCAGCAGCGATAAGCGGCTGCCCAACGGTTGAAACGATCTGCGCCGTCGGGTCCAGCGCCGCGCCGCAAGCATCACAGAACGCCTCTCCCATCTGGCAGCGTTGCTGACAATGGGGGCAGCGTAGCCCCTGGGTAGGCGCGGTCGCTGGCGGCGCGGCAGGCTTCGGTGCCGGGCGCTTCATGGGCAGCGGCGGCACTGGCGGTAGGCTGGCGAGCGATGCCGCGCTGGCGAACGCCAATTTCTTGCCCTTCCCTGGGAGCAGGTTCATGGCTTGCAGCAGCGCCAGCAAAGCGACCTTGTTCCCGGACTGCGCCAGACCCAGCGCGTCGATCAGCGCGTCCATCGTGGGAAATCGCTGCTGGGGCTGGTAGGCTGTGGCGACTTGAATGATCAGTTCCACTTCCAGAGAGATGGCTGCGTTGCATTGACGCGGCTCCAGCATATCGCCGGGAAAGCGCCTGAACGCCGCAGGCGGCGTCTGGCCCGTAACCATCTCATACAAGGTTGCCCCCAGCGCGTAGACATCGCTGCGCTGGTCGGTGCCGCCTTTATATTGCTCAGGAGGGGCATAGCCATCGGTGGCCGCCCTGGCGCCACGCGCCGTGCGATTATTGCCAACCTTGGCGATGCCATAATCGACGAGGATGGGCTGATAGCGTTGCCCCAGCTTCAGGATGATCACGTTGTCCGGCTTCACGTCGCGGTGGATGATCTGTTGGCGATGGAGCGCCTGAAGCGCCTCGGCGACGGCCAGCGTTAGTTCAAGGGCCAGCGCCTCGGCCAGCGACCCTCCCTCGGTGGCAATCAACTCGGTCAGCGTCTGCCCTGGGATGAAATCCATCGCCAGGAAGAAGAGATCGACCTTCTGGTAGTGTTTCTGCCACACCAGACCCTGCCCGCCCAGCGCGGCGGCATGCTGCACCTGCTTCAGAATCGCGGCTTCGCGCAGCGCCTGATCGCGGCTGGCCGCGTCTTCCGCCGCAATCACCTTGATCGCCAGCGAATTACCCTGCGTGTCCTCGGCGGCCAGGACGGCGCCGCCGCCGCCCGTGCCAAGCGGAGGATAGAAGAGCCGCACCCCTGTCGCCTGCTTGAACTCCTCGAGATCCTGGGTATAGGGGGCAAGCTCTGGCGGCACGAGTTTGGCGAGATCGATAATCACCGCATTTCCTTTCTACTCCCGCAACCAGGAGCTTAATCTATCGGACAGTTCAGAATATCGGGAATATAGTGTTGGGTTTGCTGGCCCAGATAGCTCAGCCATGCCCAGGCGCTGGCCGGCCACGCGCCCGAAAACGCCTGGTTCCAGGCGCTTTCCAGCGCGCCAGGCCCGGCGTTATACGCCGCCAGCGCCAGGGCGTAAGCGTAGCGTGCCGACCAGCCGCCATAATGGCTGGCAAGTGAACGCGCCCGCCCGGCATAATTCCGCAGATGGCCCGCGTCCAGGCGCGCCGATCCCTCCAGCGCCTGCTGCGGGTCGCGCGGATCGATGCCCATCCCCTGCGCCGTCCCCGGCTCGAACTGCGCAATGCCAATCGCGCCATCGGGACTATCGGGGACATCAGGGTTGAAGCCCGACTCCTGCCAGATTTTCCACTCGAAGGCCAGCGGATCAAGGTGATACGTTTCCGCTTCGCTGCGCGCCACCGCCAGCCAGGGCGAATGCGTCGGCGGCTCCGCCGCGCGACAGCTTGCCACGCCGCTCAAGCCGAACGCCGCCATCGGGTTGCCTGGCTGCTGACCAGCAGCGCCCGGCCCGGCGTCCGGTGTCGCGTTGCCAGTAGTCGTCCAATCGATGGCGTCAACAAACAGCGGCTGCGCCCCTGCGCGCCCCAGCCAGAGCAGGCTCGCGCCGACGCACAAACACGCCAGCCCCGCGAGCAACACCTTGCGAGCTTTCACCATCACTCCTCCGAATAGTGGCGTTCGTTTGTACCCCCGGCATCCTTGCCGGGCAATCGTTGGGCTGCCGCGATCTGGCCCTTCAGCGGGTAGCGTCTGCGTGCGCGCCGCGCCCCCCACCCCAGTCGGCTTCCAGCCGACGGTACAGAAGACTCCGCCCCTGCCGGCTGGAAGCCGACGCTACGGGTCATCGTCCCAAGCCGCCGTGCGGGGTTTCCTGGCCTCCGGGGCCACGTAGCGGCCATTTTAATGGCCGATGGGGCTGGCTAAAAAACGGAATCCGCTTCATGGCAGCGAAATGGATGCGCCCTTCCAGATCACCACGCCAATGCCCGTGAAGAGCGTGTGAAACACATCCGGGCTGAGCCGGTGGATGTGGTATCCGCTGGAATCGCCCACTTCGATATGATCGCTGGCAACGCTCGTGACGACCAGCCAGTGCCCGACGACAAAGCCTGGATAGGGCGTCTGGCGCTTCGCATCGACGACATCGATAAGCACTGGCGCTCCCTGCCGGGTGACAGCGGCCACGTCCTGGAGGTTCCAACTCCAGAAGGTGATCGCCTGAAAGCTGTACTCCTTCGCCACCGTTTCCAGCGCCTCCGGGTGGAGCAGGCCATGCTCCGGCGTAATCGCCTGGTGGGCGATCAGCCGGTCTAATACCAAGCCAATGCCCACCTGGACGCCCCAGGCGCGCAAGGCCATTGTCAGCGCCGCTGGTGAGCAGGCGCTCGGCCACCAGAGGTCATATTGCTGCTGGTTATCCCAGCCAATCGTCGGGTCGCCCTGATAGATCGCCTGCACCCTGTCTGCAACAGCCAGGGACATCGGCGAGGCCGTCGGCGAGGCCGTCGGGCTGCCGGGCGCCTGGGATGTGGTCCAATCGGGTCCGTCCAGCGCGGCGGCAGAATGCGCCAGGTTGGAGAGCAGCCCGGCAATCCCCCCGACGCAGACGAGCAGCGACAGGCACATAATCACACGTCTGGACATCACGAACCCAGCTTTTGCAGCGCCTGCTGCAACTCACTCGCCGTCGGCGGGCGAAACCCCGGCGCCTGGGGATTCTTCTGCACCGCATCGACATTATTCACCAGGATGGTGGTAAACTCCGTGTGATAGGCCAGACCTCCCTTGATCCTGATAATCAAATCCAGTCGATTCGCTTGCAGAATATTCTGCAAAGCGGCTGTGACCACCCCCGCGCCATCGGGAATAGCGATCTCCTCGTTCACCTTCAGCACCGTTACGCGCTGCGGATCGTTCCCATCCACATCAGTCACCAGCAGCGTGTGGTCATTGAACGTGACCGTAACCTCGCTGATGCCACCGTGTCCAATATCCTGACTCAACGTAACGGCGCTGCTCGACCCATTGCCCCAGACCAGACTGGTATAGGTGATCCACTGCACGGCCAGATAGGCGAGCAGACACAAGATCGCAAAACTGGCGAAGAGCAGCCCGACCATCCATTTGCCCCAGAGGCGGAAGCGGGCCGTAAAGAACCGCGTAACTTTGCCTGGTGGCCTGGCAGCCTTTGGGGCTGCCTGATTGGCAATTGGAGCGGCTGCTTGATTTACAGGCGCGTTTGCGGGCATAGTTTTCCTCCTGAAAAGAAAGCGGCCTGAGAAGGCACATCGTCGAATCTTCTCTCAAATGAAGGCGAATTAGAACAAAAGTTCTA
>JBJKSJ010000391.1:0-8191 GCA_046704085.1 Ktedonobacterales bacterium | reverse complement strand
GGATAAGCTCGCCCAATTCGTCCGCATTGCGGGCAAACTCGACGCGAGCCGGAACCTGCTCCTTGAAATCAGCGACCGTCAGATCATCCAGGAAACGCTCGCCCGCATTATCCAGCATGACGCGGGGCAGCACGACCACCTCGCCAAGCTCGTCGCGCGCCTTCAGGTCGGCCAGCGTAGCCAGCACATCCTGTCCGCAGAGCAGGCCCGCCACCGTCACCAGCGGCCCCCAGAACTGGTTGATCACCGGCACGGCGCGCGCATCCAGGTTGGCTATCAGGCTCAAATCAGCCGCAACCTGCTCCAGAATGGGCGCGGCCATCGCGCTGGTGATCATCGTCAGGCGCGTCGGGCGCGCCAGCGTGGCGGGCAGGCGCCGTTTCTGACGCTTCCAGCCATCCAGAAATGCCCGCGTCATTCCCACGCCGTTCTCAATCTGCTCGAACGCGCCGTAATGCCGCGCCGGAGGGAACTTCTGCTTCGTCAGGAAATACCACTCATCAGAGAGATAGACAAACGGCTCGCCCATCTCCGCCTCAAAGCGCCTTTGCCAGCCCTGCGCCTGCTTCACAATGGCCCGCGCCTCCTCCGCTGTATACGGGCGCAGCGCGGGCAGGTCGCCAACCTTGAGCATGTTGTTATGCTTGGTCAGCCCGACGGGCACGGCGGCGATGCTCTGCACAATCGGGCGCATGGCCGACAGATCGGCGATGCTCTGATCCAGCCAGGGGCCATCGTTGATCGTTGGGCAGAGGACAAGCTGCGTGTGCGCCTGAATGCCCATCTGACCCAGCCGCGCCAGGTGCTCCAGAATCTCGCCCGCGCGCGGGCCATCGACCAACTTGCGCCGCAGGTCGGCGTCGGTGGCATGCACCGAGACATAGAGCGGACTCAGGCGCTGCTCCTCCAGGCGCTGCCAGTCCTTCTCTTTCAGATTGGTCAGCGTGATGAAGTTGCCGAAGAGAAACGAATAGCGGTAATCGTCATCCTTAATATAGAGCGAGGCGCGCATGCCCAGCGGCAGGCCGCGCTGCGCCTGATGGCGCTCCGGCAGACCCTTGATAAAGCAGAAGACGCACTTATTGGCGCACTGGCGGATAAACGGCGCGGGTTCCTCGCCAAAGAGAACGCCCAGGTCTTCGTCGGCATCCTTCACCACGCGCAGTTCCATCTGCTCGGTCTGCCCGTGTATCGGGCGCTCCAGCAGCAGCGCGATTTCTTCGTCCGCCTGGTAAAAGCGATAGTCCACCAGATCGCGCACCGTCTGGCCGTTAATGCTGCGCAGCAGATCGCCGGGCTGTACCCCGGCCAGATCAGCCGGGCTATCGGGAATCACCTCGCGCACCCAGCCATACCAGCGTGGCATCACACACCCCCAGGAAACTAGAGACCAGAACCAGAGCATCACACATCCAACAGTGGATTATAGCCCGCCGGAGCGCCAGGCGTCAAACCAGCAGGCGCATTTCTCGCTGGATTTTAACCTCATACTCAGCTTCCTCTAAGTTTTGGGCGGCATGCTAGTATCAAGAGAAAAACGGAGAAATGCGCGCAATCAATCTGAACCGGGGAAATAGTTCTCGGAGGAAGTCCAATGAAGACGAATAATCCCTCGCAACCATCATCACCCTATGAGGACCAGCCGACCCAACCGTTGGGGCCGGGCGAATCGTTTGGCCCGGCATTTAACCCAGGGAGCGACGACGACTTCATGCCCACTGGCGCAGCCTTTCCGCCAGGCAGCACACAGCCCACGCTGGCCCAGGACGACACCGACGCCTGGCTGCGACAGACCGGGCCAATGCCCGGCGTGAACAGCGCCCCCGCCAGCCAGACCGCCCGCATCGCGGGCACGAGCGCCAGGCAAAACAGCGCGCCCCCACACTGGAAGGCGAAACGGGGCGGGCCGCGCGTCTCGCGCCGCACCCTGCTGGTTGGCGCAGGCATTGCCGGGCTGGGAGTCGCCGCCGCCGCCACTGGCGTTGGCCTGCACGCCATCTTCAGCAACCACAGCGAGAGCGCCGCGCCTGCTGGCAACCAGCAGATCGCCCACCTGCTGCGCCGCGCAGGCTTTGGCGCGGCTCCCGGTGAGCTTGAAACCTACAGCGCGCTGGGCATCACGGGCGCGGTTGAGCGTCTGATCAATTTCCAGAATATCCCCAATACCGACATGGACCAGCGCATTGCCGCCGCCAACTTCAACTTCAGCAAAATCCAGGATACCCTCAACTGGTGGCTGACGCGCATGACCTACACGACCCATCCGCTGGAAGAGAAGATGACCCTTTTCTGGCATGGCCTGCTCACCAGCAGCTTCCGCAAAGTGGGTGGGCAGCGCGGCTATCCGCTTATCAAGCAGAACAACGATTTTCTGCGCCAGAACATCTTTAGCCGCTTCGACGACATTCTGGCAGGCATCACGATTAACCCGGCCATGCTCATCTGGCTGGATGGGAACGGCAGCCGCGTCGGTGGCGCCAACGAGAACTTCGCGCGCGAGGAGATGGAACTCTTTTCGCTGGGCGTGGGCAACTATACCCAGACGGACATCGAGCAATCGGCGCGGGCGCTCACCGGCTGGCGAGTCAATCCCAACACCGGCCAGGCCGTCTTCATCCCGCGCGCCCATGATAACGGCCAGAAAACCTTCCTGGGCCAGACGGGCAACTTCGATTACAAAGACATCGCCCGCATCATCTGCGCGCAGCCCGCCGCGCCTACGTTCCTGGCGACGCGGCTCTGGCGTTTCTTCGCCTACGCCAATCCCAGCGCCAGCGATATTCAGCCGCTGGTAGACGCCTATCACAACAACAACCACAGCGTCGGCGCGATGATGCACGCGCTGCTCACCTCGCCCGCCTTCTACTCGTCCCAGGCGTATCGGGCGCGCATCAAGAGTCCCGTCGAGTTTGTCGCGGGGGTCTTCCGCAACCTGGGGCTGGGTGGCATCGAGCAGAGCAAAGGAACCATCCTGGGCACGCTGGAAGTCATGGGCCTGCTTCCCTATGATCCGCCCAACGTGGCAGGCTGGCCGGGCGATCAGGTCAGCGACAACTGGATCAATACCGGCGCCTGGATGACCCGCGTCAACGCAGTCAACGCGCTGGTTGAATACATGAGCAAATCGCCTACCTTTATACAGCGCGTGCAGGCGGATATACAACACCAGCAGATCAACACATCTGATACGTTTGTGGGTTATGTCCTGACCCAGTTGATCGACGGCCAGATTGACAGCGCGCGCCGCCAGATGCTGATTGACTATGTGAATAGCAACAACGCTAGCGGGGGCGAAGGCATCACCCTCGTTGGCGGCAAGTCCCTGTCGGGCGACAGCGTGCGCGGCCTGTACTATCTGGTCCTGTCCATGCCAGAGTATCAACTGGACTAATTTCAATATCCTCAAAGCGGAGCGTCTTGTCCTGTTTATCGCGGCGCGCCAGCCCTGGGACAGGGTACTGGAGCAGGCCAAAAAAGTGAATTGATTTTGCACGAGGGAGGACTCGCATGTTTAATATTTCTCGCCGGGCCATGATGAAAGATGGCCTGCTGGTCGTCACGGCTGGCATGATTATGCCGTCGATCTTTGGCCGCGCCGTGCGCGCCGCTCACAATGCTATCGAAGAAGGCGACCACTACGCCTTCAACGCCCAGGGCCGCACCTTGATCGTCGTTCAGATGGCGGGCGGCAACGACGGCCTCAATACCATTGTGCCCTATACCGACAGCCTCTATTATCAGGCGCGGCCCACCCTCGCCATCCAGCAAAAGGACGTGCTGACCCTGAATAATCGCCTGGGCTTCAATCCCGCTTTGCAGGCAATGAAGTCGTTCTGGGATGCGGGCAAGGTTGCCGTCGTTGAGGGCGTTGGCTACCCCAACCCCAGCCTCTCGCACTTCCAGGCGATGGACATCTGGCAGAGCCTGGACCTTAACGGCCAGGGCACCGAAGGCTGGCTGGGCAAATACGTCGCCGGACTGGTGGACAAAGACGGCCATCCCTTCCAATCGCTGGACATCGGCGTGCAACTGCCCACCGCGCTCCGCGCTATCAACGCCCAGGTGCCCACCGTCGTGCAGCCCAAAACCTATCAGCTTGCCCCCGACCCGGCCAACCCACAGGGGACAAATGCGCGCACGCAGGCGCTCCTGCGCCTCTATGATTCGTATCCCAAGACAGCGCCCTACGCCGCGCTCCTCGACGCCACCGCCCAGAACGCCCAGCAAGGCTCGCAGCAATTGCAAGCTGCCGACGCAGCGTATAAGCCTGCCGTGCAGTATCCCACCGGGCCATTCGCCGATGGCCTGAAGGTGCTGGCCGAGGCCATCGTTCAGGGGCTGGGGCTGCGCGTCGGCTACATCACCCTGGGCGGCTTCGACACCCACGCCAACCAGATCAAAGATCAGCCCACGCTGCTTCAGACGCTGGCCGAGGGTGTCACCGCCTTCTATAGCGATCTGGCCGCGCATGGCAAGGCCGATGATGTCGTCATTATGACGTGGTCGGAGTTTGGCCGCCGCGTCCATGAAAACGGCAACAACGGCACCGATCACGGCACAGCCGCCCCACTCTTTGTCCTGGGCAACGCCGTCACAGGTGGCATCTACGGGGAGCCGCCCGACCTGGGCAACCTGGACCAGACCGGCAACCTCAAGTTCACCATCGACTTCCGCCAGGTCTACGCCACCGTTCTGGACCGCTGGCTCGGCGCGCCGTCCCAGGCCATCCTGGGCGGATCGTTTGGCAACCAGCCATTTCTTCCAGCCGCCTGAGAGCAAGGGGTCCGCAGAGCGCCCTGGCGCTCGCGCAGACCGCAGGCCGCACAACGCCCCCCTTTCCGTTGTGCGGCCTGCGGTCTTTCGCTGATCTCGACCTCCGCTTTCCTGGCGCTGCACCCCTTGCCAAAATCCCATCTTTTTGCTACAATATGTACGAACATTATAAGCATAGAATCGTACATAGATAGCGAAAGCCAGGACTTCCCATGACCAGCCTGAGATCCTCAACAGCAGCAGACCGATCAGCGACCACCCCAGCAGCGGCAACGGATGAGGCCATGCCCCTGCACCAGCAAGTCACAACGAAGATCGCCCGCCAGATCGAGCAGGGCGACCTGCGGCCAGGCATGCTCCTGCCGCCAGAAACCGAACTGGCACGCCAGTTCGGCGTCAGCCGCCAGACCATGCGCGCCGGGCTGGCGGCGCTGGCGCGGGCGGGCCTGCTGGAACGCCATCGAGGCAGAGGCACGGTTATCAAGCGTCCACCGATCCAGCAGAATCTCTCGCGCTTCTATAGCATCGCCCAGGAGATGCGCCGACGTGGCGCCGCGCTCAGGACGCTCGTGCTGGCGCGTGGGCGCCTGGGGGCCGATGACGACCTGACGGCCCCGGCGTGTGCCCACCTGGAGATCACTGACCCCCAACAAGTCGGCTATCTTCTGCGCCTGCGGCTGGTCGATGGCGCGCCGCTCCTGCTGGAGACGCTGACCTTTCCCGCCGCTCTGTGTCCCGACCTGCTCCAGCTTCCCGCCCCTGGCGAAGACGATCCTGGCGCCGCTTCGTTTTACGAGGCGCTGGCGGCGCGCGCCGGGTTGCAGGTGAGCCGGGCGCACGAGACCTTTCGCCCAACGCTGGTGGCAGGCTACGAGGCTCGCCTGCTCAACGTCGCCCCCGGCACGCCGGTGTTGGAAGTCGAGCGGACCAGCTTCGTGGCCGATCAGCCGGTGGAGTGGCGCCGCACCCTGGCGCGTGGCGACCGCTACAGCTACGCCGTCGATCTGCTCAATCCGGTTGAAGAAGGCGACATCGGCGAATAATGGCCGCCAACAGACGGCGCTCTTCTTCACAGTCTTGCGTAGACAGCAGGGAGGAAACAGATGGCAGATCAACAGCCGTTAGAAGCCCCAACGCCAGTGAATCAGCACGATAAGCTGATTCGCCAGGCCGAACTGGTGATCAGTAATGTCTTGCGCGGGGGCGTCCTGCTCAGTGGGGCCATCATCCTCATCGGCGTCATCCTCTTCTATATCCGCTATTTCTCCGCAGGCAGCGGGAATAACGCCGCTGCCTTTCCTCATAGCCTGGGCGCCGTCGGCCAGGGGCTGGCGCGGGGCGACCCGCTCGCCATCATCGCGCTGGGGCTGCTCGTCCTGCTGATCACGCCAGTCTTGCGCGTCGCCGTCTCCATTGTGGCCTTTGGCCTGGAGCGCGATTGGCGCTATGTAGTCATTACCAGCATCGTGCTGGCGATCTTGATTGTTAGCTTTGTACTGGGCAGGGGAGGAGCCTGATATGTTCGCCCCACCGCATTTCCTCTTCTTCATCCTCGTCTTTGTCGCCTCGATGGCTGCCGGGCTGATTGGCTCGCTGGTTGGTCTGGGCGGCGGTGTCTTTGTCGTGCCCCTCCTGACGCTCGCGTTTGGCCTGCCGATTCACGAGGCCATCGGCGCCTCCATCGTCTCGGTGATCGCCACCTCCAGCGGAGCCGCCGCCGCCTACGTGCGCGACCGCATTACCAATCTGCGCGTGGGTATGTTCCTGGAGATCGCCACCACGCTGGGCGCGATCAGCGGCGCGTTTCTGGTGATCATCGCGCCTACCGGCGTCCTCTTCATCGTTTTTGGCCTGGTCCTGATCATCTCCGCCGTGCCCCTGGCGATCAAGATCGGCGAGGAACTGCCCCAGGGCGTCAAGAGCGACCGCTGGGCGCGGACGCTGAAGTTGGCCGGAAGCTATCCCGACCGTAAACTTGGCCGTGAGGTCTCCTATGAAGTATCCCGTGTTCCGGTGGGCTTCTCGATGATGTATGTCGCCGGGCTGATCTCCGGTCTGCTGGGCATTGGCAGCGGCACCTTCAAGGTGCTGGCAATGGACACGGCCATGCGCCTGCCCATGAAAGTCTCCACCACCACCAGCAACTTTATGATCGGCGTCACCGCTGCCGCCAGCGCGGGCATCTACTTCGAGCGTGGCGACATCAACCCGCTGGTGGCCGCGCCCGTCGCTTTAGGCGTCCTGATCGGCGCAACAGTGGGCGCCAAGACCCTCGCTAAACTCTCGAACAGCGCCATCCGCAAAATCTTCATCCCGCTGCTCGTCCTGATTGCCATCGAGATGCTGATCCGGGGCGGCTCTGCCATCCTCTGATATCCCCAACACTGGCCTGGCGGGGGCTTGTACCGCCAGCGTCCCCGCTGGCCGGGACAGGGGCATTATTCCTGCAAGCATTCCCCTTCTGCGGAGCAGCAGAACCAGCATACCAGAGAAAGGGAACGGGTGATGTCCAATCAAGAGTATGAGCAGAGTGACCAGGAACGCCAGAGCGATCAAGACGCCCTCACGAGCCAGCAGGCGGCAGAATTGGGCCGGGCCGACCAGGGCGACTTGCGCGAGGATTTGAGTGTAGACATCGATGACGTGGCTGAGCGTGGCGGGCGCGCTACCATCGGCGAGCGCGAGGGAACGAGCGTGGGAAGCCAACTCCCAGGAGGCATCGGCATGGGCAGTCTGCCTCAACGAGACACAGACCAGACTCCTGGCGACCAGGGCGCAGACCAGACCAACGACGATTTCAGTCGAGGGGTCAGCCAGACGGAGCGCGAGCGGGTTCAGGGGCTGGGGCAGAACAGCGGAGATTATGGAGCCACGCCCGGCGGCGCGTACAGCGATACGGGCCAGGCTCCTGGCAGCGCAGGCGGCGATGTGGGGCCGCTGGCGGACCCGGATGAGTCCTCAAACCAGACCGACACGAGCAGACCGTGACATGCCGATTCGATGATTGAGCGAAATGCTCTTCTGAGATTTCGGGCGCCGCAGCGTTGTTTGACGCTGCGGCGCCCGAAGTTTGGCCGTCTTTCAAGCTATGCCTGGCTTCTTGCTGCCTCCCGCACACAAGAGCCGGGCTGCCTGGAGATCAGCGGCTTATTCCTGGTGCTGTCGGGGCAGCGCAGACTCCAATGCCTGATTGACCTGATCCTGCAAGGATTGGCGCAGCGGCTCAAGCGCCTCATCGACCTGTTTCTGAAGGGTCTCTTGCAGGGGTTGAAGCGCCTGATCTACTTGCTCCTGCAACGATTTGCGCACTGGCTCCATCGCCTGATCCACCTGTTCCTGCATGGTCTTATGGATCGGCTCCAGCACCCCCTCCATCTGCTGCTGGAGGCTCTGTCCAATTTGCTCACGCAGCTTGCCA
>JBJKSJ010000390.1:0-3899 GCA_046704085.1 Ktedonobacterales bacterium | reverse complement strand
GCATGGCCCTCCGGCGCGCCTCCGCAGGCGCCAGCGTGGCCTCCAGCGCCAGCCGATTGCTAACCGGGCGAGACCGGCGCGGGCGGGGCGCCTCGGCATCCTCGCCCCACTCGGCCCAGGGGTTTGCCTCCCGCAACTCTGGCGGAAGCCTGCGCGTCGTGCGCGCGCGCGGGCGCACAACAGGTTCGGCAGCGTCGCTGGCAACCACCGGGAGCCGCGCCCCACAGACGCGGCAGAGCAGCGCGGCGGTCCGGTTGCGCCCGCCGCAGCGCCAGCAGATCGTCGCAAAACGCTCCAGGTCGGCGGGAACCGCCGTGGGAAGGCTCTGGGTCGCCAACTCCGCGCCCTCATACCCGGCGCTGAACGCTGGCGAGTCCAACTCCAGCGCGGAAGGCCCATCCTCCATCCGCGTCATCTGGTCAGCCGGTCCGACGCGCTCGGCCTGGCGGCCAATGCGCCGCTCGACCAGCCAGGCATGCGCCAGAGCAGTTTCCAGCGCGGCGGCCTGCTGAAAGCGGCGCTCCGGGTCGTTGTGCGCGGCAATCTGAATGGCCGCCGCCAGCGCCAGCGAGAGCGGCGGCGTATCGGCGGTATCTTCTGCCCGCAGCGCCTCCTCCGGGCGCTGGCGTCGAGCCGCCACGCGGTCAATCAACGCCGCGCCACCGGCCAGTTCTTGCAATAACAGCCCCAGGCTATATACATCATCGGCAGGCTTCGGCGGCGTGGTTGGCGCGCTGCCACGCTCCGCGCTGCCCGGCAGCGCATCCGAGCCAGCCGCCCGCTCGTCGGCACCTTCGGGCGCAGCAGGCAGCACGCCATCCGGCTCCTCCGTTGGGGCCATCTGCTCAGCCATCGGCAAGGTCGGCACAGAAGCAAACCCCGGCAGCGAGACCGACGAGACCGAGGCCACCAGGCTCAACGCGCCCAGGCTGACCAACTGCACAGGCCCATCATCCGGCAGGGCAATATCTTCCGCGCGCAAGCCGCCCAGCGCCAGCGGCGGGCGCTGCTGATGTAGGTAGCCCAGCGCGCGGGCCAGTTCCACCCCCAGCCGGGCAATCGCCACAGGCGGCAGCGCGGGCGACAACCCCTCCTGCGCCGCGTCGGCCAGCACATCCGCCAGGGTGCGCTCGGCCAGTTCATCCATCACCACATAGCAGGCATCGCCCTCGCAGAAATAATCATGCACACGCGGCAGGCTCGGATGATCCAGGCGCGCCAGCACGCGCACCTCGCGCAAAAACTGCGCCATCACCTGCTCGCGCTCCGCCAGCGATACCTGCGGGTCCAGCGGCAGATAGCGCAGCAACCGGCGCTTTTGCAGATCGGTGTGCAGCGCGGTATAGGACGCGCCCAGCAGCGACGAGTCAGCCAGCACCGCCGGACGCAGCCCCAGCACGCGATACTTGCCCTGCTGGAGCCTGGTCCCCACCAGCGCGTCCTCACCCACGTTCGGCAGGTCCAGCGTGGTTTTGCCTGCATCGGGCAGGTCCGACTGCTCCGCCGCCTCATATGCCTGGCCCCACGCCTCAGCCTGTGGCGCGTCCTGTGAGGCCGCGCCGCCAGCCTGCATGGTCCCAGCCAGCCCTGGCTCCTCCAGATCGAGCGTCAGTTCCTCCTCTGGGGGAAGCGGCTGTTCGCTGAAGGGCGGCTCGGCTTCGGTGGTTGAGGTCGAAAAATGATTCATAGCGGCGCTCCTGCTTGCTCCCTGCACATACATATATCACTATAAAGATGTGTAGCTGCCTTCATTCCTGACGCTTCAGGACTATTGGATGTTCCCTACCAGACAATCAGCGGGCAAAAAATCATCTCGCGCGCACTGTCCTCTCTCCTCTTATATATCGCTCTAGAGGTAATTACGTTGCACTGCGCGAAATTATCTCGCATCCCCCCGGCCCGGCGCCGCAGAGCAAAGCGGTACTTTTGGGGCGCTAAACCCTTCACCCCTTGCGTGCCAAACCTGGCAGGCGTATACTCGCATCAAAGGGTGGCAGGTTGCGGATCATCTCATCTCTCCTGCCTTGTACCCTGTTGCGGGATGTCTCTGCGGAGGTATCGGCGATGCAGCAGTTCAAGCACACACCCGTTCATCTCTCCCGGCATCATCTGGCAATCATCGTTCTCTCCGTGTTACTGACCTCCGCATAAGTCGCTAAACGTGATAGAGTGGGGCATGAAACACTATGAAACACGGCCCGATTGGCGTGAGTGGCGACGACGGCGCGCCTGGGCCTTGAAGCAGCAGGGATGGAAGCAAAAAGACATTGCCGAGGCGCTAGGCGTCACTCCAGGGGCGGTGAGCCAGTGGTGTACTCGCGCATGTCTGGAAGGGGTCGAGGCGTTGCGGCGGCGACGTGCCTCTGGACGTCCCCCGAAGCTGACGCCGCAGCAAGTCAGACACTTGCCTGAGCTGCTGGCTCCCGGTGCGGAAGCCTACGGGTTTCGCGGCCAGGTCTGGACGACCAAACGGGTCTCTCATCTGATCGGGCTGCATTTCGGGGTCCGGTATCATCCGGCCCACGTGAGTCGGCTCTTGCGGGCCGTGGGCTGGAGTGTGCAGCAGCCGATCCAACGTGCTACCCAACGGAATGAGGCCGCTATCAAGGTATGGCGAGAGGAGCGCTGGCCCGCGCTCAAAAAAAGGCGGTTGAAGAAAAGCGCACCATTGTCTGGATTGACCAATCAGGCTTCTATTTGTTGCCGATGGCAGTACGTACCTACGCTCCGCGTGGGCAGCCGCCGATCCTGCGGGTGAAGCTCACGCGGGACCATCTGGCGGCCATCAGTGGCATCACGCCTGATGGCCGGTTGTTTATGCAGATGCAGGACCATGCCTATCGCAGCGAAGATGTCGTCCGGTTTCTGCGCTTGTTGCTGCGCAAGATCCAGGGCAAGCTGTTGGTCATCTGGGATGGAGCGCCCATCCACCGCGGGAAGGAGATCAAAGCCTTCTTGGCTCGTAGAGCGGCCAAGCGGCTGCATCTGGAGCAGTTGCCCTGCTATGCGCCGGAGCTGAACCCGGACGAGGGCATCTGGAACCTGCTCAAGCGGGTCGAACTCAAGAAGGTCTGTTGCCGCGACCTGACTGAGCTGGCAACCGTGGTGCGCAAGGCCAAAGATCGGCTGCGGCACAAGCCCCTGCTGATTCGGGGGTGTGTCCGCCAATGCGGGTGTGAAGTGGATGCCCTCGCGGAGCGCGGAGGCGAGGAGTCCAGGGTCTCCTGAGGGATGCGCCATGAAGCATGCCTCACGAAACTGGCGATGGTCCCATCCCAGCCAGCGTGATGCCAGCCCTTCAACACCCCACCTGCTCGCCTTCCTCTGCTTGAGTCGGGCGTTCTCAGAGACAAGACAGCCACTGAGCGCCGAGGGTTATCGGCGCTCAGTGGCCTGGATAGTGCCCCGGCGTCGAGGTGGGCGTGGGCGTGGCTGGCGGCGCGAGCGCCGGCACGAGCACATCGCCATCTGCGCCGCAGCCAGCAAAGTGGAGACCATCCGCTTGCACCGCCACGCTCAAGCAGGTGGCCTGATACGAAGCATGGGTATAGGCAATCACGCAGTTGGCTTGTATGCTGAATTGCCGGAAGGAGTGGTCGCCTGTGAGCGGAGAGTATTCCAGTTGGGCTGGGGCGCAGTGCGCGTAGGCATCAGCAAAACACTGCTCTGCTGGTGCTGACGGCAAGTCGATACCGAATCCCACCTGCCCACAATCCCCGTAGTTCAGGGTGGCGGGCGCAATATCAAACGAGTGTTGAGGGGTGTTGCACTGGGAGATGTGCAGCGTTTCGCCTTGCTGCGTCATGCTGCCGCAGCGAATCGTGTACTGACTGCTCTTGCCAGAGTTGTTTTTCTCGTCATGGGAATAGACAACGCACCCGGCGCTGGTTCGCTCGACG
>JBJKSJ010000389.1:0-3029 GCA_046704085.1 Ktedonobacterales bacterium | reverse complement strand
TTTGACACCAGCGTCTACGACACGTCGGGGCCGGTCTGGGTGGTCGGCGCTTTGCTGGCGCTGGCGCTGGGCGTGTTTGCGGGGGCGCTGACGCGCCGAACGGTCGCGGCGATCTTTCTGACGCTGGCGCTGTTTGTGGCGATTCGCGTGCCGGTCGAGTCGTTGTGGCGCCACAACTTTGAGACGCCTCTTACCGTGACCTATTCGATTGACCAGCAGAATCCGGCCGGCTTGAGCAACCAGGATTGGATCGTTTCCCAAGGCTATATCGATGCCCAGGGGAACAGGAGTACCGACTTACAGGAACTCTGCACCAGGGATGAGACCATCACGCAATGTCTTCAGGCCAACGGCGTGCAGGCCAACTATATTAGCTATCAGCCCGCAGATCGCTTCTGGACGTTCCAGTGGATCGAGACGGGCATTTATCTGGGCTTTACGCTGCTGGCGCTGGGCGCAACGGTCTGGCTCGTGCGACGGCGGCTGAGTTGAGCGAGCAGTTGCTGGCTGCGCGTGTGAGTGGATCAAAACCTATCATTCGCCGGGGCAAGGCGCAGGCAGGCGCGCCAGAATCGCCTCGACCAGCGCGTCGGGCGGCTGATCGTCGGTGGCGATATGCTCGGCAAAGAGCGGCGATTGGAAGGCGGGCAGGCAGTGCCGCGCCTGCTCCAGACACCAGGCGAGAACCTCTGGACGGTCCCCGCGCCCGCGTAGCCGTTCCAGCAGCGTCTCCTCCGTCGCCGTCAGGCAGAAGTGATGCAGATTCGGCTCGAAGGCGCGCAGGCCGCCGATGACCTCATCGAAGTAGGCGGCGCGCCAGATGGTCATGGGCATGATCAGCGCGCGGCCATAGCGTTCTTGCAGCAGCCGCGCCGTCGTCACCGTCAGCGCGCGCCACATCGGCAGGTGCTGAAAATCATCGGGCTGCTCGATGGGCGCCACCACCGCGCGCAGAAAGTAGCCCACCATCTCGGCGTCGAAGAGCAAACTATTGGGGATGCGCTCTGCCAGCCGCTCGGCCACCGTTGTTTTGCCGACGCCAAACGCGCCGTTAATAAAAACAATCATCGCTTAGCTAGCCTCCTCGCGCAGCGTTGCCAGCCGCCGCATTTCCGGCCAGATACCGGCGACCAGCCCTACGACCAGCAGGGTGCCGATGCCGCCAAGCACGACCGAGCCGATGGGGCCGAACAACTGCGCGGTCAGCCCCGACTCGAAGCCACCAAGCTGGTTAGATGTGCCCACAAAGAGCGAGCTGACGGCGCTGACTCGTCCGCGCATCTGGTCTGGGGTGCGCACGAGGACGAGCGTGGCGCGAATGACGACGCTGATGTTATCCAGCGCGCCCAGGACGAACAGCATCAGGAATGAGAGCCAGAACCAGTGCGAGAGGCCAAAGATGATCGTGGCGACGCCAAACCCGGCCACCGCCAGCAACAAGGCTGGCCCGGCGCGCTTGAAAGGTGGCCGCTGCGCCAGGAAGAGCGCCATGCAGACGGCTCCCAGCGAGGACGCGGCTTGCAACCAGCCCAGGCCGAACGGTCCGACGCGCAGGATGTCTTTGGCGAAAATGGGCAAGAGCGTGACCGCGCCGCCCAGCAAGACGGCGAAGAGGTCGAGTGTGATTGCCGCCAGCAGAACCGGCGTCTGGCCCAGAAAACGCACGCCCTCGACGATGGCGCCCAGCTTTCTGCCCGAAGCCGCAGGCGCAGTTTGTGGTCCGACCCTGGTGAAGAGCAGCAGCACGACCGTCAGCAGGAAGAAGCCGCCGCTGATGACATAGACCCAACTGGCCCCACCGAGCAGGCCAATCAGCAAGCCACCTGCCGCTGGACCCAACACAGAGGAGAGTTGGTTGGCACTGCTGCGCCAGGTGACGCCGTTCTCAAAGGCGCGCTCCGGGAGAACCTGCGCGACCAGCGCGGAACTGGTTGGCGCGCTGAACGACTGCGCCGCGCCCAGCACCGCCAGGCACGCATAGATCAAGAGCAGTGGGCCACGTTGAAACGAGAGCGCCGCCAGCCCTAGCGTGGCGAGCAGCAAGACGGCCTGGGCGCCGGCCAGCAGGTATTTGCGGCTCAGGTGGTCCGCCGCGTATCCGGCGGGCAAAAACAGCAGAATGAGCGGGATGACCTGCGCCAGCCCGATGCCGCCAAGCACCAGCGCGGACCCGGTGCGGTTGTATAATTCCCAGCCGATGGCAATGGTCAGCATCTGCTCTCCAAAGCCAGTGAGAAAGACGACGCCCACCAGGAGCCGAAAATCTCGAAAGTGCAAGGCGCCGGGTGAGTCGTGGGGATTGCTCCCTGGTTCAGCAGGAAGCGAGATTGGCTGTTGGCCGCTTGATTCGCTTCCGGGGAATGCGTCTGCCGGTGAGGTGTCGCTAGCTTCGTGTTCCATGTTGGGGGACGGTTACTCCTTGTGCCAGATGACCGCAGCATATCACAGCGGGCACGTGGTGTCATTGGCCAACATGCTGGCGCAGCCCTCTTGACATTCCCGCCAGGTTGCTGGTATACGTGCCTGCATAGAAGACCGCGATAGCCGTAGCTGCACGAAACAACTACAGCTATCATTCACCCAGGCGCCGGAAGAGCCGACGCGCGGGACTACTCCGCATTCTATGCCCCGGCTCTCGCCCCCCGTCCAGCGCCTCAATCCGAAAAGGAGGCTGGAATAAACATCTCTGATATGCGCGCCACAGCAAACCTCTCCCACCAGGGATGAACCAGTTGGTCCTCCCTTCGGCTCAAGGATGGACCAACTGGTACTCCCTTGAGCCGTGACGATCACCAACTCATGTGATCGTCTCGAGTCTCGGCGATCAACGCCATCTCTGACGAATACTGGCAGGATGTGCTATCCTGGTGCTGGCGCCGGGCGCAGCAGCCAGGGTAACGCGCTGGCTGGTGGGCGCGCCGTTGGTGGCCGCTTTTCACCCATCCCACGATCTGAAGCAAAAAGGAAGTAATTCATGCAGCGAACAGCACGAACGACCGTTCAGCGTCACCCGGAGCGCGGAGTCTATG
>JBJKSJ010000388.1:0-7074 GCA_046704085.1 Ktedonobacterales bacterium | reverse complement strand
CCATGACCTTTTATCGCCGAAACTGGTACTACATCGGAGCGATCCTGTTTGTTGCCCTCTCATTTGTGATGGGCTTTTGGGGAAGCGATTTCAGTCGCATTCAAGTCATCCTGATGTTTAGTTTTATAGCCATGCTGGTCCACCAGGTTGAAGAGTACGCCTACCCTGGCGGATTTCCCGCCATAGCCAATATCGTCATGTTCGGAGAGAAAAACGTTCCTGAACGATATCCCTTAAATGCCAATCAGTGCTTGATTAGTAACGTCTTTTTGACCTATCCATTCTACATTGTCCCAATATTTTTGCCACAGGTGATCTGGCTTGGGCTGGCCCAGGTGCTGATGGGGATGACGCTCCAGTTGATTGCCCACGGCATTATCGTCAACATCAGGCTGAAAAGCCTCTACAATCCGGGCCTTGCCTCAGTCGTGTTGCTGCATGTGCCGATCGGCATGTATTACATCTGGTATGTGACCACCAACCACCTCGCCAGCACCGGAGACGTTGTGCTCGGGTCTATTGCCACCATTCTCGCGGTGATTGTCTTGTTTGGGTTGCCGATTCTCTTGTTGAGAAGCAAAGCATCAAAGTATCCGTTCTCAGAGGCGGAAATGGAGGGGTTTGCCAAACAAAAGGTGGCGAAAATCAGGTATGCATAAACCACCATAGGAATGAAAGGATCGACAGAATGCCCGGTTACGAGCCGAGAACGCTAACACGGCGCACCGTCTCCCCCTTGACAATCCTAGCATCGCTAGGCTATACTTGGTTCCATCCTTATCTAGCATTGCTAGCCGAATCGCGCTCTGCTTCCCAATTGTGGAGCAAAGCAGTTCTGCAATGTAGGAACGCCGGGTAGCGGTGGCCTTTTCTCCCTTCGGTGGGGAATCGTTCCACATGAGTGTCGTTATGTCGACGTTGAGGTCGACGAGCCAGGAGGAAGACATGATTGAGACCTGGGGCTTTTTCCTCGCACACCCAGACCGGGGGATGGTACCCGTAACAGAGCTCACCCCAGAGGACATCCAGCCAGCGTACGACCGCTACATCGACCTCTGGGTGAAGTGCGAGCGCTGGGGGTTCGACGGCCTGGCCTGGCCCGAGCACCACTTCGGCCAGATCCTCTCACCTTCACCGCATCTCATGGTCGCCACCGTCGCAGCGCGGACCCAGCGGCTCCGGTTCACGACGCTGGGAAGTACCCTGGCCATGCACGATGGCAGGCGCTATGCCGAAGAGTGCGGCATGCTTCACCACCTCACGCACGGTCGCTTTGAACCTGGGATCTCGCCAGGCGCCGGACCAGGTGAGGCCATGATGTCTGGTATTCCAGCGGAGGAGGCACGTCCACGCTACTACAGCGCCGTCGAGGTGCTCGCCAAGACGATCGCAGAGCCGCTCGTGACCCAGCACGATGCTTTCTACAACCTGGAGCAGGTTCCGATCTCCCCGCGCCCGCGCCTGAGTCCAGGGCAGTCGATCTGGGTGACGGTCACGTCGATGGAGTCGGCGGCCTGGTGCGGTGAACGTGGCTACAAGCTGTGCACGGCGTGGTCCCCCACGACGGAAGCTGCCGCGCTTGCTGCCCGGTACCGTGAGGCTGCTCAGGTGGCCGGCATGTCGACGAGTCCCGCGATGCTGGGTCTGCGACGCCGGGTGTTCGTGGCGGACTCCGACGCCGAAGCCCAGGAGAAGTACGAAGCGTCAGTGGACCTAATCCACTCCGGTGCGCTTACGCTCGCCCGTCCGTCTACGCCTGCATCTGCCCTTGCACCACGCATTCTCAGGGCATTAGGAGGGGAAGAGCAGGCCAACGGCAGCACACCGGGGTTCGAGATGGCCGACCCGAGAATTCTGAAGATGTTTATGCACCCGGACGACTTTGCCATCGGGTCGCCCGAAACGGTGGCCGAACGGTTGATCGAGCAATGCCGCGCCGGCGGCTATGGCGTCGTCATGGCCTTCACCGATTTCGCGATGTTCGCTGACGACGACTTGGTGCGCTCTCATGAGTTGCTTGGCACCCGGGTAGCACCCATCCTGCGCTCCGCAGCGGTTGGAGACGCGGCCTTATAACCAGGCGAGAGGCGCAGACGGCAAGCTGCGCCTCTCGTGTATACGCCATGCGAGTCGGCCAGCCCGATCACGTACATGACCGAGGGGTTTCCTCCCACGATTCTCTTCCCGGTTCTTGCCTGAACAGGAGTAGGATATGAGCCTCTCGACAGCCTGTTTGCCCACATTGGGGTACTCAGGTCCATGTGTTGTGAAGGACTGCACCTCTCGCCTCCTGGCTATTGCGTCGACTTGCGGACCGCCGCCGCACTGCGCCGAAACACCCCAAAGGTGACGAGGGCGGAGATGCCAAGCGCTGCGATGACCAGGGCCATGGGCAGGGCCGTGGACGTGCCAGCGATGCCCACCAGCGGCGCCGCGGCGGCCCCAATGGCGAACTGGAGCACCCCCAGTAGCGCCGAGGCGCTGCCCGCCCGGCTCGGGTAGTCGGCCAGCGCCAGCGCCGTGGCATTGGGGAAGACCATGCCCTGGCTCGCCACCACCACAAACAAAGTGGGGAGCATCCCGATGAGTCCAATGTGGCCGAGGACGATCAGCAGCAGGGCTGCTCCCCCCACCGCGACGGCCGTCAGCGCGCCGGCGAGCAGTCGCTCAGGCGCGACCCGCCCGACGAGTCGCCCATTGACCTGCCCCACGATCGCGATGCCCAGCGCATTGGTCCCGAAGATGAGACTGAACTGCTGGGGGGAAAGCCCGTAGAGGTTCTGGAGCACAAACGGGGAACCGGAAATATAGGCAAACATCGCGGCAAAGGACAAGCCACAGGACAGCGCATAGCCAACAAACAGACGGTCCGAAAGCAGCTGACCAAAGCTGCTCAGGGTAGTGCGCAGTTCTCCGCTCTGTCGCCGCTCCGGTGGCAAGGTTTCATGGAGTCCCGCCAGAACCGCCAGCAGCATCACGGTCACGACCAGCGCCAGGATCAGAAAGACGCCGCGCCAGGAGGTCACTTGCAGTAAGAAGCCGCCAAGGATGGGAGCCGCGATGGGGGCGATGCCACTGACCAGCATCAGAATGGAAAAGAAGCGGGCCACCGCAATCCCGCTGTAGAGATCCCGCACGATGGCCCGCGCGATCACAATGCCGGCCGCGCCAGCCGCTCCCTGTACCAGGCGCAAGACGATGAGGAGCGAGATCGAGGGCGCGACAACGCAAAGCAGGGAGGCCAGGATATAGGCGACCAGCCCCACCAGCAGAGGGCGACGGCGCCCCAGCGTATCACTCAGGGGCCCGGCAATGACCTGCCCCAGCGCCAACCCGAGGACACACGCGCTCAAGGTCAGTTGCGCAGCGGAGGTGCTGGCCGCAAGGTCACGACTGAGGGACGGCAGGGAGGGCAGGTACATATCGATCGATAACGGGCCAAACGCCGATAACGCGCCCAATATCACCACCAGGCGGAGGTGCCGCCAACCAGTGAGCGGCGCAGTCCGGTGTTCGATCTGGTCATGGGCTGAGGCCGTTGGGGAAGCACTGTTCGCCATACCTTTTCCTCTTCCTCTGTCAGATGCACTGTGGGCCGCTTTACGCTTTCTTCCACTTAATGGTACAGCCAACCGGCGTAGTTTGCGACAGAGGAGCCGCTTGACCGGCGAGGATGGCATCCAGCGCTTCGCGGGCATAGTGATGTGTGACCGCTTCCTCATCCTCGTAATTGTCATCTGGAGCGCCGTGATACCGTAGTTCGCGGTTCGCATCAAAGATAAAGAATTCCGGTGTCCGTTCCGCGCCATAGGAGTGGGCAACGTTCTGGCTTTCGTCATAGAGATACGGGAAAGCAAACTGCTTCTCGCGGGCACGGCTGATCATATGGTCCCAGCCATCCGTCGGGGAAACCTGGGCATTGTTGGAATTGATCGCTAAGAGGCGCACGCCGCGCGGCGCATACTCGCGAGCGATGGCGTTCATGCGGTCTTCCCAGGCCTGGGCATACGGGCAATGGTTGCAGGTGAAGACCACCGCAACCGCTTTGGCTTCTTTGAACGCATCTCCCAGCGTGTACGTTTCCCCGTTCGTCGCGGGCAAGGTGAAATCAATTGCAGTATCGCCTGCTGCAAGCTGTGACATCGGTGTGTGCCTTTCTGTAGAAATGCTGCTGGCTTTCTCCCTGCCTACAAGGTGAGCGAAGATCGATGAAGAGCTTCGGCAATCAGTTCACGAGGTGGCAGCGGAGAAATACGCCCATCGGCCCGCCGATAGGCCCTACAGATGAGGCCGGTGATCGTACCTTCCGGTAGGGAAACAATGTCCTTGCCATCAACATGAATCGTTGGCGAGCCATAAAACTGATAGCGCTCTGCTTCGTCCTCCGTTTTCACCTCGATGATCTGTACTGATGCCTGTATCTGCTCTTCAGCCATGACTTCGTGAAGGATGGCGAAGGCTCGTTCGTGACTGGGGCACTCTGCCCAGTAGAAGAACTCGACGGTCGGCATCTGTTCTCTCTTTCAGGTGGCTGGGATCACTATTCCTGCTTGCCTGTATGAAGTTGCGGTGCAGAAAAAGCGCTTGTCAAAGACTCCCAGTTCTTCTGCACAGCCACGATCTTGCCCCACATATCTGACAGGAGTGCCCACGAGGATCAGTTTCAGGGAGTCATGCACTGAGAACGTGTGCATTGCGCCAGAAGCGATCCAGCCGATAGGTATGGCGGTGCTGCGGGCGCTGGCGAGTTCGTGCAAGCTCCTGTCGTGGTGAGGACGATCCGCTTATTTTTCGGCTTTGCGGGCGCGTTCGCGCTCGCGCAGTTCTACGCGACGAATTTTGCCGCTGATGGTCTTGGGCAGTTCGGTCACGAATTCGATCTCGCGTGGATACTTGTAGGGCGCGGTCACTTTTTTGACATGCTCTTGCAACGCTTCGGCTAACGGTACCGATGGCGTGTAGCCGGGAGCCAGGATGACGAAAGCCTTGACGACCTCGCCGCGCATCTCGTCGGGGCTGGCAACCACCGCCGACTCGGCGACCGCTGGATGCTCTTTGAGCGCGCTTTCCACCTCGAACGGGCCAATGCGATAGCCCGCGCTGATGATCACATCGTCGGCACGGCCCACGAACCAGAAGTAGCCATCTTCGTCCTTGTAGGCGCGGTCGCCCGTGATATACCAATCGCCGCGAATGCAGAGGGTGGTCGCATCGGGATTGCGCCAGTACTCTTTGAACATCCACGTCGGGCGCTGGGGTTTCACGCGCACCGCGATGTCACCTTCTTGATTGGGCGGCAGCGGGGTGCCGTCATGGTCGATGACCTCCACATCAAAGCCGGGCGAGGGTTTGCCCATCGAGCCGGGCTTGACGGGGAGGGGTGGGAAGTTGGCGCAGAGCAGCACCGTTTCGGTCTGCCCGTAGCCATCACGAATCGTCATCCCAGTGGCCTCTTCCCAAACCTTGATGACCTCCGGGTTGAGCGGCTCGCCTGCGCCGACGCAGTGACGCAGCGCCTTTGGCGGATGGGCTTTCAGGTGCGCCATCGGTGCATCGAGCACCATCATGCGATAGGCGGTGGGCGGCGCGCAGAGCGTGCTGATCGGATACGTGTTGAGCATAGCCAGCGTCTCGATGGGGTCAAATTTGCCGCGCGCGTCCTGCATGAACATGGCCGCCCCTTGGATCCAGGGGCCGAAGAGGTTGGACCAGGCCGCCTTTGCCCACCCCATTTCGGAAAGATTCCAGTGAAGATCGTCCTCGTGCAGATCAAGCCAGTATTTGCCGGTGATCGTGTGGCCGATGGGGTAGCTGGCGTGGGTGTGCAGCACCATCTTGGGGTAGCCGACCGTGCCGGAGGTGAAGTAGACCAGGCAGGCATCATCGCTGCGTGTCTTCGGTCCGTGATACGCTGGTGAGGCTTCGCCAAGCATCTGCTGAAAGTCTACCCAGCCATCGCGCCTGGTCATGTCTGTCCTGGCCTCATCAGCCAGGATGGCGTGGGTGATCGTGGGGCAGTCGGCGCGCACCTGGTCAAACTTTGCCGCGCCTTCGTGATCGGTGATGAAGGCGACCGCCTCGGCAATTCCGGCACGGAACTGGATGTCTTTGGGCGTCAGCAGCGTCGTACAGGGGATGGGAATGGCTCCCATCTTCATCAGGCCCAGGACCGCTTCCCACCATTCGGGGATGCGGGGCAGCATGACCAGCACGCGGTCACCCTTTTGAATGCCCAGCGTGAGAAAGGCGTTGGCAGACCGACTGGAGCGTTCGGCAAAGTGGGCGTAGGTAATGTGCCGTTCCTCACCGTTCTGCCCGACCCAGAGCATGGCGAGCTTATCAGGGTTGCTGGCCCAGGTGCCAATCACATCGGTGGCAAAGTTGAACTCTTCGGGAACCTCGAGATGGAAATGCTTGCGTTCCGCCTCATAATCCGTCATGTGTGGCATTCGAGTGTGTGTCATGCAGTATGCTCCTTGGCACGAGTCAATCGAACCAGACGAACAGAGCGAGACAGACGCAATCCGTGCGTCTGCGCCCTGGGGGTGAAACAGCTGATCCTAGGCCATCATGGCAGCCAGCGGATTGGTCCGCATGACTTCCTCTGCGAACCCCTTGGGGTCCACGACATAGGGGTTGAGGAACGAGGCGACGGCGGCAACGCAGACCTCGGTCAAGCTCGGTGTGATGTCGAATTCATGGTTGACACCTGAGACGAGGTGCAACTCGGACGGGACCTGCGCCGCCTGCAACTGCTCGTAGAGGCTGAGAGAGCTAGCGGGCGCCACCAGCATGTCAGCCGTGCCGTGGAAGAGGATCGTGGGAGGAAATGCCTTGGTCATGTACGTGATCGGGCTTGCTGCCGCCGCCGCTTCAGCGGTCCCCGCTGGCCCCAGGAGCATCGCCGCCGGGATCGACCCGTCGGCGCCTCGAATCGCCAACATCGTCTCCCGACTGGGAGGCCCCGCGCTCATGTCGGGCATCGCCCGGCCCGCGACGAGCCGCATCGGCGGGTAGTAGGCGACGACCGCGGCGATCGGGCCAGCCGCAGGCGCGGAGGCAAAATCAGGATCG
>JBJKSJ010000387.1:0-4401 GCA_046704085.1 Ktedonobacterales bacterium | reverse complement strand
CAGACCGCGTGAGCGCCTGGGCGATCGCTCACCGGCTCAAGAGGCCCACGAGCACGGACTCGCAGGACTTCCTTCTCTCCCCCGGTGAGCGGGTCTCTTCTTGGGGGGTACTTGACAAGAAATCGGGATAGCCAGGCGCCTGATGTTCAGGAGTGAGCGCCAGTTGCCTGATAACGCTTCAGAACGTCCAGCAGCGTTGCCTCGTCGGGGGCCACATATTCTAGCGCGCCCTGGATCATCGCGTTGAGTTTAGTCCCAGGAAAGGCTCCGCGCCTGTCTGTATGCAGGCCAATGAGGAACTTCTTTGCCTGCATCAGTTCCTTCTGGCAGGCGGCAATGCCAAGCTCCACGCAGGCGCCCTCATCGGGCACTCGCCCATCCAGCACGAATAAGAAGACCTCGGCGGCGAGAAGTTGCTCCTTGTCAAGCTGAAAGACGGCCCGGCTCCACTCCTCTCCTGACATCGTATTATAAGGAGGCGCTCCTCGTTCTGCGCCATCGCGTTGGGGCAAGAAGACCTCGTAGCCCAGCGCCTCGATCTTCTGGGTCAGTTGCTCGTTATATTGGCGTTCGCCTACCGAAAATAATGGCGCGGCAAAGTAGACGAGCATGATACTCTCAGCGCCTCCCTGATCTCATTGCCCCTGGAAGACGGGCTGACGCTTCTCGCGGAAGGCGGTAGCAGCCTCGCGGGCATCGGCAGTATTGAAGCAGCGCATGATCGCCTCGACCTCGTTCTGGAAGGCGCGCTCCAGGTCCGGCTCAACGGGCTGGTTCAGCAGGCGCTTGCTCTCGCGGACGGCCAGCGGCGCCCGGCTGAGCAGCTTATCGGCCAGCGCCTGCACGGCGGCATCCATCTGCTCTGGCTCGGCCACGCGATGGACCAGCCCCATGCTCTGGGCCAGCGCGGCCTCGAAGACATCGGCCATCAGAATGATCTCGCGCGTCAGACCCTCCCCGACCAGGCGCGGCAGCAGCACCGTTGTGCCGCCAGTGATGACCATGCCGACACGCGCCTCCACACAGCCAAAACGCGCCCGCGTGGTGGCGACGCGAAAATCGCAGGCCAGGGCTAGCTCGAAGCCGCCGCCCAGCGCGTAGCCATCGACTGCCGCAATCGTCGGCTTTTCGCCCAGGAAGAGCAAGCGCGTCAGCCGTTGCAGGTCCATAATCAGCGCCAGAAAGTCTGCCGCAGTCTGATGCTCGGATTCCTTGAGATCATCGCCCGCGCAGAAGTTGCCGCCCGCGCCAGAGAGGACGATCACCGAGGCTTCCGGATCGCTCTGGGCGCGCTCCATCGCCTGGCGCAGTTCCGTGACCAGTGCCTGGCTCATGGCGTTCATCGCGCCGGGCCGGTTCATCATCACCCGCGCCACTTTATTCGCAACGGTATAGAGAACGACTGGCTCGCCGCTGATGCTGCTCATACCTGCTCCTTATGCGTCGGATTGATATAATAGTGGAATTCATACATTCCTTCAATAGAGAGAAAGCGCCGGATGCCTAAACGGGCTGGCGGTGACTGGTGAGCTTTGAGTGCCGCTAACCACTCTTTTCGCGCCTGATTGAACAAAGCCTGCTTATCTGGGCGCAAGCGATTGAATTCATTATTAAAACGCTTCGTTTCTTCATGCGTCGGCACGGGTTGGCCCCCGATCAGCCGGGCGCGCACTGGCTTCAAGATGGGCATCAAACTCTTCATCGGTGTAGATCACCCCAGTGGTTTCTCGGCTGCCAGTGCCCTCTGGCTCCTCGGCAAGCTCTTTGGCCCATTCGGTATATAATCGCCGTTCCCATTCCGGCTTTGCCAGCCAGCGTTGCAGGTCTTCAGCCAGGAAAGATTGCTCCTCTGGGGAAGCGTCTCAAGCTGACTCATCACCTGCTGCAATGCGTCAATCATCGCGGCCTCGCTTTCCGCCTGTCTTTCTTCGGGGATTTCTCTCACCATCATAGCATAGTTTTATGGCGCCTGGTATGTCTTGAGTACCCGCCTGGCCTTGCCCTCAGTGCGGGGAATCGTTCCATAAGCGACCAGTTCTGGCTCGGCGCGAAAGCTGAGTTGCTGGCGCAGCGCCTGTGTGATGCGCGGCGGCAGGTCGGCGGCCATCTCCGGCGTCAGACCCTCCGCCAGTTCCACGCGCACGCGCAGGTATTGGTGCGGCGGGGGATGATCGACGATGATCTGAAACTCGCCCGAAAGCTGGTCTGAGAGGCGCGCCAGCACGTTGCCCACGCCCGTCGGAAAGACATTCACGCCGCGCACATGCAGCATATCATCGCTGCGGCCCAGCACGCGGAAGCGAAAACTTGTTCGGCCACAGGCGCATGGCTCGGTCCCCAGGATGCGCACGACATCGCGCGCGCGATAGCGCACCATCGGCTGCGCTTCCTTATAGAGATGGGTATAGACCAGTTCGCCCTCCGCGCCATCGGTGATCGCCAGCGGCTGCCCGCTCTCCGGCTCGATCAACTCGATGGCGACGTAGCCTTGCGCGTGGAAGTGCAGACCCGCCCGCTCCTCGCACTCCGACCCCATGATGCTCAGCACATCGGCCATGCCAAAGTTGGCGTCCATCGCGCGCAAGCCCCAGAGTTCCTCCATCCGCGCGCGCACGCTCGGCTCGCTCATACCCGGCTCCGCGCCAAAGAAGCCCTTGCGCAAGCCCAGATCGCGCGGCTCCAATCCCTGCGCCCGCGCCGCCTCGGCCAGCGGCAGCATATACGACGGCGTGGCGCTGATGGCATTGATGCCAAGCTCGCGGATGGTCTGAATCAGCAGCGCCGTCTCGCCGACGCCAAAGGGCACGACAGTCGCGCCGGTTGTCTCCAGGCTATCGTGGTCGGAATAGCCACCGACCCAGAGGCGATAGTTCAGGCAATGCACCACCCTATCGCCGGGGCGCAGGCCAGACGCCCAATAGGCCCGCGCGCCGCATTCGGTCATCACGTCGCGGTCGCGCCGAGTCAGGGCAATATAGAGCGCCTGGCCCGTCGTGCCAGAGGTTTTGTGCGCGCGAATGACCTGATCCGACGCGGCAGCCAGATAGCTCCCAAACGGGGGCTGCTCTTTCTGGCTGCGCCTGCACTCATCCTTCTCTGTGAAGGGCAGCAGCGGCAGATCGGCCAGATCGCGGATCGCCTCGCGCTTCACGCCTGCCTCGGCAAACTTCGCCTGATAGAAAGCTGAACGCGCCCAGACCATATCAAGCTGCGCCTGTAACCGCTCGTTCTCCAGCCGCCGCAGAGCCGCTGGCTCCATCGTCTCAATGGTTTCATCCCATAATGGCCGCTTCACCAGGATAGCCCTCCTTCGTGTGCAAGTGTCTTCCAGTCTAGCGCATCTGTCCAGAGTCTGGCAGTTTAGCCGTTTCGTACCAGCCTCCATTGACAAGTCCCCGTTGATGGACTAGACTGACGCCATTCTGAGCAGGATGCCAAACGGCTACAGGAGAGGCCGCGTCTCTTCATAGGCAGCGCCAGCGTCGGGACATCCGCGCTGCATTTTCCCCATCTGGGGCATCAGGAGCTTCGCCATGATGAACAGCCAGCCACTCGACCAATACGCAGCAACCGCCCTCATAGACGAGCAGCCGACTCCATCCCCATCCTCTCAACCGAGCCGCCACACCGGCCCCTTCTGGCGGCTCTGGAAAGGCTGGCTCTGGCTCACCGGCCCCCGCCCTGACCGCTTCGGAACAGACATCGCCGGGCAGGAGCGCCTGCGCCGCTCGCGGCTCGTCAGTGTGCTGCTGGTGGTGGTGGTCGCTGCCATCCTCTTGCTCATCCCCGGCGCTGTGGCGCTGCCGGTTCTCTGGCAAGCCGTGCTGATTGACAGCGCCCTGGGACTGTGTGCTGTAGGACTGAACCGTGTCGGGCAGGTCACGCTCAGTGGGCTGGTCATTATCGCCCTGATTGACTTCGGCGTGCTTGGATTTATTCTCACCGAGGCATCCACTTCCACCCTCGATCCGGGACTGAGCTATAACGGGGTGGGCGCCTTCTATATCTTGATTCTGGGCATCCTGACCGCTGGTATGGTCCTGCCCAACCGCTTCATCCTGTTCATTGGCGCGATCCACGTCGGGCTGATTGTGGCGGTCTTCTCGCTGCTAACCCCCTCTCACTTGCTGCACCAGGAGATGCTCGCCCACGACGGCGGCCAGGGCTACGCGGTACTCCTGGGTCCGATTCTGGTGCAGGTCTGTGGCGCGGCGGATGTCTGGCTCTTCGCCTGGAGCGTGGACCACGCGATCCTGCGCGCCAGCCGGGCGGAGGAACTGGCCGAGGCGCGCGCGCGCCTCAACCTGCACGGGCGTCAGATCACCGGGCAGAAACCACCGCAGGAAGAAGCCAACAACCTGGTGCAAGCCCTTCACGCGCGCGTCGGCAATCGCCACTCGA
>JBJKSJ010000386.1:0-10554 GCA_046704085.1 Ktedonobacterales bacterium | reverse complement strand
GGTGTATCCCATCGGGGCTGGCCTGGCTGGTGCCCGCGCGCTTCATTCAGGCCATTGGCGGCGGAGCGGTGGTCCCGGTGGCGATGGCGCTGGCCGGGGATTATTTTGGCGTCCAGCGGCGCGGCATCATCCTGGGGATCATTGGCGCTGTGACCGAAGCTGGCGGCGCGCTGGGTCCACTGTATGGCGCCATGATTATCCAACTCTTCGGCAGTTGGGCCTGGATTTTCTTCTTGAATGTGCCCCTGGTGATCATCCTGCTGGTGGCGGGCTGGTTTCTCGTGCCCAAGGGGGGGCACGCGCGCGCGCGCATCGACTGGCTGGGCGCGCTTTTGCTGGGCGCGTCGCTGACGTGCCTGAGCCTGGGTCTCTCGCAGAACGCCGGGCAAACTGGCTTTTCGCTGGCGCAAACGGCGGCGAATGATCCGCTCCTCCTTGGGGCCGCGCTGCTTTTGCTGCTGCTGTTCATTGTGCGCGAGGTCTTTGCACGCTCGGCGATGATCGACATGCGGCTTTTCAAGCGCCGCGCGTTCTCGGCTTCGATCCTGGGCAGCCTGCTGGTGGGCGCGGCGTTGATTTGCGCGCTGGCTGATATTCCCATCTTCTACCTGACAGTGGTGGGTGGATCGATCCTCCAGACGGGGCTTTCGCTGCTGTGCATGACCGTCTGGATTCCGCTGAGCGCGGTGGTGGGTGGCTGGCTCTGCCAGCGCGTTGGCTGCCATCTGACGGCGGTGCTGGCGCTGGTTCTGGCCGCGCTGGGCTTCTTCTTGATGAGTTTCTGGCCGGTGCATCTGGGCTGGCCGCAACTGATCCTCGATACCTTCCTGACCGGCGTGGGCTTTGGGCTGGTCGTTGCGCCGCTGGGCACATCGACGCTCAACGCGGCGGGCGCCGAACGTGGTGGCGTGGCCTCGGCGCTGGTCACGTCGGCGCGAATGATCGGGATGATTCTGGGCCTCGCCGCGATCACCTCATCGGGTCTGGCGCGCTTCGAGCAGTTGGTCGCGGGCTATACTCCTCAGCAATTAACCAACTCCGCCATTCTGAGCGAACTGCTGCGTCAGGTCTATTCCGGCATTTTCCTGGGCGCCGCGATTGTCTGTGTGGTGGCGCTCCTTCCGGCGGCGCTGCTCTGGCGTCGGCAAGACGATCAGCAGGTCGCGCTGGCCTCAGCCTCGGCGCCGCTTTTCGCGTCGGCCAGGTCCGGCAAACAACTAGAGGAGCCAGAGTCGCTGCTGGATGCGCAGGCGCCAGGCGATGGCGCGCCCGATGCTCCCTGAAGCCAGAGACGCGCGGAACGATGGAGAAAGCGCGGTCTCTCTTTCATCGATGTGAATGAGCGAGGCATGGTAATGGTGGTGACAAAGTCTGAGCGGGTGGAATATCACGCAACGGTGCGCGAGATGCCTGTGGATGATCGCCCGCGTGAACGCCTGCAATATTATGGCCCGGAGGCGCTGCAAACGGCTGAACTGCTCGCTATTATCCTGCGCACGGGCACGACCAAAGATAATGTGATTGAACTGGCGACAAAGCTGCTCCAGAAATATGGTGGCCTGGCGGGCTTGATGCGCGCCGACTTTGGCGATCTCTGCAATGAGCATGGCCTGGGCGCCGCGAAAGCCTCGCAGGTGAAGGCGGCGCTGGAGTTGGGCCGTCGGCTGGCCGTGCTTCAGCCAGAAGAGCGTGCCCAGGTGCGCTCCCCGGCAGATGCGGCCCGGCTGATTATGCTGGATATGGCCTTTCTGCAACAGGAACACCTGCGCGTCATGCTCCTGGATACGAAAAATCATGTGACCCACATCGAGCGAGTCTATCAGGGCAGCGTGAACATGTCGGTGGTGCGCGCGGCGGAGGTCTTTCGCGCCGCCGTCACGCGCAACGCGCCTTCGATCATCATCGTGCATAATCATCCCAGTGGCGATCCTACGCCTTCTGCGGAGGATATACGCACCACCGAGCAGCTTGTGCAGGCGGGCAAGCACCTTGATATTGAGGTGCTTGATCATCTGGTTATTGGGCATCAACGCTTTGTCAGCATGAAAGAGCGCAAATTGGGCTTCGCCTAAGAGGGCGCATCTTGCCTGCCGTGTTGGCGTGCGTCAGTTGACACACCCTGTGAGCTATGATACTCTACGCCGCAATGGCGTTCATCATCAGCCAGCATCTCCACTGGACAATGCGCTTTGTACGTTACCACCATCGTCCACATATTGCTTTGCTTGTAGCTCGCTTTTTCCACGCCCTTTGCTGTAGCTTCCCAGGTGGAGACGACATTCCATACCCTGGAGAGCGCAGGGGTGGGCGAGAGAAGATAGATGGACTTGATGAGACAACCAGGCACTTCACATGCGCTCACCGACCAGAGCCAGCCCTCGTGGCAGTTGCTGCCAGGGCAGCAGCTTGATGCTGCCCTCAAACGCATCCACGCGGCGGTTGCTTCTGTGGCGATAGAGAACGGAGTTGAACTGGCGCCAGCCCTGGAAACGATTTGCCGGGCAGTGAAGAACGTCACTTCTGGCGCTGACGTGCAACTCTGGCTGATTGAGGAGAAGGCGGAGGAAGACACTGCTTCGCTTCGGCTGGCACGGCGGGCCTCTGCTGAGGAGTTTGCTGAGCCGCCTGCGTCCCAGATCGTTGATCTGGCGCGCGATTCGCTGATCGCTCGCGCGCTGCGCGAGCAGCGCGGCTATTTCCTGGAGTCTTCAACGGACGGCGCCTTCGAGCCGCTGGTTTCATCGCTGTTTCCAGGCGCCTCGGCCATTCTGCTCGCTCCATTGGTTGCCGACGGGCAATCCCTGGGGCTGCTGGCCTTGGTGGATACCAGCGCGCTGGGGCACCTGGCCGCTGCTGATCTTGACGTGGCGCAGTTTCTGGCCGGGCACGCGGCGCTGGCGGTGCAAAACATGCTCCTGCTTGTCGCAGCGCGAGAGCGTGCCCATGCTTCTGAGCGTGGGTTGGATGCTCTCGCCCGCGCTTCAGAGATGGTGGCTTCCACGCTCCAATTGGATGAAGTCTCCGAGCAGATCGTTGCGGTCACGCGCGCGCTGCTGGGCGCGCAGTCAGTCTGGCTGATGGTCTATGACGAGGAGACTGATCTGCTGCGGCTGACGGCGATCAGCGGATGGGATGCGATGGCGGGGAAGGCACTGGCTCCGGCGAAAAGTGTCGTGGGCGAAGTGCTCCTGAGCGGGCGGCCCGTGTTTGTACCGGATGTCCTGGCAGAGCCTCTTTTCGCGGCACAGAAAGAAGCGGCTGAAGCGGGCATCGTGGCGATGCTGGGCCTACCCTTGCTGGCGCAGGGGCGAGGGGTCGGTGTGCTGGGGGTGAACCCTGCTCCAGACCCTGATGGTGTCGCGCGTAATCCTTTGGAGGGGCCGGATGGTCCCTGGTTACGCCTGTTTGCCGGTCAAATTGGCGCTGCCGTGCAAAATGCCCGGCTCTATGATCGCCTGCAAACAGCACACGCCTTCGCCGAGCAACTGGCGCAGGCGGCCCAGCGCCATGCTGGGGAGATGGAAACGATCTTCGAGAGCATGGCTGAGGGGGTGGCCGTCTTTGATACCAGAGGACAACTGGTGCGCCTGAACGGGGCAGGCGCGGCGCTGGCCGGGCGTTCTGCCGCCAGGCTCATGCTGCTCTCATCCACCGCGCTGGGCACCGGCATGTCCGGGGAGGTGGCCGAGAACGAGTTTCTGCTGACGGGCCATCCCCTCGTGATGCGCGCGCTGGCGGGTGAGGTGGTGACGGGCGAGGAATTAGCGATGGTGCGGGGGGATGGCGCTCAAGTCTCGCTGCAAGTCAGTGCCGCGCCCCTTTATGATAAACAGGGCGAAGTGGCGGGCGCGGTAGCGATTATGGAGGACGTGACCGAGCGCCAACAATACCAGCGCGAGCAGCTTGCAGTTGGCTGGGTGGCGGCGGCGCTGAACCACCCGCTCGATCTGAAGGAAACGCTGGATACGGCTGTGGAGGCGCTGACTGCCGCGCTGGGCGCGGACCACTCGGCGATTCTGCTGGTCGATGAAGCCCAGCAAACGCTTCAGGTGGCCTCCGTGCGCGGCTATGAGGCGGCTGGGCAGCCATTCCCGGCCTTAGCAGTAGATGCGCCAGTGGCGCCCTGTGTCGCCTTCAGAACGCAGCATGTGCAGGTAACTGAGACCTTGATGAATGCGCCCGCTGACCATCCGCTGCATGCGTTGCTGATGCAGGAGCAGATTCAGGCGAGCCTGGCTGCTCCGCTGCTGGTGCAAGATCAGACGCTGGGGGTGCTGATCTATTCCTATAGTCGGAAACATGCTTTTTCGGCGGGAGAACAGCAGGTCGCGCGCGCCATTGCCGATCAGATCGCGCTGGCGGTTGTGAATGCTCGGCTCTATGAGGAGGTGGCCGATTATGTGGCCTGGCAGGAAAATGAGCGCCGCACCCTCCAGACCATCATTGACGCGCTTCCTGCCGGGGTCGTTATGCGCGATAAAGACGGGCGGCTGTTCATCTATAATGAGGCTGCCTTGAAGATGGCTCTGAATTGCGTTGAGGTGCAGGCAGCAAAACAGGCCGGCGAGGCGCCAGTCGATCCAGTCTGGCATATTGTTGGACCCGATGGCTCATCGGTAGACATCGGCTTTTTGCCCTCCCAGCAGGCCGTCCAGACGGGTGAGCCAGTGAAGGAACTGCAACTCTTCCTGCGTCAGCATGACGGGCGCATTGTGCCCATTCTCCTCAATGCCGTGCCGGTGCGGGATGGCGAAGGCAACTTCACTCGCGGCCTGGCAGTGTTCCAGGATATTACGGCGCTCAAGGAACTGGAGCGGCATAAAGACGAGTTCATCTCGGTCGCCAGCCACGAACTGCGCGGCCCACTGACGGTCATTCGCGGCCAGGCGCAACTGCTTCAGCGCCAGATACGACGCCAGGAAAAGCAGGGTGAGCTTCCGCCCACGCTGCCACATATCATGGAATCGATGGAGGGGATTGAAACCCAGACAGCGCGCTTGAATGATCTGGTCAACGATCTGCTGGATGTCTCACGCATCCAGGCAGGCAAGCTCACCCTGCAACGTGGGTCGGTAGAATTGATGTCCTTGCTCACCAGGGTGGTGCAGCATTGGAAACCAACTTCTGCCAATCACACGTTGATCATCGAGACGGATGGGATGACTGAGGAGGTGAAGGGCTACTGGGATGCCAAGCGCGTGGAGCAGATTTTCAATAATCTGCTCGGTAATGCCTTGAAATATAGCCCGGAAGGCGGCAATGTCATCATCCTTGTGCAGCTTGAGGACGAGAAGCAGGTGCTGGTTGAAGTGCGCGATGAGGGTCTGGGCATTCCCCCTGAAGCAGCCGCGCATTTGTTCGAGCGTTTTTATCGCGCGGGCAATGTGAGCAGCATCGGCGGAACGGGCCTGGGCTTGTACATAAGTCGCCAGCTTGCTAATGCGCATGGCGGGGATCTCTGGGCGGAGTCGCCCGGATTAGGGAAAGGCACAACGTTCTATCTCCGGCTGCCGCTTGAGCAGGTTATAATGCAAGCATGATGAAACATGTGGAGCGTGACGGGGATGTCAGCCTTCCCTCGGTAATGCCAGAACGAGCGGGCGCGCGGCATGACGAGCAGCGTCGCGCCACTATCGGCCTGGTTCTGATCCTCTCTTCGGCGGCAGGCTATGGCACGCAGGCGATCTTTGCCCGCCTGGCTTACGCGGCGGGGGCCAATGTAGCGACCGTGCTGCTGCTGCGCTTTGTCCTGGCAATCGCGCTCCTGTGGCCGGTGCTGCTGCTGAGCAGACGCGGGCGGCATGCCTGGAAAGTCATCAAGCGGCCCAAACGTTTGTTCTCGCTGCTGGCGCTGGGTGTTCTCTTTTCGGGCAACTCGATTGCCTTCTTTACCGCCTTGACCTATCTGCATACGGCGGTAGTGGAACTGCTGCTCTATCTCTATCCGGCGCTTGTGCTGGCACTATCGGCCATCTTTCTGCACGAGCGCCTGGGGTTGATCAAAGTGCTGGCACTCGTGCTGGCGGTGGCTGGCTCGGCCCTGACGGTTGGCCCGCCAGGTTCCATCGCCCTGCCCGGCGTCACGGGAGGACGGGTGGCGCTGGGGCTGGCCCTGGGCGTGAGCGCGGCGGTGATCTATGCCATCTATATCGTCAGCGGCACTCGCCTGGCAGGAGGCTCTCCGGCGGATGTGACCGGGGCGGTCAGCATGACCGGGACGACACTGGTCTTTGTGCTTGGCGCGCTGGTTGGAGATGGCGCGACACTGCATCTCTCGCTGAATGGCTGGGCTGCCATTGGCGCGGTGGCGCTGTTTTCGACGGTGATTGCCACGTCGTTCTTCCTGGCCGGGCTGGAGCGCCTGGGGCCAAGCCGGGCGGCCATTCTGGCGACGGTTGAGCCGATAGTGACGCTGATCCTGGCGACGGTCGTCTTGCATGACCCGCCCCTCTGGTTTCAGATCGTCGGCGGCGCGCTGATTCTATCGGCAGTGGTGCTGGCCCAGCTTGCCCCCCGCGAAGCCGCGCGCCAGGGAGAGCCGTAGTCCCGGCATGACAATCAGCGCCGACCTTCCAGACGGCGCTGATTGTGCTGGTGTTCAGTTCTGGGGCATCGTCAGGCGAGATTATTTGTTCGGGTACATTGGCCCTTGCCAGAGGCCAAAGGCCGTGCGGAACATGCCCCAGATAATAAAGGCCGCCAGCGCCATTTCGATCAGGGTCATCGTGGCCCAGAGCCAGACCAGCATATGCTGAGGGCTGCTGGGGTTTGATGACGCGATCAACAGTGGGATGAGCAGTGCCAGTGGGACGAGAACCATAGCAATGCCCAGGCCCAGAACAACGGCCATCGTAAAAATCCGCCAGGTCTTATCGACGACTGGCTCAAAGCGCCCCTTTTTATGGAGTGAACTCATCTGCAATAAGCGCCTTTCCTCAAGAGTAATTGGCGCTCTCCTGGAGAGACCGCCATCTCTGCTCTGTAATATAGTCGGGAAAACCATCTCTCGGCAAGGCACAGCGTCAAAATAGTTCCAGATAGCGCTCCAGTTCCCAGGCGTGAACCTGCTTGCGATAGTCTTCCCATTCGGTGGTTTTGGCTCCAATAAAGCGATCAGCGATATGTTCGCCCAGCGCCTCGCGCACGATGGCGTCGCGCTGGAGGTCTTCGAGCGCCTCGCCCAGCGTTGCAGGCAAGAGGGCGACATGGCGGCGCAGGCGGGAGGCTTCGTCGAGCATATACAGGCTCTCCTCAACCGGCGCGGGAAGCGGCAATGCGCGATTGATGCCATCCAGCCCGGCTTTGAGCATCACGGCCAGCGCCAGATAGGGGTTGCAACTGGGATCGGGCGAGCGGAGTTCGACGCGGGTATTCTGAATCTGGTTGGCGTTGACTCGTGGCACGCGCAGCAGGGCTTCGCGGTTGACCCGGCCCCAGCTAATCATGACGGGCGCCTCATAGCCCGGCACCAGGCGCTTATAGGAATTGACCAGCGGAGCCAGGATGGCGGTCATCGCGCGCGCGTGGGCCAGTTGCCCGGCCAGGAACTGGCGCGCCAGGAGCGAAAGGCCATACTCGCGGTCGCTGGGGTCGGCAAAGGCATTGGCGCCATCGTCGCTGCGGATCAATTGCTGATGGATGTGCATGCCGGAGCCGTTGATGCCATAGAACGGCTTGGGCAGGAAGGTGGCGTAGAGGTCGTGCTTCTGGGCGATGGCCTTGAGGGCATAGCGCGCCGTCATAATCGCGTCGGCGCCCGCCAGAGCCTCGGCTGGCTCGAAATCAATCTCGTGCTGGCCGGCGGCCACCTCGTGGTGGCTGGTCTCGATGCGCGATCCCATTGCCTGAAGCGCCTGGGCCATCTCGCGGCGCACTGCTGCGGCCAGGTCAGTCGAAAGATCGAAATAGCTGCCGCGATCATGCGGCAAGGGCGTTGGTTTGCCGTCTGCCCGCTGGAGCAGGAAAAACTCCAGTTCAGGCGCAACCAGATAGCGCAAGCCCTGCCGCGCTGTCTCGGCCAGCACACGCCGCAAGACCGAACGCGGGTCTCCATGATACCGCTCGCCAGCCGGCGTCAGGACATCGCAGATGATGCGCGCAGTGACATCGCCGGGCGCGCTCCAGGGAATGACCGCAAAGGTCGAGAAGTCCGGGCGCAGGTACATATCGCTCTCGGCCACGCGCGCAAATCCCTCGATGGAGGAGCCATCAAACCATTTGCCGTGCGCCAGGCAGTCGGGAAACTGCTCAACAGGAATGGTCACGCTCTTGACGATGCCGACCACATCGGTGAACTCCAGGTTCACAAAACGGACGTTCTGCCGCCCGGCCACTTCTACCAGACGCTGCACGTCTTCCTGCGTGGGATGATCGTATGGGGAGTCTTTGGGATATTCGCTCATTTTGTTTCTCTAGCTGGCGTTCACGTAGATACGGTGATAGCCAGTGGCGCCGCCGGGATATGGGTCGGCCAGAACCGGCTGCTGATAATTGCCTTGCAGATCAATCATGCGGGCGACAATGGCATAGGTATCACTGCTGGGTGGCGTCCAGGGCAGTTCCCACAGCGTCCAGGTCACAGCGCCTAGCGGCTGTTTGAGGGCGGCGCGCTGCCAGGTGGCCCCGTTGTCGGTGCTGACATCAACGGCGCTGACGCCCTTTGTGCCCGCAAAGGCGACGCCTGCAATGTAGGTCTGCCGGTGGACGGGAACCGTTGCGCTGTCGAAGGGCACATCGATGCGCGCGCCCAGATTGATGATGGCGTCGTCGTTCCAGCCCTCCTGCTGCCAGAAACCCAGGAAGTTATAGTTGACGACCTCGATGCGTGTAATCCATTTGCAGTGCTTCATGCCATAGATGCCAGGGACGATCATCCTGGCCGGAAAGCCATGCTCCGGCGGCAAGGGCTGGCCGTTGATCAGATACACCAGCAGGGTCATGGGATCGAGCGCCTTGCTCAGATGGATGCTGTCAGTATAATCATCGGCGGCGTGAAAAGCCACTTTGGTGGACCCGGCTTTCACGCCTGCCCGCGCCAGCAGGTCTTTCAGCCGCGCGCCTTGCCAGCGGGCGCTGCTCATCAGATTGCCGCCGATCACGTTGCTGATACATTCCAGTGTGGTGATCTGCTCGACCGATGGCATGCTGAGCAAGTCTTGATACGAGATCGTGAAGGGATGTTCGACCCCTTCACCGTTGACGCTCAGGCTCCAGGAATGGGCGTCCAGGTTGGGGTCGCTGTACACGTTTTTGGAGACGTAATAGAAGTCGTTGACAGCGGTCAGTTCGGGCGTCGCGCCGCTCACTGACTGCCACGCGCCATAGGTGGGTGTGGGTGGTGGTGTGATGCGCTCTGGCGGTGGTGGCCCATCCAGCGAGTCCGCGCCCGCCGCGCTGCCGTTGCCGATGCCCTGCGTAATGAAGCGCCAGGCGACGGCGCCAACGCCCAGGACGACCAGCCCGATGGAGACGCGCTTGAGGAAGAGGCGGCGGCCCGGCGAAAACGTGCGCTGGAGCCGGGGCGACTCTATCAGGCGCCGGGCCAGCAGCCGCAGGCCGCGCTGGGCCGTTGGCAGGCTGGCGCCAAAGGCAATGGCTGGGATCAGTAAGGAAACCACGACGACTGGAGGTCCAACGGATAGCTCTGCGCCAAAGAGGCCCGCGCCGAGCATGGGCAGCGCCAGCACGCCGCTGAGGATGTAGGCGATGATTGCCAGCGCCGCGCTGAGGCGCCAGCCGATAGACGCCTGGATGGTAGGCACGGCGGCAGCCAGCGCGGCGCGCTGGGCCGGGGTATAATCCGTGTAGTCTGGCGAGTTAGCTAGCTCATCTTCGGCGTCTGTGGCGCCTTGCTCCTTCTCCTCCTTTTTCTCCTCTATCCTGGCTTCCTGCGTGTCTGCCTCTGGCCCAGCAGTGGCTGAAGACTCTTCGTCAGCAGCGGCAGACAGGGCGCGGCGCTTGATGACCAGCCCGCGTATGGCAAAGGCGAGCGCCGTCAGCAGCGCCAGCCCCACGATCTGGGCCAGCAGGATGCCGGTCAGGTAGAGATACTTGGCCGTGTGCCCAAAGATGCCCAGCAGAAACTCAAAGATCGGGCCAGGAATGAGCCGTGTGCCCTGCTCGCCCAGCAGTTCGGCGGGAGACGACAGGCCGGTGATGGCGCGCACCAGCAGTTCCACGCCAACAGCCAGCGTGCCCGCCAGCGCGCCCGCCAGCGCGCCTTCGGAAGCGCGCCCCCAATTGCGCCGGGCGACCTTTTCCACGCTCATAGCACGACTCCTTCAGTCCGCTGGCGACTAAAGTCGCGCCTAAAGGCTGCGGCCACGAAGTCCGCCTGCGCGGACCAGGTACAGGCGCTCGTCTCAACCCGCGAAGGCGGGTTTTTTGGCGGAACGCCCATAGGCGCGGTTTAAACCGCCAGCGGCTAGCCCTTGATGGCTAAGCCCTCGGTCAATTGTTCGCGCGAGCAGGGGCCAATGGCGGTGACGACGAGTGGGTCCGTCAGCGGGAAGCGTTTGAGCAGCCCTTGAATTTGCTCGCGGGTCACGGCATCGA
>JBJKSJ010000385.1:0-3956 GCA_046704085.1 Ktedonobacterales bacterium | reverse complement strand
GTACCTGGTAGCCCTTCGCGGCGCAATAAGAAACGAGCCGGTCTGCCTGCCGGTCCAAGTTGGCCTGATGCTCATGGGAAGAGACGCGGACATAGATCGCTACGCGCTGCGGTTTCTCTTCTTCGGGCGGATGCTCGCCTTCCGTGATGATGATGGTGTGCGGCCCGATACGCTGCCCTTGGATTTTTCCATCTCTGAACCAGCGCCAAGCGGTCTCATAGCGCACGCCCATCTGTTTGGCATACTCTGAAAGCTTCATACGTCTATTCTAGCACAGCCTTACAAATATTGTCAAGGATACGCTAGAATAGATAAGAAATCCTGCAAACGGTTTCAACACCGCTGGCGTGTAGCTAATGCTGCAATCCGCTGACAACGCGCGCGTATTTGTCCGCCAGTGCCTGAGCGGCATCGCGCGAACGTGACTCCGCCAGGACGTGGAAGAGGGGGCGGTCAGCGTCGGGCAGAACCAGGACCCATTCTTCGCCAAGCTCAATCTTAATGCCATCGATGGGCTTCTGACGGCGCTCTCGATATTGCTCGCTGAGGATGCGCATGACCTTGCCCTTATATTCCCAGGGGCAGGCTACTTTGGTGCGAATCAGGTAATAAGGCGGCAGGTCGTCAACGACCTCGGAGAGCTTGACATCATAGGTTGCCAGCAACTCCAGGATTTTAGCGATGGAGAGCATGCCGTCAAATGCCGGTTGCAGGGCTGGGATGACAAAGCCGCCATCGCCATCACCAACCAGCACGACGCTATCGCGCGCGGCGGCGCTCATCAGGGCGTGCGACATGACTTTGGTTGGCAGCATCTGGCCGCCGTTGCGCTGGGCGACCTGATCAATGGCGCTGGGTGCTGTCACGGGGGCGGCGACGATGCCGCCTGGCGCTGCGCGCGTCATCAGATCGGTGAAGGCAGCCAGTAACCTGCCGCCATCCAGGACGCGCCCGCGATTATCGACGACGTAGATGCGCTCGCCGCCAGTATCCAGGCGCACGCCCAGGTCGGCGTTGAGGGTAGAAGTGATCGAGGCCAGAACGGTCATATCGCGCTCGAACTCTTCTGCCGTGCGCGAGAACTTTGCCTCATCGCGGCTGGAGTTGAGGGCGATGACATCGCAGCCCAGCGTGTTGAAAATGGGTGGCAAGACCTGGACGCTGCTGCCATGCCCATAATCCACGACGATGCGATAGCCGCGCTTTTTCGTCGTCTCGGCATTGACGACGTTGAGAAAGCCTTTGGTATAGCGTTCAATGACCGCAGGAGCGTACTGGATAATACCGATGTCATCCAGATAGACGCGGCGGAAATCCTCGCGGAAGAAGAGGTTCTCGATCTTGCGCTCAGTGGGCTTGTTGATGTCCAGCCCGTGCTGGTCAAAGAACTTGACATCCAGGACGCGCGGGTCGTAGGGCGAGAGGCGGATATGTACGCCGCCGCCCGCGTCAGTTGTGCGCACATAGTAGCGCGCCACTGGCACCGGAACGGACTCCAGATCATTGACGTTGCAGCCTGCCGAGGGTAGGCCAGCAATGACAGCGCGCTTAATCATGCGCGGGGTGCGGTGGGCATCGCGGTTCACGCAGACCCACGAGCCTTTGGGCAGGATGGCGCCATAGGCCGCGCCGAGCTTGGCGGCGAACTCCGGGGTAATATCGACGTTGACCAGGCCGGTCACGCCGTAGCGCCCGAAAAGGCTGCGTCGTCCCTGGGAACCCCAGATGACGCTGGAGGTGACGACGGCGCCGGTTTCAATCTCTTTGTTCGGCCAGATTTTGACACCGGGTTGGATGATCGCGCTCTCCTGGATGGCCGAATTATCGCCGACCACCGCACCCTCAAACATGACAGCTTTGCTCTTGAGACTGGTCGCGGAGCCGACGATGGCTCCGCGCAGTTCGGCGCGCTCGCCAATATAGGAGTTGTTCCTGACGATGCTGCGATCTACCTGGGCACGATCATCGATGATGCTGTAATGGCCGATGCAGGTGGGACCGTGAATGATGACGCCGCTTTTGATCTTGCAGTCGTGGCCCAGGAAGATAGGACCATAGAGTTGGGCATCCGAAGCGATCTCGACACCCTCCTCGACCCAGACGCCGCTGCCTTGATCTTTGCCGGGAATCTGAACCTGGACCTGTCCCTGCAATACGTCGCTGTTGGCTTTCATATATTCGCCAAGGTTGCCTACATCACACCAGTATCCCTGGGCCACGTAGCCATAGAGTGGGTTGCCGTTCTTCAGCATCAAGGGGAAGAGTTCCTGGCTGAAGTCGAAGGGTTTGCCTTTCTCGAAAAAGGAGAAAATCTTGGGGTCCAGCACGTAGACGCCAGTGTTGATCGTGTCGCTGAAAACTTCGCCCCAACTCGGCTTTTCCAGGAACTGGCTGATATGGCCGTCTTCGTTGGTGATAATAACGCCGTATTCGAGGGGATTCGAGACGTGGGCCAGGGTCAGCGTCGCCAACGCTTTCTTCTCGAAGTGATAGTTGATAATGTCGGTGAGGTTGAAGTCAGTCAGCGCATCGCCACTGATGACAATGAACGGCTCATCAAGGAGTTCTTCGGCGTGTTTGACGCTGCCCGCTGTGCCCAAAGGGACTTCTTCGCGAGAGTAGGCGATATTCATGCCGAACTGTGAGCCATCGCCGAAATAGTCCTCGATGTTGTTGGCAAGGTATTGGACCGTGACGACCACATCCGTAATGCCGTGCGCTTTCAGCAGATGGAGGATATGCTCCATTACTGGCTTGCCCACAATCGGCACCATTGGCTTGGGCCTTGATACGGTTAACGGGCGCAGGCGAGATCCCTCGCCACCAGCCATCACGACCGCTTTCATCGCGCTTCCTCCTTTGGACTCAATGAATGTGCGAGCATCGGCACGGCAAAAAAGTGTAAGCGCGGCATACTCTGCCATGCCGCGCTAATTGCCAGGTTATCAGGAATATTGTACACCGCGTCTCTGCGCGGCGCAAGAAGGAATGGATGTGGTCCAATGGCTTCAGGAGGAGCGGATTGAGGCGCTCTTATCTTATAGGGGATAGAGGTCAGAGAGGCTTATGCCAGATGGACAAGTTGCGCTCCACTTTCCACAAGCCTTGCCACAGGTTTGAGCAACCCGCGTGCCAGGGCGACGATCAGGGCAGCCAGTAGCCCGATGATGGCTCCGCCGATGATGTCGAGTGGATAATGCACACCGACATAGACCCGCGCGCAGCCAATAGCAATTGCCATCAATAGCCCCAACGCAGCCAGAATCCCTGTTCTCCAGAGCAGCCCAGCGCGTGCTGAGCTAGAGAGACCGTGCGGGCTATCGGCTCTTGGTGCGTATGGTTTTGAGGAATAGGAGGTTGTCTGGGGCAGGGCTGGTCTCCGGAAGGCGAGCCAGAAACGGGTGAGCAAGATACCCGCGATGGCAAAGGTCACGGCGGCATGGTCGCTGGGAAAGGAGGCGTCGGCTGGGTGAGCAACGAGTGGCGTGAAGTGAAAGGAGATGAAGGGGCGAGGCTCAGGAATGAGCGCGCCCAGGGCGACGTTGCCGATGAGGGCCAGCGCGACGGCTGCGACCGCCCAGACGACGGCCTCACGGCTCTGACTGCGCTCGGCCCTGGCGGCGGGACTCTTGCCGCCAGGAATCCACCATAAGAGGATGATCAAGATCGGAAAGAGATAGAGGACATCACCCGCTAAGACGGGCATGAGTGTATCTACCAATGGCGTGTGTCCGGCGGGAGTATGAATGGTGGTAAACAAAGAGCCGTTAAAACTGAGCAGATCGTGCATAAACGTTTGCATAGAAGGGCATTACCTCAACACTTAATCTTTGGATAACTCAATATTAACATAGTGAGATTAAGGAAGGATTGGAGCAGAGGCCAGATTGGGGCCGGTAGCTGGCGAGGGGGCCTTTTTAGGACCCAAAAGCGCCCCCGGCCCGTATTTGGGGGGG
>JBJKSJ010000384.1:0-11176 GCA_046704085.1 Ktedonobacterales bacterium | reverse complement strand
GAACCAGCGGGTTATTCGGCCAGCAACCCGCTCACCGGAAATACCGGCTCGACAGTCTGTATGGAAGCTGAGCAGCCGTGTTACCGGGCGGAAGGCTGAGCCGTTCTATACTATTGGCAGGCAAGCGCATCTTGATCTCTGGTTTACTTTCGACAAATCGAGACTTATAAGCAATTGCTCTATCTCTATGAAGAAGGTTTCTCTCTTCTCTTTCAATACAAGGAGCCGGTGGGATGAAAGAAACGCCAACGGAGGAGCGGCTGGAAAAGGGGACCGATGGTTCCCTTCCTGAGCTTTCCAACGGGAAGCCAGCACAGCAGAGTGACAAGCAACAGCCCAGTATAACGACAAAAGGCAATCAACCGAAGACGGCAGCGCCCGACGCGCAGCATAGCCCTATCTCATCCAGCCAACCAAAGCCAGCCCAGCCAGCGTCAGGGCAGACAGATCCTTCTCCCACCACCCAACACTCCCCGCCCTCACCTCCAAGACGGACACGCTGGGGGCGTAAGCGCGGCCCCTATACACGACGCGAGAAAGTGATCATCTGGTCTGCGGCGGTCGTGGCAATTGTCGCTTTGTTGCCACTGGTTGCCTCGCTCCTGCTCCAGAACCCCCAGAGCCAGCAAGCGCAGCACCCGGTTGTCTCTCCGACGGGAACAGCGGTCAGCATCGGCGCGCCCAGGATTCTCGACCCGGAACGGCGCGAGGCGCTCTTTATCGATCAGATGATCGCCCACATGACGCTGGATGAAGAACTCGGCCAGATGATTATGGTTGAGTGGGACGAGGGCGGCGCCTTCAATCACGACCTTCAATATATGCTCACCAACCAGCACGCTGGCGGCATCATCCTCTACACCTTCAACAATAATATCCAGACCCGTCCCCAGGTCACGGCCCTCACTGCCGCGATCCAGGCCCATGCCCAAATTCCTTTGCTCATCTCTATCGACCAGGAAGGCGGCAACGTCAATCGCTTAGACCCCATCACTGGCCCACGTCCGTCGGCCAGGGAGATTGGCGCCACTAATGACCCGAACCGCGCCTATCAGCAAGGGGTAAGCGACGGCCAGATTCTCAAGCAACTGGGTATCAACGACAACCTGGCGCCCGACGTGGATGTCCAGAGCCTCAGCGATGCGACCTTCGATGCCTCCAGCATGGTGGGGTTCGAGTATCGCATGTATGGCAATACACCAGGCAAGGTGTCTACCTTTGCCGGAGCCTACTTGAATGGCCTGCAAGATCAGGGCGTCTTGGGCACCTTGAAACATTGGCCGGGCCTGGGCGCCGACACGGTTGACCCCCATGAAGCCCTGCCCACCCTCCTGAGCAGCCAGCAAGAACTCAACCTCGTCAACTTCGCGCCTTACCGCACACTGATTGCTCAGGGCAACGTCGATATGATTATGTCTACCCATGAATTGGTTCCCGCCTATGACAAGAGCCTGCCTGCCACGCTCTCACCCGTCCTGATCAATCAGGTCTTGCGCCAGCAGCTAGGCTATCAGGGGGTGGTCATCACCGATGGGTTGTATATGAAAGCGATCAGCGATCATTGGACGCTGGCCCAGGCCGCCGTGCTGGCCGTGCTGGCGGGCAACGATATTCTTTTAGGCCCGTACAATATTCAGACGATCCAGAATGTCCTGGATGCCTTGCATGCAGCCGTCACCAACGGCCAGATCACCAAGGCGCGCATTGATCTCTCGATGCAGCGCATCCTGGCCCTCAAGATCAAATACGGCCTGATTACCGTGCCGACCAATTTCGGGCAAAATTAGGCGCTGCCAAGCTCGTGCTGAGGGGGCATTCAGGATGAAAGAGACGCCAACTGAGAACCACCTGGAAGAATGGCACGAGATAGCTTCTGGCAGCCAGCAGCGCCACAGACCTCAGCAGTCCCCGGCGAGGCGCCTGCGCCCACGTCGCAGGCGCGCGCCATATACGCGCGGCCAGAAGTTGATCATCACCCTGGCGCTGGTCGTCGCTGTAGTCGCCTCGCTGCCCATCGGCGCGTATCTGCTGATGAAGCAGACCACGCGCCAGCAAGCACAGACTCCCGGCGGCGCTCCGTCAGCCACCATCCCCTCGCCGATTGTGCGCGACCCGGAGCGCCTCGCGGCGCTGTTCATCGATCAGATGATCGCGCATATGACCCTGGACGAAGAGCTTGGGCAGATGCTGGTGGGCGCTTTCCTTGGCCCCACGCTGAGTTCCGATCTTCAGACGATGATCGTCACTGATCACGTCGGCGCCATCATTCTCTACGGCGGCAATATGCCCAGCGCCGCGCAGGTTCGGGCGCTGGATGCCGCCGTGCAGGCGCACGCCAAAATCCCCCTGTTTATCTCCAGCGATCAAGAGGGGGGCACCGTAAACCGGCTGCTGCCGATCACCGGCCCACGCCCGTCGGCTGAGGAGATCGGCGACACCAACGATCCCAACAAGGCGATGCAGCAGGGCGTCTCAGACGGCCAGATTCTCGCGGGGCTGGGCATCAATCTCAATCTCGCCCCTGTCGTTGATGTCCAGACGGTCAGCGATAGCGTCTCTGTCCTGTCCACCCGCATGTTCGGAACGACGCCCGACAAAGTGACGACGTTTGCCGGAGCCTACCTGGATGGCTTGCAGAGCCAGGGCGTCATCGGCAGCCTGAAGCATTGGCCGGGACTTGGCTCAGCGACCGTTGATCCCCACGCCGGATTGCCCGTCTTGAACCGCAGTCAGGCAGACCTCAATAAGATTGACTTTGCTCCCTACCGGGCGCTGATTGCACAGGGCAATGTGGATATGATCTTGACGACGCACGAGATCGTTCCAGCCTATGACCCCAACCTGCCCGCCTCGATCTCGCCGATCATGATCAATCAGGTCTTGCGGCACGACCTGGGCTATCAGGGTGTCATTATCACCGATGGGCTGCATATGGGGGCGCTCTCCAATCGCTGGACCGCCGCGCAAGCGGCGGTGCTAGCCGTCGAAGCTGGCGATGACTTGCTCTTGAGCTTTCAAGCCAACGAGATGCCCGGCGTTTTTGACGCGCTGCACGCAGCGATCAACAGCGGGCAGATCACCAAGCAGCGCATTGACCTCTCCGTCGAGCGCATCCTGGCACTCAAGATCAAATATGGGCTGATTACCGTCCCGGCCAACTTCATACCGGGCTAACCCTGGCGCCAGCGCATCTTGAGCGAGACCAGCCAGAAGATCAAGATGGAAAGCCCCACCAAAACGGCCAGATCGAGCAGCAACCGCAACGTCACCGGACCCAGCAGAGCCTGCCGCAAGTCCGAGGCGGCATAGGTGGCCGGACTGAGCCAGCCGAGCGCCAGGATGAAGTTACCAAGCGCCCACTATCAGCCATATGGTATACTGATCTGGTATGAACGTCTGGTCTAGACTGTGGCAGGAGGGCGCGTGAGCATCAATCTATCGCTGGCCGAGCAGGTTCGTCTCGATCTCACCCAGGGCGGCGCGCTCTCAGAGAGCCTGCCCGACTATGAGGAACGAGCGGCGCAGGTGGAGATGGCCGAACTGGTGGCTCAGGCGCTCGAAAGCGGCCAGCATGCGGCCATCGAAGCAAGCACCGGAACAGGCAAGTCGCTTGCCTACTTGCTTCCTATCGTCCGCTCCGGCAAGGTCGCTATCATCAGCACGGCGAATAAGAATCTGCAAGAGCAGTTGTTTTATAAAGACATCCCCTTCGTGCAGCAGCACATCAAGGACTTCCGCGCCGCGCTCATCAAGGGCATGGGCAATTACCTCTGCCTGGACCGCTTCGAGCGCGAGAACAGAGAGCTGCTGCCCGTGCTGCGCACCACTGCGTTTGATCGCCTGCTCAAGTTCTTGCAAGATGATGTGACCGGCGCGTCGGAGGGCGATCCCTTCGACGGCGATCTGGATACGATCCCCTTTGCGCTCCCCGGCGAGCTACGCGCGCGCATCGCGGCAGACAGCGACCAGTGCGCCTGGAGCAAGTGCAACTACTTTGGCGATTGCTACGTGCGCGAGATGCGCCAGCGCGCACGCGAGGCGCAGGTGATCGTCGTCAACCATACCCTCCTGCTGCTGGATGCTGCAATGGAGGGCTGGCTGCTGCCGGAGCGGGATGTGGTCATCATCGATGAGGCGCATCACCTGGAAGAAGAGGCCACCCGCGCCTTCACCATTACCGTTTCGCCGGGCCGCGTGCAGAGCCTCTTTCAGCAGCGCCGCCTGCGCGATCATGTGGACCCGCTGCTCTTTCAGGAAGCAGGGCAGCGCAACGTGACCACCTGGGATCGCCTGGGAACGATAGCCGACCCCGGCTACAAGAATCGCGCCCTGCTCACGCAGCCCTTTCAGGAAGGCTTGCACCTGGCCGAGGCGATTGACGCGCTGGGCGAAGATATGAAGTATCGCCGCCCGGACAACCTGGATGAGAAAGAGGAGCAGCTCTACGACAAGCTGGTGAAGCGCGCGCGCAACCTGGCGAGCGATCTGCGCGTCGCCTTCGCGGTGGAAGACCTGAAGCGCCGCGTCTACTATGTCGAGCGCAGCAGCGAACGCGGCGGCCAGAACGCTGGATTGCGCCAGTTGAGCGTTTCGGCAGCGCCGCTCTCGATTACTGAGCTTTTGCAGACGCAATTATTTGAGAAGATCAATATCATCGCTACCTCGGCGACGCTGGCGGTTGGTGGCGATTTCAGCTTCTTCCGCCGCCGCGTCGGCGCGTTGAAGAACGTGACTGAGCGCGTCCTACCGCCCACTTTCGATTATCCCAACCATGCCCTGCTCTATCTGCCGCGCGGACTGCCAGAGCCGAAGTTTGGCGCCGAGAACGGCCCCTACCTCGACGCGCTGGCCCGCGAGATGGCCCAGCTTGTGCGCGCCTCGCGCGGACGGGCCTTCCTGCTCTTCTCCAGCCATCGCGCCATGATGGAGGTCTATGAGCGCATCCGCGACGAGGTGGATTTCCCGCTCTTGATCCAGGGCGATTTCTCGCGCATTGAACTGATCAAGCGTTTCCGCGCGGCAGGGAACGCCGTGCTGTTCGGGCTAAAGAGTTTCTGGGAGGGTGTGGACATCGCTGGCGAGGCGCTCTCGCTGGTCGTGATCGATAAGCTGCCCTTCGACCCGCCCGATGACCCGGTGCATGAGGCGCGGGTCAAGCTGATGAAAGAGGCCAACGAGGACTGGTTCAATGGCTATGTCTTGCCCCAGGCCACGCTGCGCCTGAAGCAAGGCATCGGGCGGCTGATTCGCACGAAAGATGACCGGGGCGTGATGGCAATCCTGGATGCACGACTGTATACTAAATACTACGGCAGCCGCGTCGTGGCCGCGCTCCCGCCCGCCCGGCGGACTATGAAAATCGAAGATGTTGAGCGGTTCTTTCAGGATAAGGAATAACCTATGATCGAACAACCGGCATCCCTGGTTACTGCTTTTGCCAACCGAGTGAGGGAAACTAGCCGAAAGGCGGCGGAGGGCGCCCCCAGCGGCCAGGCAACCCACCTGCGCCGCGATATTGGACCTTTTGGCACTCTGGCACGCCTTGTTGCGGGACTCCTGCTCATTGGCATCATCGTTTACGGCCAACTGGTGTCGTCGGGCCACCTGTCGCCGATTACCTGGGCACTTGGCCTCATCGGCTTCCCTGCTCTCGTGCTGGCTGGGCACTTCTGGTGGATTCGCCGCAACCCGGCGCACTTCCAGGGCGCCAGCCCGCTGAGCTTCCTACTCAGCATCGCGCTGCCCCTCGCCCCCTACCTCATCGGGTTGTATGTGCCGCCTCTCTGGTTCACCAGCGACGCGACGATTATCTTCGTTGGCAGTTCCCTGGTACTCGCCGCGTTCCGAGGCTACGCCGGTTGTGAGTTCCTTGCGCTCTCCAACTGGCTCCTGCACCGCACCGACCAGCTTGCCTGTGCCGTCTTCACGCCCATCGACTACCTGGATCAGCGAAAGCCTCGCTCCTGAAGGAAATGAGCTTGACTCATACAGCTTATGTCTCTCACCACTGACATCAAAGATTATGCCGCCAGCCTGGGATTCGATCTGGTGCGCGTGACTAGCGCAGCGCCGTTCCCAGAGCGCGAGGCGGCCATCAAAGATCGCATTGAGCAGGGCTTGATGGATGGCCTGCCCTGGTTCACCGCTGAGCGCGCCGAGGTTTCCAGCAATCCGCGCGCCCTGTTGCCCGATGCGCGCTCGGTCATCTCGATGGCGATCTTCTACCTGACCGACGCGCCGCGCGACCTGACGACCCCTGGCGACCCACACGGGCGCAACTCTTGCTATGCCTGGGGCGATGACTATCACGAGGTCATCAAGGCCAGGCTAGAGCAACTGGCAGCCTATCTGCGCACCCTCGACGCGGCGTCGGCTGGCGCCGCGCCGGGGACCGAGACGCGGCTTTTTGTCGATACCGGGCGCATGGTGGATCGCGCCGTGGCCGAGCGCGCCGGGCTGGGATGGTATGGCAAGAATACCAATATTCTGACGCACGGCTGGGGGTCATGGGTCTTTCTCGCCGAGATCGTGACGAACCTGGAGCTAGAGCCAGACGCGCCGCTCAAATCCAATTGTGGGGCGTGCGAGCGATGTCTTCACGCCTGCCCGACGGGCGCGTTCGTCGCCCCGTATGTGCTGGACAACACCCGCTGTATCTCCTTCCTGACCATCGAGCTGCGCGGCAGCATTCCGCTGCATCTGCGCCCGCTGATGGGCAATCATATCTTTGGCTGCGACATCTGCCAGGAGGTCTGCCCAGTCAACCTGATCGCCGTCGAGCGCCTCAAGCGCGCCGGGCGCTTTGGCGCGAGTGCCCCGCCGGGCACAGCGCAGCCGGAAACTATCACTGGCCCAGCTTCTGCCAAAGACTCACCACGACTGGACTTTCAGCCGCGCGCAGAGGTTGGCTCCAGCCCGGCGCTCATCCCGCTGCTCAAGCTGGACGAGGAGCAGTTCCGCGAGCGTTTTCGCCACAGTCCGATCAAGCGCGCCAGGCGGCGCGGGCTGCTGCGCAACGTCTGCGTCGCGCTAGGCAACCTGGGCGACCCGGTGGCCGTTCCGGCGCTGATCGAAACCCTCTGCGCCGAGCCAGAGCCGCTGGTGCGCGGGCACGCGGCCTGGGCGCTGGGGCGCCTCGGCGGCCCAGAAGCGCGCTCCGCGCTGGAAGCCGCTCTGGCAACCGAGCTAGACGAGTCGGTTGGGCAGGAGCTTTGCTGCGCGCTGGAAACCGGCGAATGGCATAGAGCGCAGAATGACACCGGCGCCCGGAGTGGAGCGTCTGATGGAGAGTGAGCTTTCGCCTGAACTGGCAACCAGGCTGCAAGCGCATGGCCTGACCATCGACGACGAGATTGGATTACGGCGGACGCTGGAGGAAGTTGCCCCAACCTGGACGCTCATCCGGCTCAACACCATCGCTGCCAAACGCTGGAAAGCCCGCTACCGCCTGATGCTGGGAGAGCGATGGCATGATGCCGCCACCGTCTCCAACGCCTACGCCCTGGCCCTGCTGGCGCTGCTGGAGGCGGAGGCGCCGCATAGCCCCAAATGAGCTATGTTCTTGTGCTTTCGCGCTCTGCTATGCTATGCTAGCCCCAATAGGAGCAAAAGAATGCGTGCCAACTCCAGAGAGAAACACTCGACGCTCCCAAACGTTTCTCTATGAGAGTAAGCAGCAGCCTGCATATCTATCTAAAAATAAGGGCTGGTTCATTTTGCCAGTGAGGGAGTCCAAATGAAGGCGCCGCCTGAAAACGATGATCGAGCGATGGAGCCTGTTGATCCTGATGACATGCCCACATTGATTGATACCCGCTTTCGCCATCACCTCCTGGCGCACGGCGTCAATGACCCGGATGTCTCTCAAGACCAATTAGAGGCGCTCTCCTTTGAGTCAAGCCTGGCAACCTTTGCCCCCTCGCGCCATGAGAGCGCTTATTTCGACGAGCAGCCCTCGATGTCCATGCGCCTGCCCGCTATTGACGCCGGGGCGCTTCCGGCTGGAGGTGAGGCCGCTGCTGAGGATGAGCAGCCCTCCACCCAGATGCGCGCCCTCAAGGGCAACGCCATAGCGACAGCCACGATGATTCTGACCGCTTCGTTCATCATCGGGCGCTTTCTTGGGTTGTTCCGTAACTCCCTCTTCGCCGGACTCTTTGGGGCAAGCGTGGACGCCGATGCCTATACTCAGGCATTCTACATCCCTGATACCATCTTTAATCTGGTATCGGGCGGCGCGCTGCTCTCGGCATTCATCCCTATCTTTACCCAGTATATCGTGGAAAAGCGCGATAAAAAAACGGCCTATTATGTGGCAAATGTCGCCCTCAACACGGCGGTCGGGGGACTCACTATCCTTGCTATTCTAGGGATGATTTTTGCGCCGAAACTGGTCCCACTCTATGTCCTCAATACCTCTCCAGGTGAACTCAACGAGATCGTCTCGCTGGTGCGCATCATGCTCTTGCAGCCGATCTTTCTGGGCGCTTCCACCGTCCTCAGTGCTATCTTACAAACCCGCCAGCGTTTTTTGCTCCCGGCGCTTGCTACCGTTCTCTATAACGTTGGGTTGATTCTCGGCCTCTGCGCCACCCTGGTGGATAACAAAACCCACCTCTTTGGGGGCAATCTGGGCATCTATGGAGCCACCTGGGGCGTCGTGCTGGGCGCCGCGCTGCAATTCCTAATCCAATTCCCCGGCGCCATGCGCGCCGGGCTGCGCTATCGGCCCACCCTCAACTTTATGCACCCAGGGATGCGCAGCATTATGCGGCTGATGCTCCCGCGCATCGTCAACGCCGGCATGCTCTATCTGGCCTTTGGAGTGGACCGTGCCCTGGCCTCGCTGCTTTCCGAGGGCAGCGCTTATGGCTTCTTCACCGCGTTTCAGTTGATGCTCTTGCCTATCAGCATTTTTGCGATGGCAGTTTCGACCGCTGCCTTCCCCACGCTTGCCGCACTCTTTGCGGCGAATGAGTTCGAGCGGCTGCGCAAGGTGATTGTAACGACCCTGCGCGGCATTCTCTTCCTCTCAATACCAGCAAGCCTTGGCCTGATTGGCCTGGCGCGACCTATTATCCGCCTGCTGCTGCAACACGGCAACTTCACCGCCCAGGATACCAGTCTGGTCTACGATCCGCTTGTTTTCCTGGCGATTGGCATCGCGGGCCACGCCTCGGTTGAAATCCTCACCCGGTCGTTTTACGCGCTGCGTGATAGCCGTACTCCTGTCTACGTCAGTCTCTGTCAGTTTGCCTTTATGATCGGCTTGAGCATCTTGCTCTTCCCGATGGGACTCAAAGGTCTGGGGCTGGCAATGTCCATTGGTGTGCTGGGTGAAGCCCTGGTTCTCCTCTTGCTGCTGCGCCAGCGGCTGCGCGGCTTTGACCTTCAGCCCCTGTTTATCTTTACGGTGAGCGTCCTGGCAGCCAGCCTGGTCTCAACGCTGGCCGCGCTGGTCGGCTACGCGGCAGTGGACCGGATTATCTCCTATACCGGCATCGATGGGCGCGGCTCGCTGGAGGTCAACGCCTTGCTGGCAGCGCGCATCGGCGCGGGCATCATCGCGGCCACCGTTGTCTACCTCTTCTTTGCGCACTTCTTGCAGATTGATGATGCCGTGCCCATGCTCAACCGCATCACCCGCCGCTTGAGCTTCAAGCGCAAGCGTGCATCCTGATGGGCAAAGCAGGGCAGACGGGCATGAGGGATGTTACCAGGCTTCTTGCTAACATTTGCGGCTACTCGCGCTCTGGCGCAGCAACCATGCTTTCAGCAGCATGAGGCTGCTGGGGGCTGGCCGCAGGGGGAAGAGCGATGCCGCGCCGCTGCAACTCTTCAGCATACAGCGCCTCGATCTGCCGGACCATCTGGCGCGCATCAAACCGCGCCCAGGCCCAGGTTTTGCCTTCAGCAGCCAGCCGGTCAGCCAGGACGCGATCTTCCAGGAGCCGACGCATATTCGCAGCAAGCTGTTCAGGCTGTTCTGGCGGCGCCAGCAGCCCACCGCGCACACCGCTCTCAAGAGCCTCCAACATCCCATCCACCGCCGTGCCTGCCACTGGAATGCCCAGCAGCATGGCTTCGCTGATGGTGCGCGGCATGCCCTCATACGTCGAGGAGTGCCCCAGCAGGCTGGCCGCAGACACGATCTCCGGGACATCATCGCGGAAGCCCGTCACGAGAATCCGCCCGCGCATCTCTAGCTGGGCGATCAAGGCTTCCACGTCGCTGCGCTCCGGGCCATCGGCCACCAGCACACAGGTCACATCCGGCACATCCCGGCAGAGTATGGCCGCAGCGCGCACAAAGGTCTGCGGGTCTTTCGGATAGGCCAATCGCCCCACCCAGACGACCAGGCGATGATCCGCTGGCACGCCCAGGGTGGCGCGCACCGTCTCCGGGCCATAGCGCAGAGTCGTCAGGCGCTCCACGTTGATCCCGCTGTAGACCACCTGATACTGCTCCGGCTTGCCGATATGCGCCTCCAGATACTTGGTCACATTCTTGTGCGAAACCATCAGCAGGCGGTTGGTGATCGGCGCGCACAGCCGCTCCAGCCAGCGGTACAAGCTATTGACCGCCCGGCTTTCTGAAGCCTGGAAGGAGATCGTATGCGGCGTATGAATGATGATAGGCACGCCTGCCAGCCGCGCCGCCAGCCGTCCTAACACTCCCGCCTTGGAGATCTGCGTGTGAACGATGGTAAAACGCTCCTGGCGACACAGCCGATAGATCTCCCAGAACGCGCGCCAGTCCTTCAGGAGATGCACCGCGCGCTGGAGATGGGGAATCAAGGCGATATGCACATCGGCACTCACCGAAGGCAAGAGTGACCCGCCTGGCTGCGTTCCCAGCCAGACCTCGAAGCGCGTCTGATCATGCCCATTGACCGTCAGGCACAGGTGTTCCTGCGCGCCGTGAAACGCGGGAAAATAGGTGATCAGATACAGGACTTTGACACGCTGCGCATCAGTTAGCACAGCCTCCGCGCGCGCAGGGTGGTGTCCGTTTTCAGCACTCCTGGTCATGACTCTTCTCCCGTTGCCACTGCTTGAAGCGAGGGCCGACTCAGGCGTTCTGGCGCATTGCGCTTCAGCAGGTGATAATAGAGGGCTTCGGTCTTCTCCATCATCCCTTCCAGCGTAAACTCGGCCACGACCCGCCCGCGCCCGGC
>JBJKSJ010000383.1:0-12180 GCA_046704085.1 Ktedonobacterales bacterium | reverse complement strand
GCCCAACGACTGGCGCGATGCAGATGTCCGCTTCTTTTGCCAGCGGGCTATTTCGATTGCAGACCAGGCCGATGACGCAAGCTCCCTGCTGCTTCGCGTAAGCCACAGCGCCCAGGACGTAGGGCGTTCGCCCGCTGGCGGTAATGCCCACCAGCGTATCCACTTCGCTAATGCCCAGACGCGCCGCATCGGTGCGGCCAGCCTCGGCGCTATCCTCGAGGTCTTCAACTGCCTGGGTCAGCGCGAACGTGCCGCCAGCAATACAGCCAACGATCAGGTCCGGCGAGACATTGAAAGTTGGCGGACACTCCGAGGCGTCCAGCGCGCCCAGCCGCCCGGACGTACCTGCGCCCATATAGATGAGCCGACCTCCCCGGCGCAGGCGCGCAGCAATCGCTTCAATCGCGCTGGCGATCTGCGGCAGTTCCTGCTTGACTGCGCCCGCCACTTTGGCGTCTTCGGCATTCATCGCCTGGACGATCTCTAGCGGACTCATGCGGTCGATCTCGCTGGTCGCCGGGTTCACCCCCTCGGTTTCCAGCATGGTGAACGGCTGGCCCTGATGATGCGCGTTCGGATCGGCTGACATCGTGTTTGCTGCCCTTCTCTGCTAGGAGAACAGTTGCTCTCGCTTCAGGTGCGTATAGAAGGTGTATTTATTGCCACAATAGACCGATTTCGCGTATTCGATGGGCTGATAGCGATCTGTATAGGTGGTGCGACGGGTATAGAGAACCGAGCTACCGACATGGATTTTGAGCAGGTGCGCCTCATCATTGCCCGCCAGCCCAGCCTCCAGTTCTTGCTCAGCTTCCATAAGCGGGACACTATATTTCGCCTCAAGCAGCCGATAGAGCGAGTTTTGCTCCAGGTCTTCTTCCAAGAGCTTTTCGCAGCCTTTGAAGTTGAGATGAGAGAGTTCGATGGCGAGCGGCTCGCCATCAGCAAGACGTAAGCGTTGCAGGCGAACGACCAGGAAACCAGGGCTGATCCGCAGCTTTTCCGCTACCACCTCATCGGCGGGAAACATTTGCGCCGAAAGCACTTTCGTGCTGGGCTGCTGGCCGCGCGCGCGAATATCCTCGGTAAACCCGGTGAGGCGGATCAACTGTTGGGTGATCTTATGCCGGGTGACAAACGTGCCCTTGCCTTGTTCGCGGTAAAAGACCCCTTCATTCACCAGATCGGTGATCGCCTGGCGGGTGGTCATGCGGCTGATCCCATAGGTCTCGCTCAACTCGCGTTCAGAAGGGATCAGGTCGCCAGGTTTCCACTCACCAGAGCGAATCTTCTCGCGCAGAATCTCTTTTAACTGATGGTAGCGGGGCACAGGGCTATGCCTGTAAATGGTACTCATCCGATCTCAGCCCAACCTTTCTCAAGAATGCCACAAGTTTTCCATCAATTATATGAGATAGTTGCCTGCAAGCACAGACCCACAGTATGTTGTCATGTATTGAGGGGTTGATTTCCTTACGTGGATGTGTTATAAATGGTGGTATACTTCATATGTTGTATAGACCACATATCCACGTTACTATAATGGCAGAAATTTCTCTGCCTGTCAAGAGTGTGGTCTATACGCAAGGGAGGGATGAGCGGCATTTCACCCGATAACGCGAACCAGCAGCATTTCGAGTGGAGAAAATATTCATGAGTTTTACGTTACGTGGCGCTCATCTGGTAGACGCTTTTTCGGAGCTTCCTGCCAGCGATATTACAATTGATGGCACGCATATCCAGGCTATCGGCAATTCGTCAGACGACCCCGCAGCGGGTATCGATGCAACCGATATGCTCGTTATGCCAGGCTTCATTGATGTGCATACACATGGAGGTGGCGGCTCTAATTTGCACACCAGCGACCCTGAAGAGATTCACGCTTACGCGCGCTGGGCGCCGGAAACGGGCGTCACCGCATTTCTGATCGGCGTCGTTGGGACGCCTGGCACGCTGCCCAGCGCGCAGCTACGCGCGGCGGTGCAGGCCATTGATTCCTGGACGTTTGGCGCTGAGCCGCTGGGGATTCATCTGGAGGGGCCGTATATCAATGTCCATCGGCGCGGCGCGCATATGGAATCCTGGCTGCGCCTGCCCGATGTTGCTGAGATTGAACAGGTGCTGGCGCTCACGCAGGGACATCTCCGTCTGATCACGCTGGCGCCTGAATTGCCCGGCGCGGCGGACATGATCCGGCGGCTGGTGGAGGCCGGGGTCACGGTCAGTATCGGCCACAGCGATGCGACCTATGAGCAAACGCAGGAAGCGATCCAATTAGGGATTATCCACGCAACCCATTGTTGCAATGCAATGCGCCCCCTCCATCACCGCTACCCTGGCCCGCTCGGCGCGGTTGTTCAAGCCCCCCAGGTGTATGGCGAATTGATCGCCGATGGTCTGCATGTTCACCCAGCCATGATGAACATCATCGTCAAAAGCTTGGGGCCGCAGCGCACCATTGTGATTACCGACGCCCTCTCGGCAGCAGGTATTCCAGATGGCTCCTTCACCTTTGCGGGCCAGGTAGCCCAGGTTGTTCGTGGTGTCGCCCGCTTATCTGATGGGACGATCACCGGTAGTGTCCTGACGATGGATCAGGCGCTCCGCAATATCCTCCAGATGACTGGCGTTTCGCTTCAGGAAGCTGTCGGCATGCTTACGCTCAACCCGGCCCGCGCGGCGCATGTCGCTGAACGCAAAGGACGCTTGCAGGCTGGCTGTGATGCTGATCTGGTCATTCTGGATCGCGCGTTAGCACTTCAGGCGACCCTCTCTCAGGGAACGGTTGTTTTTGCGACGGATGTCTGGCGCGAGCGCCTGAGCGCGCTTGAGCCAGCTCCTATCGCTGAAGGCGCGCGGTTAGCGCCAGCAGCGAAAACTCGCCGGAAGTCGCGTGGTGGGCGGACCAGCGCGTAGGCGGGTTTGTACCGTCGGCTTCCAGTCGGAGGGGTGGTGCAGTAGCGCCAGCGTCCTTGCTGGCTGGGGTGAGGCAAACGGTGGCATTAGAGGGTGCGTGTCACCTTCTGGAGTCCGCGCGGCACATCTGGATTCAAGCCTTTGGCGAGTGTCAGGTGCAGAGCCAGCGCCTGACCGGGAATGATGGCGCCGAGCGGGCTGAGCCATTCTGGTAGCGCCGCTGCAATCGGCAATCTGGTCTGGGCAAGCGCCAGCGCCTGCGGGGATTCTGAGATCACGAGCAGTTCGGCGCCACGTTCTTGCAGCGTCCGTGCCAGGTCAAGCATATCGTCAAAGGTCACCCCGGTTGGCATGATCAGGATGACTGGCGAGCCGGTCGTAATCGTAGCGATAGGACCATGACGGAAATCTGCCGAGGAATAAGCGATTGCCATCACCAAGGTAAGCTCTTTGAGTTTCAGCGCCAGCTCGAAGGAGGTTGCGTAGTTATAGCCGCGCCCGATCACCACGCACTGATCCATGTACCTGTAACGCTCGATGCGCTGGGCAATGTCGGTTGTTCCCTGTAAGGTCGCCTCAATCGCTTCTGGGAGACGTTGGAGTTCAGTAAGGCGCTGTTGATCGCCGCTCCAGATGGCGGCAAACGCGGCCATCACAGCAACCTGGGCGGTATAGGTTTTCGTTGCGGCGACGCTTTGTTCGCGGCCAGCATGTAGCTCAACGACATGATCGGCGCTGGCGGCAAGCGGAGAGGAGCCATCGTTCGTGATTGCCAGAGTAGGCCGTCCCTGGCGTTTGCCTTCTTCCAACACAGCGATGATGTCGGGCGATTGGCCGGATTGCGAGATGCCTACAACGAAGGCGCCAGCCATGCGCGGAGCGGTCTTATACAGGGTGTAGAGCGATGGCGTGGCAAGCGCCACTGGATAGCCCGCGAGCGCGGCCCAGGCATATTTCGCGTAGAGTGCGGCATGATCCGATGAGCCACGCGCAGCGATCAAGACATACTCAAAGGACGGAAGGTGTGAAGTGATCCGGGTAATGGGTCGTAGTTCTTGTTGTAGAAGCTGAGCTATCACTTCAGGTTGGCTGCGGATTTCTTGTTCCAGCAATGAAGTCATAATTCCTCCTGGCGCTCCTGAGCGGTTTTCCCGCCCATGCTCTTGAGATTTTACATCAAGATTTTACGGCAATTCTGGTCTAGTGGTCTAGATGTCTTGACAAATAGACACGAAACAGGTACACTATGTTTCAGCAGCCTATCGGAGGGAGAGTCTTCCGTGCTCGGGCTATCTCAACCTGGCAGACCAACGAGCAGCGCGATGCTAGAAAGGAGCGCTTCGTTTCCTGGCATGATAGCGGTTGATGCCCCGATTGTTCAGTCAAGGGAACCTGTCTCAGATCAACAGATGATCACATGCTCCGGCGTTAGGAGGTTGTCTCATGGATTCCCACGCTTTCCATTTGGGATTTGCCAAGGCGAAAGGCAAAACAATCCTGGCCTCGTTTATGTTTCTGGTGGTTGCCTCGCTCTTGCTTTCAGCCTGCGGCAACAACACAAGCAACAACACAAGCAACAATTCCGGCCCCAAAATCCTGACCGCCATCGGCTATACAGGTGGCACGTACACCGAGTCCTTCAGCCCCTTCGGTTCCAGCCCCAATAATGGCACCTTTGGCCTGATCTACGAGCCACTGGTCTTCGTTGACGCCATCACCGGCCAGGAAACGCCCATGCTGGCGACCGGGCACACGTTCAACTCCGATAACACGCAGTTGAGCTTCACGATTCGCCAGGGGGTCAAGTGGTCCGATGGGCAGGCGTTCACAGCGGATGATGTCGTCTTCACCTTCAATCTGCTCCAGACTAACCCGGATGCCGATTCCAGCGGATTGTGGACGTACCTCAGCAGCGTGCAAAAGACCGACCCCAATACCGTCGTCTTCACCTTCAAGAAGGCCGATCCGCCCCTGCTGCCCTACATCGAGGGCACCAGCATCGTTCCGCAGCATGCCTGGCCTTCGGGCGATCCAACCAAGGCGGTCAATGCGACGCCAATTGGCACCGGCCCCTTCACACTGAAGAGCTTCACGCCACAACTGATTACCCTGGACAAGAACCCGAGCTACTGGCAGGCCAGCCAGGTGAAGGTTGACGAGGTGCGCTACGAGGCGGTCAGCAGCGCCGATACCGCCATCCTCGATCTCATCAGCCACAAGGTTGACTGGTCAGCCGTCTTCAGCCCGGCGGCCAATACCTTTGCGCAGAAAGATTCCGCGCACAACCACGTCTATATGGTTCCGGTAGCGCCCGTCAGCCTCATCCTGAACCAGACGGTCTATCCGCTCAACCAGTTGCCGGTCCGCCAGGCTATCAGCGTCGCGCTGGATCGTCAGCAGATGTCGCAATCTGGTGAGGCCGGACTGGAGCCGGTGATCAGCCCGACCGGACTGACGGCTGGGCAGATTCATGGCGGGTATGAAGACCCCAACTACGCCAGTACCACGTTTGGCGCGGCTGACCCCAACAAGGCTCAGCAGATTCTGACCAGCGCGGGCTACACCAAAGGCTCGGATGGTATCTTCGTTGACCCGCATGGCAACAAGCTCTCCTTCACGGCAGAGGTTCCCAACGACTTCAACGACTATGTTGCCAATCTGATGATCGCGGCCCAAAACCTCCAGGCGGCTGGCATTGACCTCAAGGTCAATCAGGTCTCCGACAACTCGTACTTCAGTGATCGTGGCTCAGGGAACTACCAGATCATGATGGTTGGCGCCCTGTATGGTCCAACGCCGTTCTACTACTTCAATGACATCCTCTACAGCGCTAACATCTCCAATGGTGGCCTCAACTGGCCTCACTGGAATGACCCGGCGACAGACCAGTTTCTGAACCAGTATGCCACCTCGACTGATCCGACGGTGCAGAAGCAGGCTCTGTTTGGCATCGAGAAGATCATGGTTGAGCAACTGCCAGTGATTCCGCTGCTTGGCGCTGTCGAGTTCTTCGAGTACACGACCGTCAACTGGACCGGCTGGCCGACGCCCGATAACCCCTATGCCATCGGTTCGGCGTATAACCGTCCTCCTGGGGATAACGAGCAGGTCATCCTGCACCTGACCCCGGCTTCATAGGACTTCTGGCCCTCCTCGGTCTGAGGGGATGGCCGCGCGGCCATCCCCTCAGACCGAGGAGGGCCAGAAGTCCTATGAAGCCGGGGTCAGGTGCAGGATGACCTGCTCGTTATCCCCAGGAGGACGGTTATACGCCGAACCGATGGCATAGGGGTTATCGGGCGTCGGCCAGCCGGTCCAGTTGACGGTCGTGTACTCGAAGAACTCGACAGCGCCAAGCAGCGGAATCACTGGCAGTTGCTCAACCATGATCTTCTCGATGCCAAACAGAGCCTGCTTCTGCACCGTCGGATCAGTCGAGGTGGCATACTGGTTCAGAAACTGGTCTGTCGCCGGGTCATTCCAGTGAGGCCAGTTGAGGCCACCATTGGAGATGTTAGCGCTGTAGAGGATGTCATTGAAGTAGTAGAACGGCGTTGGACCATACAGGGCGCCAACCATCATGATCTGGTAGTTCCCTGAGCCACGATCACTGAAGTACGAGTTGTCGGAGACCTGATTGACCTTGAGGTCAATGCCAGCCGCCTGGAGGTTTTGGGCCGCGATCATCAGATTGGCAACATAGTCGTTGAAGTCGTTGGGAACCTCTGCCGTGAAGGAGAGCTTGTTGCCATGCGGGTCAACGAAGATACCATCCGAGCCTTTGGTGTAGCCCGCGCTGGTCAGAATCTGCTGAGCCTTGTTGGGGTCAGCCGCGCCAAACGTGGTACTGGCGTAGTTGGGGTCTTCATACCCGCCATGAATCTGCCCAGCCGTCAGTCCGGTCGGGCTGATCACCGGCTCCAGTCCGGCCTCACCAGATTGCGACATCTGCTGACGATCCAGCGCGACGCTGATAGCCTGGCGGACCGGCAACTGGTTGAGCGGATAGACCGTCTGGTTCAGGATGAGGCTGACGGGCGCTACCGGAACCATATAGACGTGGTTGTGCGCGGAATCTTTCTGCGCAAAGGTATTGGCCGCCGGGCTGAAGACGGCTGACCAGTCAACCTTGTGGCTGATGAGATCGAGGATGGCGGTATCGGCGCTGCTGACCGCCTCGTAGCGCACCTCGTCAACCTTCACCTGGCTGGCCTGCCAGTAGCTCGGGTTCTTGTCCAGGGTAATCAGTTGTGGCGTGAAGCTCTTCAGTGTGAAGGGGCCGGTGCCAATTGGCGTCGCATTGACCGCCTTGGTTGGATCGCCCGAAGGCCAGGCATGCTGCGGAACGATGCTGGTGCCCTCGATGTAGGGCAGCAGGGGCGGATCGGCCTTCTTGAAGGTGAAGACGACGGTATTGGGGTCGGTCTTTTGCACGCTGCTGAGGTACGTCCACAATCCGCTGGAATCGGCATCCGGGTTAGTCTGGAGCAGATTGAAGGTGAAGACGACATCATCCGCTGTGAACGCCTGCCCATCGGACCACTTGACCCCCTGGCGAATCGTGAAGCTCAACTGCGTGTTATCGGAGTTGAACGTGTGCCCGGTCGCCAGCATGGGCGTTTCCTGGCCGGTGATGGCGTCAACGAAGACCAGTGGCTCGTAGATCAGGCCAAAGGTGCCATTATTGGGGCTGGAACCGAAGGGGCTGAAGGACTCGGTGTACGTGCCACCTGTATAGCCGATGGCGGTCAGGATTTTGGGGCCGGAATTGTTGCTTGTGTTGTTGCTTGTGTTGTTGCCGCAGGCTGAAAGCAAGAGCGAGGCAACCACCAGAAACATAAACGAGGCCAGGATTGTTTTGCCTTTCGCCTTGGCAAATCCCAAATGGAAAGCGTGGGAATCCATGAGACAACCTCCTAACGCCGGAGCATGTGATCATCTGTTGATCTGAGACAGGTTCCCTTGACTGAACAATCGGGGCATCAACCGCTATCATGCCAGGAAACGAAGCGCTCCTTTCTAGCATCGCGCTGCTCGTTGGTCTGCCAGGTTGAGATAGCCCGAGCACGGAAGACTCTCCCTCCGATAGGCTGCTGAAACATAGTGTACCTGTTTCGTGTCTATTTGTCAAGACATCTAGACCACTAGACCAGAATTGCCGTAAAATCTTGATGTAAAATCTCAAGAGCATGGGCGGGAAAACCGCTCAGGAGCGCCAGGAGGAATTATGACTTCATTGCTGGAACAAGAAATCCGCAGCCAACCTGAAGTGATAGCTCAGCTTCTACAACAAGAACTACGACCCATTACCCGGATCACTTCACACCTTCCGTCCTTTGAGTATGTCTTGATCGCTGCGCGTGGCTCATCGGATCATGCCGCACTCTACGCGAAATATGCCTGGGCCGCGCTCGCGGGCTATCCAGTGGCGCTTGCCACGCCATCGCTCTACACCCTGTATAAGACCGCTCCGCGCATGGCTGGCGCCTTCGTTGTAGGCATCTCGCAATCCGGCCAATCGCCCGACATCATCGCTGTGTTGGAAGAAGGCAAACGCCAGGGACGGCCTACTCTGGCAATCACGAACGATGGCTCCTCTCCGCTTGCCGCCAGCGCCGATCATGTCGTTGAGCTACATGCTGGCCGCGAACAAAGCGTCGCCGCAACGAAAACCTATACCGCCCAGGTTGCTGTGATGGCCGCGTTTGCCGCCATCTGGAGCGGCGATCAACAGCGCCTTACTGAACTCCAACGTCTCCCAGAAGCGATTGAGGCGACCTTACAGGGAACAACCGACATTGCCCAGCGCATCGAGCGTTACAGGTACATGGATCAGTGCGTGGTGATCGGGCGCGGCTATAACTACGCAACCTCCTTCGAGCTGGCGCTGAAACTCAAAGAGCTTACCTTGGTGATGGCAATCGCTTATTCCTCGGCAGATTTCCGTCATGGTCCTATCGCTACGATTACGACCGGCTCGCCAGTCATCCTGATCATGCCAACCGGGGTGACCTTTGACGATATGCTTGACCTGGCACGGACGCTGCAAGAACGTGGCGCCGAACTGCTCGTGATCTCAGAATCCCCGCAGGCGCTGGCGCTTGCCCAGACCAGATTGCCGATTGCAGCGGCGCTACCAGAATGGCTCAGCCCGCTCGGCGCCATCATTCCCGGTCAGGCGCTGGCTCTGCACCTGACACTCGCCAAAGGCTTGAATCCAGATGTGCCGCGCGGACTCCAGAAGGTGACACGCACCCTCTAATGCCACCGTTTGCCTCACCCCAGCCAGCAAGGACGCTGGCGCTACTGCACCACCCCTCCGACTGGAAGCCGACGGTACAAACCCGCCTACGCGCTGGTCCGCCCACCACGCGACTTCCGGCGAGTTTTCGCTGCTGGCGCTAACCGCGCGCCTTCAGCGATAGGAGCTGGCTCAAGCGCGCTCAGGCGCTCGCGCCAGACATCCGTCGCAAAAACAACCGTTCCCTGAGAGAGGGTCGCCTGAAGTGCTAACGCGCGATCCAGAATGACCAGATCAGCATCACAGCCAGCCTGCAAGCGTCCTTTGCGTTCAGCGACATGCGCCGCGCGGGCCGGGTTGAGCGTAAGCATGCCGACAGCTTCCTGAAGCGAAACGCCAGTCATCTGGAGGATATTGCGGAGCGCCTGATCCATCGTCAGGACACTACCGGTGATCGTCCCATCAGATAAGCGGGCGACACCACGAACAACCTGGGCTACCTGGCCCGCAAAGGTGAAGGAGCCATCTGGAATACCTGCTGCCGAGAGGGCGTCGGTAATCACAATGGTGCGCTGCGGCCCCAAGCTTTTGACGATGATGTTCATCATGGCTGGGTGAACATGCAGACCATCGGCGATCAATTCGCCATACACCTGGGGGGCTTGAACAACCGCGCCGAGCGGGCCAGGGTAGCGGTGATGGAGGGGGCGCATTGCATTGCAACAATGGGTTGCGTGGATAATCCCTAATTGGATCGCTTCCTGCGTTTGCTCATAGGTCGCATCGCTGTGGCCGATACTGACCGTGACCCCGGCCTCCACCAGCCGCCGGATCATGTCCGCCGCGCCGGGCAATTCAGGCGCCAGCGTGATCAGACGGAGATGTCCCTGCGTGAGCGCCAGCACCTGTTCAATCTCAGCAACATCGGGCAGGCGCAGCCAGGATTCCATATGCGCGCCGCGCCGATGGACATTGATATACGGCCCCTCCAGATGAATCCCCAGCGGCTCAGCGCCAAACGTCCAGGAATCAATGGCCTGCACCGCCGCGCGTAGCTGCGCGCTGGGCAGCGTGCCAGGCGTCCCAACGACGCCGATCAGAAATGCGGTGACGCCCGTTTCCGGCGCCCAGCGCGCGTAAGCGTGAATCTCTTCAGGGTCGCTGGTGTGCAAATTAGAGCCGCCACCTCCATGTGTATGCACATCAATGAAGCCTGGCATAACGAGCATATCGGTTGCATCGATACCCGCTGCGGGGTCGTCTGACGAATTGCCGATAGCCTGGATATGCGTGCCATCAATTGTAATATCGCTGGCAGGAAGCTCCGAAAAAGCGTCTACCAGATGAGCGCCACGTAACGTAAAACTCATGAATATTTTCTCCACTCGAAATGCTGCTGGTTCGCGTTATCGGGTGAAATGCCGCTCATCCCTCCCTTGCGTATAGACCACACTCTTGACAGGCAGAGAAATTTCTGCCATTATAGTAACGTGGATATGTGGTCTATACAACATATGAAGTATACCACCATTTATAACACATCCACGTAAGGAAATCAACCCCTCAATACATGACAACATACTGTGGGTCTGTGCTTGCAGGCAACTATCTCATATAATTGATGGAAAACTTGTGGCATTCTTGAGAAAGGTTGGGCTGAGATCGGATGAGTACCATTTACAGGCATAGCCCTGTGCCCCGCTACCATCAGTTAAAAGAGATTCTGCGCGAGAAGATTCGCTCTGGTGAGTGGAAACCTGGCGACCTGATCCCTTCTGAACGCGAGTTGAGCGAGACCTATGGGATCAGCCGCATGACCACCCGCCAGGCGATCACCGATCTGGTGAATGAAGGGGTCTTTTACCGCGAACAAGGCAAGGGCACGTTTGTCACCCGGCATAAGATCACCCAACAGTTGATCCGCCTCACCGGGTTTACCGAGGATATTCGCGCGCGCGGCCAGCAGCCCAGCACGAAAGTGCTTTCGGCGCAAATGTTTCCCGCCGATGAGGTGGTAGCGGAAAAGCTGCGGATCAGCCCTGGTTTCCTGGTCGTTCGCCTGCAACGCTTACGTCTTGCTGATGGCGAGCCGCTCGCCATCGAACTCTCTCATCTCAACTTCAAAGGCTGCGAAAAGCTCTTGGAAGAAGACCTGGAGCAAAACTCGCTCTATCGGCTGCTTGAGGCGAAATATAGTGTCCCGCTTATGGAAGCTGAGCAAGAACTGGAGGCTGGGCTGGCGGGCAATGATGAGGCGCACCTGCTCAAAATCCATGTCGGTAGCTCGGTTCTCTATACCCGTCGCACCACCTATACAGATCGCTATCAGCCCATCGAATACGCGAAATCGGTCTATTGTGGCAATAAATACACCTTCTATACGCACCTGAAGCGAGAGCAACTGTTCTCCTAGCAGAGAAGGGCAGCAAACACGATGTCAGCCGATCCGAACGCGCATCATCAGGGCCAGCCGTTCACCATGCTGGAAACCGAGGGGGTGAACCCGGCGACCAGCGAGATCGACCGCATGAGTCCGCTAGAGATCGTCCAGGCGATGAATGCCGAAGACGCCAAAGTGGCGGGCGCAGTCAAGCAGGAACTGCCGCAGATCGCCAGCGCGATTGAAGCGATTGCTGCGCGCCTGCGCCGGGGAGGTCGGCTCATCTATATGGGCGCAGGTACGTCCGGGCGGCTGGGCGCGCTGGACGCCTCGGAGTGTCCGCCAACTTTCAATGTCTCGCCGGACCTGATCGTTGGCTGTATTGCTGGCGGCACGTTCGCGCTGACCCAGGCAGTTGAAGACCTCGAGGATAGCGCCGAGGCTGGCCGCACCGATGCGGCGCGTCTGGGCATTAGCGAAGTGGATACGCTGGTGGGCATTACCGCCAGCGGGCGAACGCCCTACGTCCTGGGCGCTGTGGCTTACGCGAAGCAGCAGGGAGCTTGCGTCATCGGCCTGGTCTGCAATCGAAATAGCCCGCTGGCAAAAGAAGCGGACATCTGCATCGCGCCAGTCGTTGGGC
>JBJKSJ010000382.1:0-15585 GCA_046704085.1 Ktedonobacterales bacterium | reverse complement strand
GTCCGGTAGAGTCAGTGGATCATCCTTGCCCACCGCGCCCCGTTCCTGACCGCCAGGTGATGATTCAGACCCCAGATGGCAAAACAGTCGCCACGACGACGACCGATAAAAACGGGCATTTCACGGTCATGCTGCCGCCGGGGAACTATCTGGTCCAGGTGGTGGCTGTCCCTGGTCTATTCTTGAGGCAGCAGAAACCCGTCCAGGTGACGATTATTGCCGGGCACACCGCTTCGGTGCAGATTCTCCTGGATACCGGGATTCGCTGAACGAGGATGAGCGGGTTGGCGCGTTAGCTGGCGGGTTGCTGCGCGTGGCGCTCTACCAGACGGTTGACATGCTCAAGCAATGCGTCCAGATCAACCGGCTTGGGCAGGTAGTCAACCCAGGGATCATTGAGTTTCGCTACCCGCCTTGCGAGGTCTTCAGCCGCGCTGACGATCAGCACAGGGAGTGTGTGGAAGCGCGGATTCGCCCGCAAAGCTGCCAGGACATCCCAGCCGCTTTGCCCTGGCAGCCCCAGGTCCAGCAGCAGGACTTGCGGCGGCGCGGTTTCGACCAGCGGCACGACCAATTCAGGCACAGCCGCTGTAATCACGCGAAAGTCAGCCTCTTCCACCAGAATGGCTTTGAGAACATCAAGCAGTTCTACTTCATCATCGACGACCAGTGCTAATTTTGGATGGGGAGTTGGTTGGTTGGCCATAAAAGCCCTCCCTTCGTTTCCTCCCTGCCTCGTCTTTACTCCTCTTTGCAGATTGTGGGCCAGACAACTTCGCGCCCATTCGACGACAGACAGCCGCTCTGTACCATGACAAGGGCCACCTAAAAGCGGCTGGCGGCTGAAGGCCGCTAGCCCGTCTGCTCAGGCTGGCTTGCGCTGAGCGTGACAGAGGCAGTATAGTTTTCAAGATAGATGCTTTTTCGTGCTGTAGAAAGGATGGACTGAGCGTGTCTGATTTGGCGATTCTTGCCAGCTACGCGCACCCGGATGACGAGCAGGGTGTGACTGGCACACTGATGTGGTATGCAGAGCAAGGCGTGCGCACCGGGCTGATCTGCGCGACCCGCGGCGAATTGGGCGAAATTGCGGAGGCTGATCCTCCCCTGGCGACACCGGAAACATTGGGCCAGGTGCGCGAGCAGGAGATGCGCCGCGCGGCGGCCATTGCGAAAATCCAGCGCCTCTGGTTTCTGGATTACCGCGATTCAGGGATGCGCGGGACGGAGGGGAACAAGGATGCCAGAGCATTTATGAACGTCGATGAACACGAGGCTCTAGGCAAGATGGTGCGCATCATCCGCGAGTTCAAGCCAACGGTGATCGCAACATTTGATCCGAGCGGCGGCTATGGGCATCCCGATCATATGCGCATCAGCGAGCTAACGACGGAGGCATTTCGTGTAGCCAATGACTCCCACCAGTTTCCCGAAGCTGGCCCTGCCTGGGAAGTGAAGCGCCTCTTCTATAGTTCGATTCCGCGCAGCAGGATTCGGCAACTGGCTCAATTTGCCGAGCAGGCAGGCGTTTCCAGCAACTTCTCCGGCATGGACCTGGAGAAGATGGGTCTGCCGGATGAGATGATTACCAACCGGATCGATGTGCGCAGCTATATGGACCTGAAGCGCGAGTCGTTGACCCGGCATCGCACGCAGATGAATCCGAATAGCCCCTTTGCCAGGTTGCCCGAAGAGGTCACAGCCCAATGGCGCGGCACGGAATATTTCGCGCTGGTCGCAGGCGTGCCAGTGGATGGCTCAGACCAGGCGGGATCAACTGATCTCTTTGCTGGCCTGCGCTAAAAGATTTTTGCTTTTTCACCTGGGACCGCTTTTCCTCCTAGCCCGCGCAGGCGCCCAGCGGCCAGCCACTGCACACTGCTGAGATGACGGGCCGCGCCTTCCATTTCTGGAAGGCGCGGTTTTTTTCTCTTGACAAAAAGCATTCAACGTCTTACTCTTAGATTTAAGAATAATAAGGGTATCTAAGTAACATGATGGGATAGAGAGATGACTATGAACGAATTACGCGATCAGGCAGAAGCGCCAGACAATGCTCCTCTGCTCGATGAGGAGCTTGTCGAGGCGCTTGAGTCGATCTTGCCCCGCTATTTTCGGGCAGTGCGCTACACCATCGAGCAGGCCGAAGGCGTTGAGCGACTGACCCTCTCCCAATATCGCTGCTTGCAGGCCATTGCCGCCCAGGGCACGACCTTGACCACGCGGCTGGCCTGGTTCATGGGCGTGACGATGCCCACCATGACAAGCCGAATCGATGGGCTGGTGGAACGTGGGCTGGTGGAGCGTCAGCCGGACCCGCACAGTCGGCGCCAGGTGCTGCTGCGTCTCACGCCTGCCGGACAGGCGCTGCTGCGCGAATATACGGGGGTGGTGGAAGGCTGGCTTCTCAGTCTGCTGGCGTCGCTGGGCAGCGCGCAAAAAGAGCAGATGGTGGCCGCGCTGAAAGACCTGGAACACCTGCTTGATGAGAATGTCCGCGCTCGCGCTGAGCAGGATGCGACGACGCTAGAAAGGTAAGCGAACGTTACCATGCAGACGCTCTCTCACGATGATGTCATCGATCTTCCTGCTGTCCGCCAGGCTGAGGCTGCGATTGAGGTCCATGACCTTGTGCGCCGCTTCGAGGCATTCACCGCCGTTGATCACCTCTCGTTCAACGTGCAGCCTGGCGAGGTCTTTGGCTTTCTTGGCCCCAATGGCGCGGGCAAAAGCACGACGATTAAGATGCTCTGCACATTGCTCCACCCCACCGAAGGCGCCGCCTGGGTGAATAGCTATGATGTGGCGCGGCAGCCAGCCGAAGTGCGCGCATCCATTGGCATTATCTTTCAGGACTATAGCCTGGATGACCGCATCACGGCGGAGGAAAACTTACGCTTCCACTGCATGATCTATCATGAGCCCGCGCTCGAGCGCAAGGCGCGCATCCGCAAGATGCTGGAGATGGTCAATCTGGCGGATCGCGCGGGCGTGAAGGTTCGGCAGTTTTCCGGCGGCATGAAGCGGCGGCTGGAGATCGCGCGCGGCCTGCTGCATCACCCCGCCATCCTCTTCCTGGATGAGCCAACCGTCGGGCTGGACCCACAGACGCGGCAGAACATCTGGGAACATCTGCACACGCTGCGCAAGGAGGAGGGCATTACCATCTTTATGACCACCCACTATATGGATGAGGCCGAGAACTGCGACCGCATCGGTGTCATGGACCACGCCCGGCTGATCGCTCTGGATACGCCCGGCGCGCTCAAGTCGCTGGTCGGCGGCGATGTGGTCAGTTTGCGCACAGCGGATAACCATGCCGCCGCCGACCTCTTGCGCCAGGATTATGACCTCGCGCCGGTTGAGGAGCAGGGGCTTTTGCGCTTTGAGGTGGAACAGGGCGATACCTTTATGCCCGACCTGCTGCGTCGGTTTCCCATTGCCGTCCAATCGATGGATATGCGGCGGCCAACGTTAAATGATGTCTTTCTACAATTAACCGGGCGCGAGATTCGTGAGGAGCAGGCGTCAAGTCAAGACCGGCTGCGCACGGCGCTCAAGCGCCGGGGCGGGAGGGGCGCGTAGATGGCTGAGATCATTACCACACCAGAAGTTACCCAACTGAAGCGTGTCAGCGTGAAGCGGTTCCTCGATGTCGAGGCCATTTCCATGCTCTGCCAGCGCGATCTCGTGCGCTTCTTCCGCGAGCGAACGCAGCTTTATGGCTCGCTGGCGCGGACGGTTGTCTGGCTCTTCATCCTGGGTGTGGGGCTGCGCGGCTCGGTGCGCGTGCCTGGTAATCTCTCGTATCTGGCGTTTGTCTTCCCTGGCATGATGGCAATGGCAATCGTCTTTTCATCCTTCCAGAGCGCGATCAGCATCATCTTTGATCGCGAGTTTGGCTTCCTGAAAGAGATACTGGTTGCGCCGATCCCGCGTGCCTCCATTGTCATCGGCAAGGCGCTCTCAGGGGCGCTGATCTCGACCTTGCAAGGCACGATCATCTTTATCTTTGCGCCTGTGGTTGGCGTCACGCCCGCGCCCTGGGCGATTCTCGCCGCTATCGGCGTGATGCTGCTCACCGGGCTGGGGCTGACCGGCATCGGCATTCTGATCGCCTCCAGGATGCGCTCGTTTGAGGGCTTTGGGACGATCAACAACTTCATCATCCTGCCCCTCTACTTCATCAGCGGCGCGCAGTTTCCGCTCGATCACGCGCCCCAGTGGCTCCAGGTCATCGCGCTCTTCAACCCGCTCACCTACGCGGTTGATCTGCTGCGCGGCCTGATCGTTGGCTATTGGGCCTATCAGCCCGCGCTTGACCTTGCAGTGGTGGTGAGCTTCGCAGTGATCATCCTGAGCGCGGCAACCTTTGTCTTTGCCCGGCAGGAATAGTGGGTATCCAAAAGTCCTGCTTGCTCCGAAAATGCGCCGCCCCGTTTGACAATCGGGCGCTGGTCAGGTATACTTGCTGCATACCCGTTGATTGATCGATGTGTGTCCCTGGAGGGTACTTAGCGACCGTTTGTCAAAGCAACTGAAGAACGGCTGGCAGAGTCGGCGTAAACGACGCCGACCATGCCATGACCCCACATCTAACTCACCAGATATGGGGCTGGGAGTCATTGTACCATTGAGACCCCGGCGACCATATCTGCGAATCCTCCCGCCTCTCCAGGCGAGGGTTCTCCGATGTGGTCGTTCCATTTTTGCTGCCACTCACTGCAAGAAAGGGGAGCCTCTCATGGTCTCGTCCGCTTCCACGCCCTGGTATCTGGTCCCCGCGCGCCGCTTTCCGGCCAAAGTCTGGCTGGAGCAGCGTTTCCCCTTCCGCGTCACCATCCCGCCCTTCGCCCAGCAGGCCGCGCGGCCCGCCGCGCCCCTTGTACCGCCGGCGTCTCGCCGGCAAGGGTGGGGGGCGCAGCGCCCGTGTCCTGATCGAAAAAGAAAACGTTATTCTCCGCCAGCCGCTAAGGCAGCGCCCAGTAGAGGGGGTAAGCGTTGTCCTCGAATGCCGAACAGGCTCCTGTGCTGGCGGCGCATTGGAACGATTTGTAGGTCGCGGCGCTGGCTGATGGGGTCGTATTCAGCGCGATGGTAACGCCGCTGCTGTCCGGCAGCCAGGCGCCTTGCCCACCTGCATAGGCATAGGTCTTCTGGTTGCTGCCATCGACGTTGAGGGTGTAGACGGCGGTGGTTGCGGCAAACAGCGCGGCTTTGCCATCGGGAGAGAGCGATAAGGGCGAGAGAGAAGACTGAAGGAAGGGCATATCCTGGCTGAGATCGACGCTGCCCAGAAGCTGCGTGGCTGCTGAGCCATCGACATTGCTATACCAGATGCCGGGCGCGCTGCTCCCGGAGGGAATGCCTTCCCAGAGGATATGCGTGCCATCGGGGCTGATGTCGAAGGGGGCATAGCCGTTTGGAGCTGGTCCAATCTGTTGAGGGGGGCTTACCTGCCCTAGTGTGAAGAGTTGTTTGTCGGTCTTGGCGTTCAGGTCATAGCGATGCAGAATGACGTTGTTGTTGCTACTGCCACTGACGGGTGTCTGCACGCTATAGTAGACAAAATGACCGCGCACGATGACCGAGCCAACCTGCCCGCTGGCAGGGGCAATGGCTACCGTGAAGCTGTCGGTTTTGACATGATAGGCGCGGACGTGGCTCGTGCTGGGATCACCCGCGATGAGGAGCGTCTGGCTGTCTTGCCAGGCGAGGGCGTTTTCGCCGCCCTGGGAGAAGAGTTTTTTGGAAGAGCCTGGTTCGGTGGGCTGAGTGACAGCGCCAGTGGTCGTGTCAATAAGATAGAGATTGCCCCCAAGGAAGGCGTCGCTGGGGGCATTCACGACCTGGATCAGGCAGGCGATATAGCGCCCATCGGGCGAGAAGACAAAGGGGCTTGCCAGAAAATCGTAGTTCACCCCGGCTCCAAGGGCCGAATTGGGTTGACCCATCCCTGGGATGTTGGTCATTTGCCTGGGAGCCTGGCCTTGAACGGAGACAAAAACCTGATAGTTGCGCAGAAACGCATACGATGGCTTTGCTGGCGGAGCCTGAGTGGCCGTTGGTGTGGCGCCGACGCCTGGTGTTCCAGATCCCGCTGTCGGCGAGGAGGCGGCTGTGCTGCCTGAACGGTATTTGGCGTAGGCCAGCCCGCCGACAGCCAGCGCGGCGATGACAAGCACGACGGCAGCGACGAGCAGCCATTTGTTGCCGCGCCTGGGGGCGTTGTCCAGGTCCATCTCTGGGCGTGAACTGCCTGGCGGGCGCGTGCCGGAACGACGTGGCGCGCCGCCATGGGGATTGGTTGGGCGGCGTGGCGGCGCGTCTGCGGCATAGGTCGCATCGTAGCGGGCGGAGTCATCGTATGGCTCGGCAGGGGGGGCGTCGTATGACCTGCCGCCCAAGCTGCCAGGCGGCGTGGCGCCATAGCCCTCGTAGCGGTCAGGCTCGCCGGAGTGGCGGCTGGATCGCGATGGCGCGCCGCCCCAGCTTTGCGCTGAAGGGGCGCCCTGGCCTGGGTTGGAGCCGAAGCCTGGGCTGGCGGGCCGCGATGATGAAGACGGTCCAGATCGCGCAAAGGGAAGAGGGCCAGGATCGGGCGTGAGCCGCGTTTCGAGGTCAGCCAGAGCGTGTGGACCGACGCGGGCGCCAGGGTCAGCCCCGGCCTGGCCGCCGCGTGCTGGTTGGAGCAGCCCTTGCGCGGCGCGCAGGAGCGCCCCTGCGCTCTGGAAACGCTTGCCGGGGTCTTTTGCCAGAGCCATCTCCAGAATGCCATCGACCTCGCGGGGCAGGGTCGGATTCAATAAGCGCGCGGGCTGAAGCGGCTGGTTGGCCTGCTTCATCATAATCTCAAATGGGGTGTTGCCGCTGAAGGGAACGCGCCCGGTGAGCATTTGATAGAGGACGATAGCCAGGCTATAAAGATCGCTGCGAGCATCGCCCCTGCCCATCGCCTGCTCCGGGGCCATATACTCGACGGTGCCTACCCCCGCGCCAGTCGAGGTCAGTTTTTGCTCACTGGCGGCATCGCGGGCGATGCCAAAGTCAGCCAGGAGCAGATGCTTGCCGCGCTGGATGAGGACGTTCTGCGGTTTAATATCGCGGTGAAAAATGCCCTGCTCGTGCGCATATTGTACGGCGTCGCAGAGTTGGGTGAAGATTTCAAGAGCATCCTTCAGCGGAAGTGGTCCCCCAACGCGCTGCATGAGGTCGCGCAGCGTGCCACCTGGCGCGTAGGGCATGACGAGATAGAGCAGGTCGTCTTGCTCGCCAAATTCGATCAGCGGCAAGATATTGGGGTGCGAGAGTTTGGCAATCGCCTGCGCCTCACGGAGAAAGCGTTCTCGAAATAATTTGTCTTCGCTAAAGTCCTGGCGAATGACTTTGACGGCCACCTCTCGGCCAAAGGCGGTCAGTTGTTTCGCGCGATAGACTTCGGCCATCCCTCCGCTGCCGATGCGCTCGACGAGTTCATAGGCGCCCAGCCGCGCCCCTTCCAATCCAGCCATCCGGTCCTCCACTGCATTGCGCTCTCTTGCGAATAAAACCGTGTGCTAGTGTGGCTCACCTATTGCCTGATTCTTTAATTACATAACGAACGAACATGTCTGTTTCGGTCCTGGCTTGCTCTTGCGCTCCGCCGCGCGGCGGCCCATGACGCTGGCATAACACCTGCAAACCACTGGAACCCAGCATGATGATTATTCTGATAGATAGGAACCTATGGCCCTCTTACGGAATCTGATCGGTGGATTGCAGCTCAACTGGCATTTCTCAACGAGCAGCCCGGAGACGGAAGTCTCTGGCGCTTCGTCTTCAGCCACACTGCGGCTGATCGGTTTGGCTGGGCGGGGGCGCCCGCTGCGCGATTACATTCGTCGCCATCATCTGCTCATCCGGGCGCTGGTTTTGACGCTGGTGTGGGAAGCTGTTGCCGAATGTATTGGCCTCTTAGCCGTCACGATCTTTCCGCCTACCGCTGATCGCGCCGCGTTTCTGCCAGCGCATCCTGCCTTTCGGCAGGGGCATTATCCGCTCGCCGAGACGATCTGGGCGCGCTGGGATAGTGTCTGGTATCTGCTGATCGCCAAGGAGGGCTATGGGCCGCATGTAGGCATCCTGCATGCCTTCTTTCCAGCTTTTCCTGGTTTAATTCGTCTCGTTGGCGACGTCCTGGGCGGCAATTATCTGCTGGCGGGTGTGCTGATCAACCGCGTGCTGCTCTTGCCGACGGTGGCGATCTTTACCCAGATTGTGCAGGAGGAGTTTGGAGCGCAGGCCGCCGAGAGCGCGCCGCTCTTCTTCTTGCTTGTGCCCGCCGCTGTTTTTTTCCTGGCGGTTTATACCGAGACGCTCTTTCTGCTGGCGTGTCTGGCCTGCTTTCTGGCGATGCGGCATCAACGCTGGCTGCTGGCCGGGCTGTGCTGCGTGGTGGCGACGGCCACGCGCTTGCCTGGGATTGTGCTGGCCGGAGCCGTGCTGGTAGAGGGATTGACGAGCCGCAAATATTGGCAGGGGCTGGGAGCGGCGGCGCTGGGCATGGCGGGGCTGGCGGCCTATGCGCTCTATCTGCAACTGGCCTATCACGACGCGCTGGCCTTTCAGCACGCCTATAACTATGGCTGGGGCAGCAGGCACTTCACCCTGGCGCTCTGGGTTGGCCCGGAGCAGTATATCAAATTGCTGATCGGTGGCTGGCCCTGGAACACTCGCGCCATCTTGACGCCACTCAGTTGCACACTGGCGCTGGTGATCGATTGCGGGCTGCTGGCGCTGATGTGGCGCTCGTTGCGCTGGTCCTATCGGCTCTTTGTGGTGGGGAGTATGCTGCTGCCGCTGCTCTCTGGGACGCTCTTTGCCTATAACCGCTATAGCCTGGTGCTGTTCCCGTTTTTGCTGGTAGCCTGCGCGTGGACGGCAAAGCGCCCCACGCTGCGCCAGGCGACGCTGCTGTTGATTGGCTTTTTCTCGGTGCTAAACATCATCATGTTCACTGCCAGCTATTGGGTGGGCTGAATCCCCACCCCAGCCGGAGAGACGCTGGCGGTACATAGCCCCCACCCCAGGACGGCCCGGCTGGAAGCCGAGGGTACAGGCGGCCCGCCCTTCAGTCGGGCGTGGTCTCCAGTGAGGGCGCCTCGGCGGGCATCTCAACCGGCGCGGCTGCGCTATCCGCTGGCGCGGCGCGCCACTCGCCAGCGGCGGTATCCCAGAGGCCAGAGAAGGGCTGCCCGGCGTTGATGGCCTGCCAGAGCGGCGCGAGCAGCCGAATGGCAGGCGCGAGGGCTTCGGCAAGCGAGACGGGGGCGCTCTCGGCGCTTTTGGCGGCGAGGAAGGCGGTCCACTGTCGCTGCTTCTGGGCATCCTCGGCGAAAGCGGGCGTCAAGATGGTAGGAAGTTCGGGCGTAAAGGCGCGGCCACGCGCAGCAAAGGTTGCCTGGATGGCCTGCTGCAAGAGCGCGCCGTCAAAGGCGCGGTGCTGCGCCACCGTCCAGAGCTCCTAGCAATCATTGAGGCGGCTGGGGAGCAGGCCGCGCCTGACCAGCGCATCGAACTTTTCGGCAACCACCGATTCGACACTGTACGCCTTGAGGGTAAACGCCTGCTGGCCCAGCAGGGTGGGATAGGCGAATTCCTGGGGGCCGGGCACGATGGAGTCGCCTACCGCAACGTCGATGATTACGCGGGTGCGTGCGTGTCCCAGGTAGCCATAGAGGAGAGTGCGCACGCCCTCGTAATCGCCTTCTTCGATGATTGTATGTGTCTCTACGCTGTCAACATTGAAGCGCAGCCCGTCGTCTTCCGGCAACGATTGGATGCAAAGTTCGCGCACGAGGTCTCTCACCTTCGCTCGATCAACGGGCAGGTGCAATCCAAGCAGATCGACATCGCGCGTGGGACGACTGAATTCAGTCTGCAAGGCAAAGAGAAAGAGACCTCCCTTTAGTACCAATCGCTCGCGGTACGAAGAGTGCGCTAGCCGTCGCAATAACCCTTCCAGGGCATAAAGCAGAATGAGATCATTAAAGGGATGTCCAGTTTTGTTTGCCTGGCTTTTCAGACGCGCCAGGACTGAGGCAGCCATGTTCGTCACTTTAGTCGAGCGGTGCGCCACGAACTTCTAGCACCTCCATGTAACATCTCAAGAGCGACTCTACGCGACAGATACGGGCATAATACAGCAATTGGTCAAGCTGCCAGTAGCGCCTCTGCATGTACTCGCGCAGCGCCTCTTGAGGGACTCCAGGCGGCAGTTTGTGCCGATATTTCAGGCAATCGGCAAGCGTTTTCTCCACACTATACACGCGGACAGGCACGCCGTCAAGTTGCACTTCCTCGATGCCAGTGGAGAAAGCCTCACCGGAGAAGGAGTATCTTTTCACAGGTGGGCTGACGATGTGTGGCGCCCAGCGTTTCCCCTCGATAGCCATGTGGATCACGTTAGGGTTCTCATCGGTGAGTTCGTGATAGACCAGCGCAGAGGTGAGGCAGATAACCCCGTGTGGGATAGCAATGGCTGCTTCGGCAAGATCATCTGCGGGGCAGACTTCTACGTCGGTTGAGCGATACAGCCCCTGGCCGATGCGCTCGACGGCGCCCTCTTCGGCCAGGGCGTAGAGGTTTCGGCGGTCAATGCCCAACTGGCGCAGGTCGGCGATGCGCACAAAGCCGCCATGCTCTTGCAGGAACGCTTCCAGGCGCTCGGCGGAAGATATGGTTTTTGGCATAGATTCAATCCTTTCATATGATGGCAAGTCTGGCATACAGGACGCCCTCTGACCAGTCGGATGTTTCGCAGAGGCATGCGCCGTCGGGGCCGAAGACGTAGCCGCCGCCAGGAAAGTCCTCATCCATCGTTCGGCCCGCCTGCGTAGAGACGGCGATGGAGACGTGGTTGTCGCGTGCATAGCGGGCCAACTTGGTGTGGCACTCGCCGCGCCACCAGTCGTAGCCAGATTGCCAGTTGCGCGTGGCCTGAGCGCCATAGAGGCCCGGCGCGGCGGCCTCGAAGATGATCTGCGCGCCCTGCTGGGCGTTGTCGGAAAAGACGGCAGGGGTCTCGATGTCGGCGCAGACCGAGAGGCCACAGGCACCCCTGGGGTGGGCAAAGACAGTGGTTGCTGCGCCGGGGGTAAACCAGGGAACTTCCTGATCGATGATGGTCTTTTTCCTATAGGAGGTGAGCAATCTGCCTTCACGGGCGACGATCTGCGTGATGAAGGGCTTGCCCTGCGGGTTGGCCTCGATCAGCCCGGCAATGGCGGTGATCGCTGTCCCTCCCGTCATGGCGACAAAGCGCGCAACTTCTGGGCCGTCGAGGCGCAGGATGGCCTCCGGCTGGCGCGTCGGGTCGATATAGCCGGTGATGCTCATCTCTGGGAAGCAGATAATGTCTATATCCCGGCTGATGGCTTCGTGCGTGTATGCCTCGATAGCTGCCAGATTATCGTTGATCGCGCCCTTCTCGCAGCGCATCTGGACGAGCGCAATGTGCATCGGTTCCATGAGCTTTGCCCCTTTATTTGTTGGTGAACACGAGCAGATAGCTGTGGTCATATCCATGACGCTGGCGATCTCGGTGAAGATGGCTCGCAGGTCTTCAAAATAATGAGTATCTTAAAAGAGCGGAACAACGTTGCCAGTCTGGCGCAACAGCTCAAGGTGTAGAGGTGTAGAAGTGTAGAGAATAGCCATTTTGGGCTACACCTCAAGCATTCTTGCCGACTGGTTTCTTTCAGCCCAGTGTCTTTCCTGATCATTGTACTATATCCTCGGAGAAAGAGCAAGGGTCTAGGAAATAGTGCATATTTTCTGCTGACAGGTAGTGTACTAAATCCTCGGAGGAAAAGATAGATTCGATGAAAATGTACACATGCCGGTAGTGGGCACCTGGCATGGCTGCATGCGTGCGGAAATGAGGCAAGGTTTAGCTATTTGAGAGGGCTGCGTAATTCTTTTGTAAGAGGTGGGGGCTATAGTAACGTGTGAAGCAGTTCACACTTCGGGCGCGCACAGCGTCTGCCTCGAAAGATTGTTGCCAGGGAGAATGATGCCATGTCGGTTACCACTGTCGTTATTCCAGCCTTGAACGAAGCGCCCGTGATTGGGGAGGTGGTGCGGCGCCTGAGAGCATGCCAGGCGCTTCAGGAGGTGGGTATTAGGGATATTCTGGTGGTGGATAACGGCAGCGATGATGAGACCTCTGCGGTGGCAAGGGCGGCAGGAGCGCGGGTGGTGCAGGAACCCCGACGCGGCTATGGCCGCGCCTGCCTGGCTGGCGTCCAGGCAGCAAAGGACGCAGATGTGATTATCCTGATGGACGGGGATGGCAGCGATGTACCAGAAGACCTTGTGCGCGTCTGGCAGCCGGTGCAGGCGGGTGTGGCCGATCTGGCGATGGGTTCGCGGGCGCGTGGGCAACGCGAGCCGGGCGCGCTGACTCCCCAACAACGAGTGGGCAACGCAGTCGGCGCGGTCCTGCTGCGGCTGCTCTATGGTGTGCGCGTTTCGGACATCGGGCCGCTGCGGGCGATTCGACGCGAGACGCTGCTTCGCATGGAGATGAGCGAAATGACCTATGGATGGTCAGCCGAGATGCTGGCGAAGGCCGGGCGTCTGGGCTTGAGGATCGAGGAGATTCCAGTCGATTACCGGCGGCGTGCCGGTGGCACATCAAAAGTGGCGGGAACGCTCAAGGGGACGGTGAAGGCTTCCGGGCGCATTCTGCGCACGATTCTGCGCTATTGGCGCTGGCAGCCTGGGAGGGCAGGTGAAACTGCGCTCCCCCCGTCGGCGAATTCCTTCGCTGACACGGAGGCCGCCCATCCCGTCCGCCAGGCGACTGAAGTCGCGGCTAGAGGCTTCGCCACCAGGTCCGCCTGCGCGGACTCCACCCACGCCGCCCGGTCAACTGCGGACAGCGCCCAATCTACCAGGCGGCAGGCGCTGTTCATTGTGGCGCGGCTGCCGGTTGCCGGGCAGACGAAGACCCGGCTGAGTCAGGGGATTGGGGTCGAGCGGGCGACGGACCTCTATCGCGCTTTTCTGCGCGATCTGGGCGAACGCTTCACCCAGGCGGCGGCGCGCGATGGCTACGACCTGTACTGGTTTTATGCCGCGCCCGATGGCATAGACGCGGCTGCTTTTGCGGCCTGTGTGCCTCCAGGTGGGACGCTGCACTCCCAGGAGGGGGCCGATTTTGCCGCGCGCCTGTGGCATGGGTTTGAGACGCTGAGCGCGCGCGGCTATGAGCGCGTGGTGGTGATCGGCTCCGATTCGCCGCATCTGCCCGCCGCGTGGGTGCGCCAGGCGTTTGCCGCGCTGGCGACGCACGAGGTGGTCATCGGCCCGGCGCAGGATGGCGGCTACTATCTGCTGGGCCAGCGGGCCAGTCCCGCGCCGGTTGATCTCTTTACGGGCATCAAGATGAGTACGGCAACGGTCTGCGCTGAAACGCTGGCGCGGGCCGAGGCGGCTGGCCTGCGCGTGGCGCGGGCGCCCGCGACGTTCGATGTTGACGAAGCTGCTGATCTGGAGCGGCTGCGCGCGGCGCTGCATCACGCGCCCTCGGCTGAGGCCGATTCTGCCCCGGCAACGCTGGCGCTCTTAGGCGCGCTGCCCTCCTTGCCGGCGGATGCGCCACTGGCCCTGGCTGGCAATCTAGAGGGGGCGGCGCGTGGCAACGAGTAATAAGATACGAGATGCCGTGCCGACGGATGAGGAGTCCAGGGGACGCAGGCGGTTAAAACAACGCCTACGGGCGTTCCGCCACCAGGTCGGCCTGCGCCGACTCCCCCCACTCCAGGCGGCTTGCCTCTCAGCCGACGTAGAAGGGCTAACGGGCAGCGTTCCCAGGGCGAGACCATCAGCAGGGCGACCAGTGCTTCGCTGGGTGGCGCTGCTGGCGCTGGGGGCGCTGGCGCTGCCGTGTTACCTGGCGATTCGCCAGGTGGGTGGGACGTTTGCGAACCAGCCCGCAACGCTGGGCTGGCCGTTGCTGGGGGCGACGGCTATTTTCGCTGCTGCCTGCTGGATAGTGCTGCAATCACGTCCGGCAGGTGATCGCACGGGGCGCTGGCTGGAGTTGGGATTGCTGCTGGCGCTGGGGCTGGCGGCGCGCGCCGTCTTCTTCAGCGCGCCGCCGGTCATCTCGCGCGATGCCTATCGCTATGTCTGGGACGCGCATTTGCTGACGCACGGCGTCAGCCCCTATACGCATACGCCCTTTGATCCCGCCGTGCAGTCCCTACAAGATACGGCGATCTGGCCGAACCTGCGCTTTCGGACCGCTCCAACCATCTATCCGCCTGGGGCTGAACTGTTCTATCTGGTGATCTATCTGATCAAGCCGCTGAGCATTGGCGCGCTCAAGGCCGGGATGGAGGTCTGCGACGCGCTGGTGGCCGTCCTGACACTCTTGCTGCTGCGGCGGCATCGGCTGGACCTGCGGCGGGTGATTGTGTACTGGTGGAGTCCCATTCCGATCATCGAGTTTGCTTTCAGCGCGCATGTGGATGTCCTTGCAATTGTCTGGCTGCTGGCGGCGCTGCTGGTGGCCGGGCTAAGCTGGCGCGGGGCAAAGGGGATCGCGGGCGTGCTGCTTGGCATGGCGACGCTGACCAAGCTCTATCCCGCGCTCTACGCGCTGGTGATGGTGCGGCGTCGCCGCGATTGGCCCTTGCTGGCGGGCCTGGTGGGCACAGTGGTGCTGGCCTATCTGGCGTTCCTGCCCTATCAGGCGCAATCGGGCGGCTTTCTCTCCACCTATATTCACGAGGCTACGTTTGATCGCGGCATTCTGCTGCACTGGCTGGGCATCCTGGTTGGCGCGCTGGGCGGAACAGAGTTTCTGGTGCTGGTGGCGCAGGGGCTGGCGCTGGCCGCGCTGAGTTTGCTGATCGGCTGGTTTTGCTGGCGCAAAGGCGTGCGCATGGAGGCCGGGCTGCTGGCAATCTCGATCCTCTGGATTGTGCTGGCGACGCACCTGTTTACGTGGTATATCGCCGTGCTGCTGCCGCTGCTGGCGCTCTATCTGCGCCTGCCAGGGCCGAGGCGGAAGGCTGCGCCACGCTCTGCCGATCTCTCAGGCCGCTTTGCCACGCCCGCGCAGGCCATCTGGCTCTTTACGCTGCTGATGCCTTTTACCTATGTGATCTTTGCGCCCGGCTTTTTGCACCCGGAGGTCTTTCCGTATTTCTTCTATGTCGCGTTCGCGCTGGCGGCGCTGCCGCTGCTGACGCGGCAGGGACGCGCTGCGCTGCGCGCATTCCTCCAGTTTCCACCACGATCTGCGCTTGCGAAGGCTGCTGGAGCAGCCTCGATAATAGAGGAGTATTCTCATGCAATTGACCAGGCTGAGCCGACTGCCAGAAAGCCAGCGTAACCAGCGCGTCGATGTGCCCGGCGCGGGACTCGTGCCGCTGCCGCGCGAACTCTATCTGGAATCAACCAATCGCTGCAACGAACTCTGCGATCAGTGCCCGCGCACGCACCTCAAGCGCGAGCCAGACCGCGATCTCTCGCTGGCGGAGGTTATCCAGATTACCGATCAGCTTCCCAGGCTGGAGCGCGTGGTGCTGCATG
>JBJKSJ010000381.1:0-22584 GCA_046704085.1 Ktedonobacterales bacterium | reverse complement strand
ACAATCCCTCAACCCCCAGGAGGTGATAACCGACTCCCGCTTGCTTTTGTTTTTACGTCGGGGGTTGGGGGTTTCACCCTCAATGGGAGCAAGGCGGGGCGCGGCGGCCGGCCCCCGGGCCCCCGCGCCAGTGTCGCGTGTGGCTGTGGCAGGCGCTGCTTCTGCTCAGGCAACTGCTCCGTCTGTGCCATCTGCTCTGGCTGGCCCGATAGAGACCCCAGCCATTGGGCCTGAGCAACTCAGCCTCTTTGTGCAGGATGAGCTTGAGGCCAAGGCTGAGGAGGGCGAAGACCTGCCTGCGCCTCCCAGCAGGCCGCGCATCCTGACACCGGAGCAAGCTGTTCCAGCGCATACCAGCACGATGGTGATTGATAGCGAAGATGGATTGGAGCTTCTGGCGCGCAGCCTGCGGGCAAGCGGTACGTTTGCTATTGATCTGGAGACCACCTCTGAGGATGCGCTGAATGCTGAGATCGTGGGCATCTCGCTTTCAATGGGCCAGCACGAGGCGTACTATCTGCCTGTGGGGCATGTGGTGACGCCCAATGGCCGCGAGCCGGGCCGCCAGCTACCGCTGGGGCGTGTGCTGGCAGTCCTCAAGCCGCTGCTGGAAGATGAGGGCTTGAAGAAATACGGGCATAATGCGAAGTTCGATATGCTTGCGCTGGCCCGACACGACGTCTGGCTGCGCGGGCTGGTCTGCGATTCAATGGTTGGCGCCTATCTGCTGAATCCCGGTCGGCGCGGCCTGGGGCTGAAAGACCAGGCATTTGAGCATCTGGGCGTGGTGATGACGCCGATCACCGACCTGATCGGCACCGGATCGAAGCAGATCAGTATGGCGCAGACGCCGATTCACGCCGCAGCGGAGTATGCCGGAGCCGATGCCGATATGACCTATCGCCTGGCTGGAGTGATCGAGGCCCGGCTGAAGGAGCGTCAGCTTTACAAGCTCTTCAGTGAGGTGGAGATGCCGCTGATTCCTGTGCTGGCGCGGATGGAACTGGCGGGCATTCTGGTGGACCCTGGCTTCCTCCAACGTATGGCAGGTGAACTGAGCGAGCAGATCAAGGTGCTGGAGCAGGCGATTTACGCATCTGTCGGGCACGAGTTCAATATCAATTCGACTAAGCAGCTTGGCGACATCCTCTTCAGGGAACTGAAACTGCCACCGATCAGGAAGACGAAGACCGGCTATTCGGTGGATGCCGAGGTGCTGGATACGCTGAAGGGCGCGCATCCGGCGATTGATAACCTGCTGGAGTATCGCCAACTGCTCAAGCTCAAGTCCACCTATGTGGATGGGCTGCTGGAACTGATCAACCCCAGAGATGGGCGCGTACATACCTCGTTTAACCAGACGATTGCCTCTACCGGCAGGCTCTCCAGCAGCCAGCCGAACTTGCAGAACATCCCCATTCGTACAGAAGTAGGCCGCCGCATTCGCCGCGCCTTCCTGGCCGACCCTGGCTGTGTGCTGCTGACGGCAGATTACTCGCAGGTGGAGTTGCGCATCCTGGCGCATATTACACGCGAGCCTGCGCTGGTTGCAGCCTTCGAGCATGATGAGGATGTCCACGCGGCGACGGCGGCGCGCCTGTATAAAGTCCCGTTGAACGAGGTGACGCCAGCGATGCGGCGCATCGCCAAGACGATCAACTTTGGCGTGCTGTATGGGCAGTCGCCTTTTGGGTTGGCCCGTGTCGCTGATATTTCGCAGACAGAGGCCGCCGAGTATATCCGCAACTACGAGGCGACCTTCCCGCTGGTCAAGGCGTATGTCGAGGAGACGAAAAACTTTGCGCGCACGCAGGGCTACGTGGAGACGCTGCTGGGCCGCCGCCGCTACATGCCCGATCTGCTCGCGCTGCCAATGGTCCAGCGCCAGGCAGCGGAGCGCGAGGCGATCAATATGCCCATTCAGGGCACGAACGCCGATATGATCAAGATTGCGATGGTCCGGCTCCAGCGCCACTTTGAGGAACTGGCGCTGCGCACCAGGATGATCTTGCAGGTTCATGATGAACTGGTCTTTGAGGCGCCCGAAGATGAGCTTGAATTGGTGAAGGGTCTGGTTCGTGTCACGATGGAGGAGGCGATGACCCTGAGCGTGCCGCTCAAAGTGGATATGAAGATTGGCCCCAACTGGTACGAGGTTGTGCCGGTACAATAAGCTGTGAGGACATGATATGCAACTCTCTGAACGAATGCGCCTTCTGCCGCCGTATCACTTTGCCGACGCGGCGGCGCGCATCGCGGCCAAGCGCGCCAGTGGCGTGGATGTCATCAGCCTGGGCATTGGCGATCCTGATCTGCCTACGCCCGATCCGGTGATTGAGCGTCTGTGTGAGACGGCACACAAACCGATCAATCAACGCTATCCTGAATATCAGGGGATGGCCGAGTTTCGGCAGGCTATTTCGCGCTGGTTTCTGGCGCGCTTCAAGGTCAGCCTGGACCCGGAGCGCGAGGTTGTGCCACTGATCGGCTCGAAAGAGGGGCTGGTGCATCTCGCGCTGGCGCTGCTTGATCCTGGCGATATAGCCCTTGTACCTGATCCCAGCTACCCGGTCTATAGCGCGGGTTCGGTGCTGGCGGGCGCAACCAATTACCCCGTACCCCTGATTGCAGAGCGAGGCTTTTTGCCCGATCTGGAGGCGATTCCCGCCGATGTCGCCCGGCGCGCAAAGCTGCTCTGGTTGAATTATCCCAACAATCCGACAGGAGCCATCGCGCCTGCTGATTTCTTTCATCAGGCCGTGCGCTTTGCCCAGGAGTACGATGTGCTGCTGGTGCATGATATGGCCTACGCCGATGTGAGCTTCGATGGCTACCGACCTCTCTCGCTGCTGGAAATCCCCGGCGCGCAGGAGGTGGCCGTTGAGTTTCATTCCTTCTCGAAGGCGTATAACATGGCCGGTTTCCGGCTGGGCATGCTGGTGGGAAACGCCGAGGTAGTGCAGGCGCTGGGCCAACTGAAGACCAACATCGACACAGGCATCTTTCGCCCGCTCCAGTATGCCGCGATTGAGGCGCTCTCGCTGCCGCCTGAGTGGATTGCTCAGCGGAATCTGATCTATCAACGTCGGCGCGATCCGCTGGTGGCGGCCTGCCAGCGGCTGGGGTTGCAGGTGGAGTCGCCGAAGGCGAGCCTGTATCTCTGGCCCGCGATTCCGCCAGGTCAGACCTCTAAAGAGTATGCCTTCTGGCTGCTAGATCGCGCGGGTGTGTTTGTGACGCCGGGCACGAATTTTGGCCCCGGCGGCGAGGGCTATCTGCGGCTCTCGCTCACGCTTCCCGATGATCGGTTGGAAGAGGTGATCGCGCGCTTTGCAGCGATCCAGGAGGGCGCGGAGGCGGCGCACCCCTGATCGTGTTTTTTGAGATAACAGTGGGCCTCGGTTCCTGGCATCAGACCAATCCAGGAACCGAGGCTCATTTGCTCAGGGGAGAGGCAGCAGCCGACCTAGCGCCCGCCGCCCAGGAAGTAGGCCAGGAGGATCAGCGCCGCTCCAATGGCGAGGATCACGAGAATAGGCTTGAGGGCGAACAGGATCGCATCGCTGGTCTGCCCCCGACGCAGCCGCACCCGTATGGGTGTCCAGAAGCCAGGCAGCAGCAGCAATCCCAGCAGCAGCCCCATCGACAATCCGCCGATATGGCCTGAAACGCTAATATCACCAAAGCCAAAGGTGAAGGCAAGGTTCAGGACAAGCCAGAAGACCCATTGGCTCAACATCGCAGACCCAAATGCGTGTCGATTGTACCAGAAAAAAACGCCCAGCGCCCCGAAGACGCCGAAGATCGCGCCTGAAGCGCCTAGCACGGGAACATCAGAGAGGAAGAGGACCAGAATGCCGCCAAAAATGCCCGTGACCAAGTAAATGAGCAAAAAGCGCCAGTGCCCATAGACTTGTTCAGCCAGTCGGCCAACGAAGTAGAGCGAGAACATATTGACGCCAATATGCAGCCAACTCTCGTGCAGGAACATGGCAGTGATGATCCGCCAATACTGATAGCCCTGGAAGACATCGGGCTTATCTTCGATGCCCCAGATATAGAGCAATCCATTGTGTCCATTCGCAGCAGCTTGCAGTGGGTTGAGCAAATCACCTGCCAGCAACCCGCCGATCAGGTAGACCACGACATTGATGAGAATGAGTGATGTGGTGACAATCGTGGTGTTGCGGGTGGCGAAGCGAAACTGTGCGACCTGTCGGCGTACCTGTGTGGGCGGCTGCCAGGGAGGCTCGCGGTATTTATCTACCGTGTCCTGTGGGACAGCGGCGGGCTGGGATCGCTCGCGCTCTGGCGGCGTCTCGGCCTTCTCGACCTTGGGAAAGAGCGCAGCAAAATCGACGTTGCCTGCCAGGCGGGCTGCCTTGGCTTCGGCCAGGGCCGCTTCATAATCTTTGCCCAGCCGCTTGAGGCAATACCCGCGCAGCGCGTGAGGATAGGCCCGGCCAGGGTCTTCGGCAATGACTTTTTCCAGCGCCTCGATGGCGCGATCATAGCGTCGGTCCAGCACAAAGATGAGCGCCTGCGCCATGTCGGTGTCGGGGCCGGAAGGCTCCAGTTCCTGGACGCGCCGACAGGCCATATGCACCAGGCCATAGGAGCCGAGCGCCAGATTAGCCTGAGCCAGCCCCAGATGGCCCGCTACCAGATTTGGATCTATTTTCACTGCATGAGCGAAGGCGACCGCCGCGTCGCGCGGCTGGCCGCGCAGGAGCAGTGTGCTGCCCTGCTCGGTGTATTCCTGCGCTCCAACTGGAACTTCCATTGTATCCTCTCTTTAGTATCGAGGCAGCCATCGGTAAGCAAGACGATCAGCGTCATGATCTCTGAAAGAGATACGTTCTGGCGCTGCCCAGGGTTCTGGGCCATGAATACAAGCTGCTCTCTGCCGCTCCCTGCATTATAGTCTATGCCGATGTGATGCGCCAAATGGCCTCAGCAATCTGGGTTGGCATGGTTATGTCCCAGCCGCCATTGCCGTCGGCCAGCAAAAAGCGAGGAGGCACTGGCCTCAAGCCAGTGCCTCCTCGCTATGGGCAAGTTACCAGTATCGCCAGGCCGTCCAGATCGACTCCTGCGCAGGCTAGGCGCTCTGTGCTGGCGCTTTGGCTCCCTGTGGCGCTTCGGTTGGCGCTTTATCGGCTGGGATGTAACGCATTTTCGCGGCTGCCATAGCATAGGCGTCCAGATACTGTTCGGCGACGACATCCCAACTGACCACCTGTTGCAGATAGACGCGCGCGTGCGTGCTGAGTTCGGCGCGCAAGGTTGGATTGGTCATCAGCCGGAGCAGCCCGCGATGCAGCGTGGCCTGGTTGGAGAAGAGCAATCCGGCATCGCTCTCCACTGTCTGAGAGGTCAGCCCTTCCAGTGGCGCGGAGGTGATGTAGGGCTTGCCCAGCGCGAAGATACGCGCCAGCGTGCCCGATTGTGTCTCGTCCAGCGATGGCAGGGCGACGGCATCGAAACAAGCCATCATCTCATAGTACTGGTCGCCGCGCGGATCAAACTCAACGTAGCGGGCAATGCCGCGTCGTTCGAGTTCCTGCGCTTTGGCCCGGCACATCTCGAAGAAGGCGCTGTCGTTGGGGTCGCGCATGTTGCCGGCGCAAAGCAGCATCCATTCCTCACCAGTGCGCTCCAACACCTCGCGCCGCAGGTCTTCCCACTGATCGAGAATCAAGTCCCAGCGTTTGTTGGTTTGAATCCAGCCAATCAGCCCCAGAACGGGTTTGCCGACCAGTTCGTCCAGCCCAAGACGTCGCTTGCACGCTTCTGGATCCAGATCAAGCTTGTCGGGGCGCGCGCCGTGCGGAATGACGATGACATTTTCTGGGCGATGGTGAAAGTTCCACTCCATGCGCCAGCGTTGATAGTCGCATTTGAGGATAATGGTGGTGCATGTTGCCACCAACTGGCGCAAGAAGCGTTCTTCAGCTTCGGTATAGCGGCCATGCACGGTATGTGTCTCAACGACCGTTGGGATGCCGGCATCGCGCAAGAGAGCGAGCAGTCGAATGAATCGCTCGTTATTATCATGGATACCCGTCACCGGATCAATATATTGATAGAGTCCGTATTCATGCTCCAGATGGACAGCATAGGGCTTGAGTTGCTGTATAAAGGCGCCAACGGTCTCCGGCCAATCCGGGTCTCGCTGATCAAGGATGGGATGGACGTTTGGCCCCTGACCATCCAGATGTGACACAATATGAATCGATCGCTCCGGGAGGTGGGCGCGCACGAATTCGAGCGCCTCTTCCACAAACGTTGCGATCCCACACTTCCTTGGTGGATAACTGCTCACGACGACCAGTGGCTGCCGCTGGCTCTCGTCCTCACCCACGTAGACGTCCCCCTCAGGAGGGATGATTTTGACCTGCTGTGCTTTCAACGTATCCTCCTGGTTCCTTTCGGCCAGTATTGAACAATGCGCTCCGCGTGTCGCTACTGATCGGTGTTCTGAGCGCATCTGCTCTTCCTCAATTGTAGCATAAGATCAAAAGTTTACCTAGCTTTGCTCAAGGATCAGGAGTTATGCACTCCACGATGTAATCAGCCGGGAGACGCCAAAAGTGCCCCAAAAGTACTACCTGGACGATTGCTGTGTTAGGAACTTTTGGGCGTCGCTCTCGACGCAGAAGGAGAAACCTTGTATAATGGCACAGGCTCCCCAGGATGCCAGCCAGAGCGTTGTATCTACCACTTGCCAGGCAAGCGTTGCACAAGCGGAGCAATGGAGTGGGCTGTGCCGGAGAAAGATCTCAGAGAAAGACATGCGTAGACAGAGAGCCACGAGTGCCGACCGGCTTTCACAGGTGATTGAGGTGATTGCCCTGGGTCGGCGCACCGGGCTGCTCAGCATTGAACGAACTGACCAGGCGGGATTGGAAGAAGGAGATATTTATTTCGTCAATGGGGAAGCTATCTATGCCAGCACCGGGATGCAAGGTGGCCGAGCAGCCCTGGAGACGTTGTCCACCTGGGGAGCTTGCCGATTTGCCTTTCTCGCGGATATTCCCAGGCCCGTTCCGAATATTACCCCAGAGCTACGCGGCGCTCGGTCCTCCCAGGCTGGCTCTATACGCCGCCCAGTGACAGGCTCGCGTCCTTTGGCTAGCCAGCCAGAGCCATCTGCTCCACTAGCTGGTCCTTCGTCAGTTCCCAAGGGGGCTGGTTTGTCGGCTGGGGAGTCTGCTTCGACGCTCTGGCTGCCAGTATTGATGGCCTATCATCGTCCAAAGCGTGCCCCCAATCCCCAAGATATTCCGCGCCTGGCGGCAAGTTACGGCCTTTCGTGGGCGCACCGCGCGCTCCTGCTGCTGGCAGATGGAGAACATACCGTTGCTCAGTTAGCGCGTCTCTCCGGGCGGTCTGAAGAGGAAGTAGCGCGTTTACTTTCCGATCTGCTTCGGCTCAGCCTGATTACACTCCTCTCGTGAGGATAACCTATGCCCTGGATAAGTGAGGTTTTCGACAGATGATGCTTCCATCTAGCGGGCGTCGCTGGCGGTCTCGACGCTTTTCGCTTTCGTTACGTCTCTCGCTGCTGCTCTTTATGGCTGCTGTGCTGCCACTTATTATTGTTGTGACCAGCGATGATCTGCTGGCGCGTTCGCGTCTGATCGATCAGGGGACGAAGGCGCTCCAAACGGATGTGCAAAGCAAAGCTGATCTGGTAAACACCTATATTCACGAGCGTCGTCTGGATGCGGAAACGTTGGCGAACATCGAGACAACGATGATCTTCTTTCAAGATATTGCTACGAATCATGTGAATCCCACCGACACTGGTCGCGCGGCGATTGCCCTGGGAGCCGGGCAGTACCGTGATCAAAACTACAGCTTCTGGTCCTATGTTGATCTGCAAGGTCGGATACGCCTTTCGACCGATCAGGGGCAAATGGTTCCGGGCGCAGTCCAGATTCCCGCGCCAGAATTGCAGGCCGAGCAGCAGGGACGCGAGTATCTCTCGCCGATTTTCTATGATCCTGAATCACGCCAGGGCGTAATGCAGATTGATGTGCCTGTGGTTACACCTGCGAAGCAGGTGCTTGGCTTTATCCGCGCAACGCTGCGGATTACGCATATCTGGGACATTGTTGCTAACGACCAGGGCGCAAACGGCGATGGCAGCGGCGCTTTTATCGTTGACGAGAACGGTGTGCGCATTGCTGATACGAATACCGCTGAGCGCTTTACGGCGGTTTCGCCGCTGCCGGAAGACGTGCAGAGCGAGATCAAAGCTGAAGCGCGCTACGGTTCGGCGTCGGCAGTGAATGTCGATCCCTTGTCCCAGGTGGCTGATGCAGAGAAGAATACAGCGAATACGGCGCTTTTCCAGGCAGCAGCAAGCCCCACTGATCCGACGACTTATCAATTTTTTGGGCAGAGACTCACCGAAGTGCCCTGGATGTATTTTGTTCTCAGCCCTCTACCAACCGTTACCAGTGTAGCCGATACCCAGATCAAAATCTCGGCGCTTATTGCGGCGGGTGTGGCGACGATTGCAGCCATTATTGGACTTCTCGTTGGTCGCTCGACGGCGAAGCCCGTTTTCACGTCTGTCAGCGAGTTGCGCAGCACGACGACTTCGCTCAATGCGCTGGGCGCGCAGCAGGAGAGCGCAGCATCTGAACAACTCTGGATGGTTGAGGCGTGTCAGGCAGGTGTGCAGAATATTGCCTATCTGGCAAACGCCACAAACCAGGCTGCCAGCCATATGATTCGTACTGGCACTATCCTTGGGCAACAGTGGGAGGAATTGCCACCAGAGGAGATCTCACGAGCGGTGGCGCTCATGGTCAGACTGGCCGGTTATATTGAGGAGGCTTCGCGCCAACAGCAGGAGAGCAGCGATAGCCTGAGTACGGCAGTCAATATGACCAATCAGGTTTCTGACCAACTGGCGTCCAGCGCAGAAGCAGCGGGTAAGTATGCGAACCAGCTTGAACGGGTGGTCGAGCAGCTTCAGCGGCTGGTTGGTACGCGGAAAGAGAAATCCTTCCCCAATGAAGAGACGTCGCGCGTGTAGGAGCTTCGCTAGCGCGCTTCCTCTGCTCTGGCTCACCACGCAGGCGCTGCTGCGTGGCCTGAAACGAGTAGGGCGGGGGAAGCGTCAGGCTGGTGCCCGATAATCGGGAAAGAGCGGGGCAAAGTCGAAGGTACGTACCTGCGCGAACCGGCTCAGCCAGTTGACGATCTCTTCAAAGAGCGGCTGCGCGCGTACTGCTTGAACCTCGGCATCGGAGGGGCAGCCGAGGTAGCAGAGGAAGAGCGGCGCGGTGTCTTCGGCTGGCTCCTGGGCAATGCTGCGCGCTACAAATATTTGCCCCATCGGCGCTTCAGCCGCCAGCGTGCGCAGACCCGCTATCCATTGCTTGCGCAGATAGCCTTCTTGTCCGGCAACCCCGCTGACGATCAGCACGATGGCGTGGCGAGCCTCCAGGCCAGAGCGGCTATAGCCCCATGTATAGCGGAGGAACCATTCCTCCGTCTCCCCTTGCATCACCCCTGGGAGCGTCAGCCGATAGGCGTGATCTGGCCGTTGTAATGTCAGGTCGCTGGCAGCGTCTTCTAGCGGGTCGTCTGTTCCTGATTTTCTGCTTGCTTCTGGATCCCAGGTGGTGAGGATAAGGTAGGTGTGGGCCTCGCCCTGACTCCGAAAGAAGCGCGCGACCAGCAATTCTGGAAGCGCCGGGAGGCGCTCGATCAGGAGTCCGATCTGCCGAGGAGCCTCATCAATTTGGCCTGGGTAGGGGTGGAACAAGAGCGCGTGCAGTGTTTCCATGAGCAAGCGATCTCCCTTCAATACGAGATGACTGGGCATTGCTTCCTGAGAAGTATAACCTATGACAGAGGAAATGGGCGGCATGGAACAGCGGCAATGGTAGATGAAAGAACTGTCAAGGTGCAAAAGCATTTTTCCCTCTGGCCCCCTGCCTGGATGAATAACTGTTCATTTTGGGAGAGGGGCATTCAGGCGATATTCATCTATCGATGCTATGCTCTCAGTGAAAGCGAGCGGCAGTCGGGAAGCAGGATCAGCGCATAGCAAGAGCAAGCTTCTGCTGGCGCGCTCGCCGAAATCTCATCAAACGCCGCGCGGAGCGGATGGAGGTAGACTCCGATGGCTCAGTTACCAGCAGACCTGCATATTACGTATCAACTTCAATACCGTAAATGTGGTAAGCCCACCTGTGGCACCTGTAAGATGGGGGCAGGGCACGGGCCTTACTGGTATGCCTACTGGCGCGAGGGCGCCAGGCTCCGCTCTGGTTATATTGGGAAAATGCAGCCGTCTGCCGTCAGTGCAGCAGATGCGGCGCGTGCAACGGCGCGGCTGGCGCCCGTTCCAGTCGGTGTCAGCGCCTAGTGTCTTGTTCCGCACTCCAGCATCGCTCTGACGCGGCGGAGGACTGAAAGCTTTCAGTCCACCGCCGCGCTCTTCACCTGCGCGCGCTAACGAACTGCAAGCTCTGCGCTTTTTTTATCACCAGTATGTCTGAGAAAGCCATCTGTGGTATGATACAGCATGTGATTCCATACCTCTATTTCCCGATGCTGCTGTGGAGGCTGGGATGGAAACCCTCTGGCCCGATGGAAGGTTGGGTGGCCTTTACACTGGTGAGGAGTGCGAACGCTTGAAGCGGGCGCGACAAGTTGTATGAAATGTCCATTTTGCGGCGGCCACGAATCAATGGTTACGGACTCCCGCGATGCGGGCGATGGGATTCATCGGCGCAGACGGTGCAAAGATTGTGGCCGCAAGTTTAGCACCTATGAGCGGGTGGAAACGGCGCAGTTATTGGTGGTCAAGCGTGATGGGCGCCGTGAGCCGTATGATCGTGAGAAACTCTATCGAGGTATCCGGCGCGCCTGCGAAAAGCGCCCGCTGCCTGTTGGCGAGCTTGAAAACGCGGTCGAGGAAATCGAGCAGGCGCTGTATCAACTAGGGCGAACAGAGGTGGCAAGCCAGGTGATTGGGGAGATGGTGATGGAGAAGCTTGCCACGATGGATAGCATTGCCTATATCCGCTTTGCCAGCGTCTATCGCTCCTTTAGCGACCTCGAAGAGATGCGCCAGGAGATGGATGAACTCCTGCGGCGCAGTAAACACTAAAGCAGGGGAGCGAACTAAAACGCTCCCCTGTCTGGCTGGATCGCGGGCTACTTATGCAGTTGCTGCTCGGTTTTGCGCAGCCGCCTGCTGAGTTGGATAAGCAATTTGATAGCAATTTCAGGCGATTCACGCAGGGTGGCGCGGAAATCCCAGACAGGGATGAGGAGGCAGCGACACGGCTCAATCGCGGTTACAGTGGCCGAACGCGGCAGATCGTCGAGCAATGCCATTTCTCCAATGACTTCGCCGGCTGAAAGCGTGGTAATTTCACGAGGCGGTTGTCCTGTGCCGCCTGATTGGGTGACGCGAACCTTCCCTTCAATGAGAATGAACAGGCCCGCTCCAGCCTCCCCTTCTTGCATTAACACGGCGTCGGCGGCATATTGTCGCTCTGTGCAGGTCTTTGCGAGCAGACGCAGTTCTTTTTTATCAAGGTTCTCGAACAGTTCAACCCGTTTCAACTGATCTTCATACATCGGCGGTTATTTCCTTCCTCTCGGATCATGTCGGGGTTCTGGATACCTTGGACTGTTATTTCCGTTCTCTGGGAAGAGGTTTCCTGGTTCAAACGGTGGGAATGAGCCTGGAGCGGCGCTTGAACCAGTGCGGGTGGGCGGGCGCAGGGACCCTGAGCGCGGCTTTGGCTCGCCAGGGGTGGGTTTGCCCCACCCCCCTGATGGGAAGAGCGATTGGCCGGGAGCCTTGGTGTTCAGGGCGCCGCTGGGTGATGTGGGCAGGGGAGGCAATACAGGCGTTCCGGGGGACGCCTTCCCGGCCTGTAATGGCCGCGCGGAGCGAACAACGGGCGTGAGTGGGGCTGGCGTAAGCATGCTCACTACTCCTGGCGAGCCAGTCGTCTCGCTTGGTGGCTCGACGTTACTTTTGAGCGTACTCATCTTGTCAGGTCCCTCCCTGGCGCCTACAAGATCATGGGCGCCGACCAGCCGCTGCAACTGGCCGACCACTTGCTCCAGGCGTTCAGCGCCTTCGGTTGTTTGTTGGCTATCATGTGCTACTTGCTGAGCCACCTCCATGACTGCCTGCATTGCCCCATTCATGCGATCTACAGTGGAGGCTTGCTGGCGACTCTGGACGCTAATATCGTGCGTAGAGCGGGTCATATAGTTGATGATCGAATCCATCTGTGTCGGGGAAATCTCAGAGCGGCGCTGGATGACTTGCATGCCCATCTGCGCAAGCTGTTCTGAGCGCCTGGCAACGTCAGTGGCTGTTTCCGAAAGGTTCCGCAGAGCCTGGGAGATCGCGTTAATGGCCCATACCTGTTGAGCAGAGCCACTGGATTGCTGGGCTGCGATGGTGCCGAACTTGGTAGAGGCCGAACTTACCTGCCGGGCGGCGGATTGGAGGGTGCTGGTGATTGCCTGGGCCAACAAGATGGCGAAAATCGCGCCGACCACCATGATAAGGCCGCCGACGATGGCAAGTTGAAGGGTGGTATGGAAGATCAAATCCTGGATGCCTGCCAGGGGTTCACCAACAAACAGGACGCCGATAAAATCGTGCTGCGGGCTATACAGAGCCTGATAGGCAGCGATATACTGCACCCCGCTGACGGTATCTTCTTCTACCAGGGAGGAATGACTCTTCATGTACTGGAGAACGGGGTCGTTTAGCTTCTCGTTCTGCGCGGCGCCTGTTTTTGCCAGGGTCGAAGAAATCATCGGGCAGCCGCCGGGAATCAGGTCGCCGCGCTCGTTGGCGCATTGATAGACCGTCACATCGCTGCCAGCAAGGTGCTGGACTTCATCTACGTAGTCCACGTCATCGTTGAGCGGATAAGGGCGAAAATCGTTCACGTTTCCCGGACCTAACCCGGCGCTGCCAGCAGACAACGGAGAATCGGCGACAAGGTGGCCGCTTACATCAATGGAGACGTTATCGCCAAATTCTGTATGAAGGACCAGCAAGGCGACATCCAGGTTGCGTGCTTCGCGCTGCTTGGCCTGGTCGATGACATAGCTTTGGATCGCGCTATTGGCGATATAGAGAGTGGCAATGGTACTCAGCAGCGCAGCAACCAGGACGATACAGGTAAGCTGAGCGCGGATCCCGAGCCGCAAGCGTTTTGGCTTCATAGAGCGTCTCCTCCTACGAGGTGGCAGATTAAGAGTCCGGTGAAGCTCACTTCCCCTCGACCTGGCTATCCATTGCTTATTGATAATAATCCTGCTCCGTAAGAACGATGGATCTTACGGTAGCGCTTTACTCAATCAAGCGTAGCGCAGCCAGATGCGAGAGGATGACACGCACCTCTTGCTCACTGCGCCGGGTCAGTCGCACCAGATCGGCCAGGCTGCGCCGGCCATCGATAAGCAGCAGTACCATGCGTTCACGTCGATCTAGTGGGAGGCTGTCCAGGCGGTCCATTGATGCCAAACGCCGAGGCGTATAGTGCGCCTGGAGCGTTTCGTGTCGCATGGGTGAGGGCGGCAATGGCCCTGGACGCATATCGCTGACTCTGTTGTTGCGAGAGAGGGTTCCTGTATTCCTGTCGCCCGCGCCTGGGTCAAAACCAGGGTTCGTGGGCAGCGGGCTGGTCCAGGACGGATTCCCTGGCGTTGGGTGACCTGGGGCTGCTGGGAAGCGGGGGGTGGAGCGTGTTCCCAGGGCGCCTGTTGGTGGCAGCGTGGACTCACCCGACCGACCAGGAGGATCGGCTGGATACGCTGGTCGTTGTGTTGGCGCCAGCGGGCCTTCAAGGAAGGCGTACAGGCTTTCACCCCAGTTCTGGAAGACGTTCAAAGCCGCATTTCCTACTAATTGTCCCAGCATAGCAAAGGTTGGTTGCCCATCGACGAAATGAATCTCACCTTGCTCACGAGTAGATCCTTGACCGCGCATAACTTTTAGCACACCCGTCTGCTTCCCCAGGGCGATGAGTTGGATGACATTCCCCAAACGGCTGGTGGAGAGAAACTGCTCTGTCATACCTCGGCTCCCGGCAGGAGTGACGCGGCGCGCCAATCAGGGCGCTCCACATGGTTAGCATGGCCTGGACTGCCTGGACCTCCACATTCAGCCTCACTCTAGCATATTTGTCAAGAACTCGAAAAGGGGTGCCTGATAGGTCGGCGCCAGTCTATAGGCGTGCCCATGCGCATCAAGGCCATCAATGGCCTGGCGTGTTACTGCCCCATTTGGGGGGTGACTGCTGCGGCGTCTACTTTGCCCCGATCTGGAGCTTGCGCTTTTTCCTGTTCCCCCAGCAGCGCAGCGCGGCGGCGATATTCCTGGGCCAGATGCCGATATTCTTCAGCAGTAGTTGGCCCCCACACCGGCAGCGGTGCTCCACGACCGACTGCCCGCTCGATCAGCCCAGCATAAAATTCAAACGATTGCGCCTGTTTTTCTAGCCGTTCTTTTTCGGTCATAGCCCCAGCCTCCAGGAAGAGAAGTCTCTTGAGCGATCCCAGGGTATCTTCAGATTTATGCTCACAGACGTTGCGCGCCTGCACACCACCGGGAGGTGCTTTCAAGCGTTATGATGGAGTGACACAAGCGTAGCATAGGCAGTGTCTATCGTCAAGCAAATGGGCGTACTACCAGGACATTTGGATGCTACTGCTCATCAACTGTGTGAGGTGCCTGCACGCCTGCCCTTGTCTGTGCGGATGCTCTGGCGACCACTGGCTCCCGCTCTTGTTTTGAGAGACGCTGGTAGATGCTCCGCCCGCGCGCGCTCAGCCAGAGGATGGCGCCGCTCGCCAGAATGATCAGGAATGGCTCAAGTGGGGCGCGCATGCGCGGACTGCCATAGAAGACGAGCGCGCCCGCGATGATCACAGCGCCAAAGAGGAGCGGTAGAAGCCCATCCAGCCGCCGCCAGTTCAGGACGAAGAGACCGATGCCCGCCAGGCAGATGATGGCCGCTGGATACAAAGCGGCCAACCAATACCGGATGGGCAAGCCAGCTTCTGTGGGGGGAGAAGCCGGAGACCAGAATTGCACGAGGCGCAGCCCGATCAATCCAGGTATCAATTGGAGATGAGTCAATACCCAGTGTATTCCTAAATCCCTGGCAGTTTCATCACGGGCGACTTCGCAGACGCCCCAGCAATCACTGGGGAATTGCTGCATGCTGGCGGCATCCCCTGGTACGGAGAGGGGATTGATCCAGGTGCCGCGAAAGCTTGGGTCTGCATAGGCTCTGTCGTTATATGCCCCGGCGATCACGATGCCACTGCCGGTGCTGAGTGGGATAAAGGCGCCCCGTGTCACCAGCGCGTTGCGGATGGCCCAGGGAGTGATGATGATCAAGCAGCCAAGAACGATGAGCGTAACCCCAGCAGCGGCGCGCCTCAAAGTGAGCGCGTGTTTCCAGAGGGCCAGGATGGCCCATAAGAAGACAGCCACCAGCGCATAGACGCCATTTGGCCGCACCAGGGCTGTCAGGCCGAACAAGGCGCCAACGAGCAGCCACCTCCAACTGATCGGTTGACGCACGACACGCATTGCTGCCAGGCAGCTTGCAACAAAGAGGCAGATCGCCAGCGACTCGCTGTAAAGCCAGGCATCGAAGATGAAGAGTTGAGGATAGGTCGCTGCAAGCACTCCAGCCAGGAGACCGGCGCGTTTACCGAAGAGATCTCGCGCTATGATGCTGACCAACACACAAGTAATGGAGCCGACAATGCTCAGCGCGAGCCGCGCATGGAGGGGATCGGCGCCACTGACCAGATAGACGCCAGCCAGAAAGAATGGGAAGACTGGTGGTCGGTAGGTCGTCGGGTGGGTGGGCGCGGTGCTACAGTAGCACTGCCAGTCGAGCAGATGGCGCGCAAGTTGGTCGTATTCTGCGGCGTCGTGGACGGGGATATAGTTGTGCGCCACTGTAAGGTTGTAGGTCACGCGCACAATCAGCGCCAGCGCAAAGGTAAGGATCGAAACGTAACGGGGCTGGCTCAGCAGATCAGCAAAACCCTGTCGCCAGCTGCTCATCCTGACAGATAGAGACACCTTGCACTCTCCTGGAATCTTCACTCAGGTGCAGAGACGAAGATCGGAGTGCGTCGGTTACTTTTGCTGGCTCACCCAGGGATTGAGTTCGGCCCCAAAGCGTCCCTGGCCGGGGGGCACGTCGTATATCTTGCGGACCGCCGTACCTACTGCCGTTACCTCCATCCACTCGCCGTTGTGCAGGTACTCTACTTTAATATCAACGCCAATGACCCCATCGGCGCCCAGGCGATCTGCTTCCCATTGCATGCGACTGAGCGCGAGTTCGCGCGCCTGATACATCAGTTGGGAATACTCTTTAATCTCGCCCTGGAAGTTGGCCTTAAAGCTGGCAAGCCAGTTGCGTACAGCGCCCATCGAGTAGATGCAGTTGCCCAGGACCAGACCCATGGGCAGAAAGCCCTTGTCAACCACCAGCCAGAACTCCTGGCCCGTCAGATCAGAGGTGAACGCTCGGCCACGATAGTTTGCTTTGATCTCCATTGGCGAGTTGGCGTCATGGTTTCCAGCCATCCTGCTGCTCCTTTTTCAGGGTGTATGCGCGTGACCAGATCGCTCTAGTGGTCCTCTTGGGAGTATTCCATGCGCTTGAGCAGCGCCTGGTATTCCTGCCAGGTATCAATGTCCTGGGCGGCGTCGGGATTGGTGATTAGAACCGGCTCGATCTCGTGGGCGTGATGCTGAAGCACTTCGCGGCCCCCCTGATCGCCGGTAACATTGCTGAGTTCTGGGAAGAGCGTCCGGGCAAAGAGGACCGGGTTGCCGCGCTGGCCCTGATAAAATGGAGCGACAATGGGCCGGGTGGTATGGCGCCAGGCAGCCAGGAGCATGTTCAGCGTGGCTGCATCCACCAGCGGTTGATCGCCCAGAAGGATGATAGCGGCCTCCGTCGATGGAGCCAGCGCGGCAATGCCGACGCGGACCGAGGTGCTTTGCCCTTGAGAGAAGTCGGGATTTTCGGCGATGCGTACTGGGCGCCCGGCCAGCAACCTGCGCACGTCGTCTGCATGGTAGCCAACGACGACCAGCGTTTCATCGAAACCGGCGGCCAGGGCGTGATCGACGACATGGAGCAGGATGGGTTTTTCGCGAAAGGGCAGGAGTAGCTTGTGCTGTCCCATGCGGCTGGATTGCCCAGCAGCCAGGATAATGGCAGCAATCATTCGCTTCTTCAGAGCCTCTTAGCTGATAGACAAAACAGCGCGTCTGTTTACATGATAGCAGGGCATGGTGCAGAGCGCAACACTGGGAGCGAGAATATGCCAGGCAAGGCTGTGTCCTTGTCTTTGCCCGACGCTGGTGGTTTGACAGCCGACTGGGTATGTTTTACAATCCAAGAGTGTGCAGGGGCGTGTGCCCCAGACGCGCAGCACCCCGTGGCCTAATGGATAAGGCAACGGCCTTCTAAGCCGTGTTATGCGGGTTCGAGTCCCGCCGGGGTGACTGACGAAGCAGGCAGACAATCGTCTGCCTGCTTTTTGCTTTGTCTGGGATCGCTCTCTTCCCTAAACTGGAGGAATGCTGCGGAGGGTGCTATACTGTGGTTGCTTCTGTTTTTCTCTCTCGCTTGCTGGCATTCAGACCGCCTGAGAGCGAGGGTAGAGCGGCCTGGTGGCACTTGCGCTTTCTCGACTGCGGGTGTTATACTGCGCCGTGTACAGAGGAGGGATGACTGATCGTATGAGCATCGAAGATCAAGAAGCGGTTTATGAAGCGGAAAAGGTGGCTGAGGTTGATTCAGAGCGAGAGAGCGCCCGCGAGACGGACTCCGCCGATCTGAGCAATCTGGCCCAGAGTGATAGCCTGCGCCTCTATCTGCGTGAGATCGCTCGTATCCCTCTGCTCTCAGCCAGCCGCGAGGTGATGCTAGCTGAACGCGCGGAAGCGGGCGACCGGGAAGCGCGCAATCAGCTCATCGAGGCCAATCTAAGGTTAGTCGTCAGTATTGCCAAAAAGTATGTTGGTCAGGGACTGTCCCTGGAAGATTTGATCGGCGAGGGGAATATTGGCCTGATTCGCGCGGTCACCAAGTTTGATTTTCGGAAAGGGTTCCGTTTTTCAACGTATGCGACGTGGTGGATTAAGCAAGCCATCACCCGCTCGATCCTTGAAGGGACACGAGCGGTGCGCCTGCCTGTCTACATCATGGAAGAGGTCATGCGCGTGAAGCGCATGATGCGCCAGTTGTATCAAGACCTGGGGCGTGAGCCAACACCGGAAGCGATTGGCGCGGCGTTAAGCATGTCCCCAGATCGAGTGAGTGAACTGCTGGTCTGGGCCGAGAAGGTCTTCTCGCTGGATGCCCCGCTCTCTGATGAGGAAGAGAATACGCTGGGCGATATTCTTGAAGATGAGCGCACGATTGGCCCGGTAGAGACCACTGATCGCCACCTGCTGCGTGAGGAGGTGCGGCGGGTCTTGGATAATCTGACGCTGCGCGAGCGCCAGGTGATTGAACTGCGCTTTGGCCTGTTGGATGACCAGGACCATACCCTGGAGGAAGTGGGACGTCGGCTGAAGGTGACACGCGAGCGCGTGCGCCAGATTGAGGAGCGCGCGATCCGCAAGCTCCGGCATCCGATGTCGAGCCGACTCTTAAAAGATTATCTTGATTAGCTGAGCCTTTATTTTCACGAACTGCCCGTCAGGGAGGGTCGCGCTGCTGCTATGTCGCGCGAGCAAGCATCAATTTCGCCGCTCAAGAGCGCCGGAGTGTTGCCCCGTCTGGGGGTGGTAGGGGTTGGCGCAGTGGGGACGACCCTGGCCTGGGGGCTCGCGGCGGGCGGCTATCCAGTAGTGGCGCTGGCTGGTCGCACATCTGACGCTGCCGCCTGGCTGGCGGAGCAGCTTCCCGGCTGCCGCGCGGTCTCCTCTCCTGCTGCGGTTGCCGACCTGGCCGAGTTGATTCTGCTTGCTGTGCCGGATGACGCGATTGCTGCGGTGGCTGCTGCTGTCCCCTGGCGGCATGGTCAGGCAGTGGTCCATTGCAGTGGGGCCACACCAGCGCGGGCGCTGCTTGGCGCTGGCGAGCAGGGCGCGCTCTATGGCTCGTTTCATCCTCTGTTGAGTATTCCGCGTGCCCGCCCTGCCCATGCTGCTGAAGCGCGGGCGCGGCTGGCCGGGTGTACGTTTGCAATTGAAGCGCCCGCGCCCCTGGCCGCCGTGCTTGCCGAGATGGCAAGGCGCCTGGGGGCGCGGGCAGTTTTACTCGCGGCGGAAGATCGCGTGCCCTATCACCTAGCCGCTGTGCTGGTTTCCAACTATACAGTGGCGCTCGTGGCGGCTGCTGCCGATCTCTGGGCGCGTTTCGGCGTCTCGCGTGAGGAGGCGCTGGTGGCCCTTTTGCCTCTGTTGCAGAGTACGGTGGCGAACCTGGGCCAGCTTGGCCTGCCGGAGAGCCTGACTGGCCCTCTTGCGCGCGGTGATCTGGGCACAGTGCGCGCCCATCTGGCCTACCTGGCCGCGCAGCAGGAGGAGCAGGCGCCCGACGCGGTGCTGCTCAATGAAGTCTATCGCGCGTTGGGGCGTTTGAGCCTGCCGGTGGCCCTGGCTAGAGGGCGACTGGGCGAAGCCCAGTACCAGGCGCTTCAAAACATCCTGGCTGATCAATCCATCGAGTAAGCTGCCTCTACCCTTGTGACGATTCCATGATACCTCATCTTCTCTGATGCCTATCTTTTCATCAGGAGGGAAAGATCGATGCGGACAACCCCCGATCAATTGCGCGCGATGAAACAGCGCGGCGAGCGTATCCCGATGCTCACGGCGTATGATTACTCCACTGCTTCTATCCTGGACGCGGCGGGTGTGCCTATCCTGCTCGTTGGCGATACGCTGGGCATGGTGGTGTTGGGCTTTGATTCCACGCTGCCAGTGACGTTGGAGGATATTATCCGGCACAGCCAGGCCGTGGTACGCGGGTCAAAGAAGGCAATGGTGGTGGCCGATCTGCCATTCCTAACGTTTCAGGTGAGCCGCGAGGAGACGATGCGCAACGCTGGACGGGTGATGAAAGAGGCCGGCGTTCAGGCGGTGAAGCTGGAGGGCGGCAGGCGTGTCGCCGAGGCGGTTCACGCGCTGGTGGAGGCGGGCATTCCGGTGATGGGGCATCTGGGCCTGACGCCGCAGTCAGTGAACGCGACAGGCGGCTTTAAGGTGCAGGGTAAGACCGAGGCTGCTGCGCGTGCCATTCTGGAAGACGCGGCGGCGCTGGAGCAGGCGGGAGTCTTTAGCATTGTGCTGGAGTTGGTGCCAACGGAACTGGCCGCGCTGATTACCGAGCGGGTGAGCGTGCCGACGATTGGCATTGGGGCTGGCCCGCGCTGCGATGGCGAGGTGCAGGTGATCCATGATCTGCTGGGCCTCTTCCCTGATTTTACGCCCAAACACGCCCGACATTATGCCGAGATGGGCAAGATCATCCTGGATGCGGCGACGGCGTATGCTGCGGATGTGCGCAATCGGGCATTCCCAACGGCACAGCAAAGCACCAGTATGGACGCGACAGTTATCGAGCGCCTGCGCAGCGAGCAGCACAAGCCGGGCGCGTAGCGGGAAACTCGCTTGCCTGGGTCAATTACACTTGTTGTGTGACAGAAAGAGGGGGTCTTCGTTACAGGGAGTAGAAGGCTGTAGGGTCGGCTATCATGGAAGGCGCTGCGGCTATCACATCGCTGGTGCAGGGGTGAAGAACGTGCCACCATTTCCAGGGAAGCGTCTGGGCGTCTATGAACTGGAGGAAGAGATTGGACGCGGGGCGATGGGTATTGTCTATCGTGGGCGTCAGGTAACACTTGATCGGGTGGTTGCGGTGAAGGTGCTGCTGGAGGGTCTGGTCAGCGATGAGTCTTTTGTCACCCGCTTTATCCGCGAGGCGCGCCTGGTGGCTTCGCTCAACCACCCCAATATTGTCCAGGTCTATGATGCTGGTCGCTCCGAGGACTTGCTCTATTTTGCGATGGAATATATCTCCGGCCCAACTGTGACCCAGCTTCTGAAACAAAATGGGAAGCTGCCGGTGTCGAGTGCGGTGGAGATCGTGATGCAGGTGGCTTCTGCGCTTGAGTATGCCCATCGGGAAGCGCGGATGGTCCATCGAGACATCAAGCCGGAAAATATGATGCTGGACCGCTGGGGCAAGGTGAAGGTGGTGGATTTTGGGCTGGCGCGGGTAGCAGGCGTGAATACGATCACGCGCGTGGGCACGGTGGTTGGGAGCCTCTATTATGTCTCGCCGGAGCAGTTGTTGGGGCGTCAACTGGATGGGCGCGCGGATGTCTATGCGCTGGGAGTGGCTCTCTATGAGATGATCACCGGCCAGCGTCCGTTTCGCGGGAAGAGCCTGGCGGAATTGAGCCACGCGATTATCTCTGGGCCACTGGAAGCGCCCCACATGCTGGAGCCTGCTATCCCGGCGGAGCTAGAAGCCATGCTGCTGAAAGCGATGGAGCGTGACCGCGAACGCCGCTACAGCAGCGCCGGGGAATTTGAGGCTGAACTGCGGCGCTGGGCTTCATCTGTCGCGTCTGCTGAGCCGGAGCGCAAAGCGGCCCTGGTAGCAGATACGGGGACGGCGACGAGCCAGCCTGACCTCCAGCCAGAGCGCAACGCGCCAAATCAACCAGCCCAGCCGCCTGACGCTCGCCCGGAACGCAGACCACTGAATCTACGCCTGCCGATGCACCTGGACGATGCCCACCTTGAGCGCAAGCTATCGAATCTACGTACTTCCCAGCAGGCTGATGCTCATACAGAACAGAAGGCTCCGACCCCGTCAACCAATACTGCATCGACTCCACCGCCAGCGGCGCGCCCCTGGTCCGGGTTGGGGAAGCCACGCGATCCCTCGCTGCCCCCCATCACACTGCCGCCGTTGCGTCAAGCGACGGGCCATCCAGCCGACCCCTCTGCCCATCCTGCGTCAGAGCGTGCCCCCCGCCCGCAGTCCAGGCTGACCGATAAGCTGCCCCCTGCCCCTCCAGACGGACCTGGCGCCGCCGCTGAGGACGCTGCCGAGACCGAATCTACCATCAGCAGTGATCTCTTGAAGACGGCGGCCTCGCAATGGCAGCGTCTGGTCTGGCGCCTCAAAAAAGAGTGAGCGCTTCCCTCGTCTGAAGCGGAAACATCAGGCATGTGCCAGAGAAGGTGTGATACAATCGAGAACGGCGCTTTCGGTTGCCACTTTCTATCTTCACTCTTGAGAAGGGGACGTAATCGATGCGAAAGAAGATAACCGTCGTTGGGGCCGGTATGGTGGGTGCAACGTTGGGCCAGCGCATCGCCGAACGCGATTATGCGGATGTGGTGCTGGTGGATGTCATCCCGAATATGCCGATGGGCAAGGCGCTGGACCTGCTGGAAGCTGGGCCAGTCGTGGGCTATGATTCGCTGGTCACTGGCAGCAATGGCTACGACGAAACCGCCGGGTCGGATATTGTCGTGATCACCTCTGGCCTGCCCCGCAA
>JBJKSJ010000380.1:0-6768 GCA_046704085.1 Ktedonobacterales bacterium | reverse complement strand
GGGGCGCTTCGGTCAGTACTCCGGCCAGTTCTACCAGTGTTTCCGGCTGATCGCCTTCCTCGCTGGCAATATCGTTGATAACGACGACGTTGGCTTCAGCTTCATCGGACGCTTCCTGCTCACCGCTCTCCGCGTGCGATTCCTCTGCTGCTTCCGCCGTCTCAGAACGATCTATGGTAAGTTGCTCCGCATGCTCCTGGGCATCGTCCCCTGCCATTTCGGCTTGCGCTGCCGACCCCGAATTATCTGCCAGCACGGCTACCTCGATCTCGGAACCGTCTGGATTCTCCTGCGCATCCATCTCTGGATTCTCGCTGGACATTGCCGCATTCCTTTCCTGCGTTGCAGGCAACAGTCAATTTTCAATGTACATGAAGCATGCCGCGCTTCAGGCGGCGCATGGCCCTATTCCACGCCCTGACCGCGCGCTGCCTCCCAGGTCCATCAAGGCTCGCGCGTCTGCTTCGGAGGCAATCTTAACAGAGTGATGGAGCAAGCACAATAGGGTATTTTGGCGGCCAGATTGCGCCCATTTGGTGACAACACATCAATGGAGATAGATATGAAGCAAAGCAGAGCTAATAATGGCCTGGTAGCTCTTTCTACCACCTCTAAAATAGGAGCTATAATGAAGAGCCTGTCTGCCCTGCAAGTATGCTCTTCCAGAGATATGTCCATACGGACACAAGGGAGCAGTGGAAAATGGTCCGGGTGGCGCGCTATGATATACATCTGGCAATCGTTCAGGGCATCACGGTACAATTACAAGTATCGTGATACAAAAACCAGGCTGTTCAAGGTAAAGTGAGGAATACGCGCATTATGCCAGACCACACCTACCTGGGCCACTCCACGCGCCGTGTGGATGGGCCAGAAAAGCTCACCGGCCAGACTCGCTATACGGCTGATCTCCCTCTTGAGGGGTTACTGCATGCTCGCCCAATCCTGAGTCCCTACGCGCATGCCCGTATTCTGGGCATCGATAAGAGCGCGGCGCTGGCGCTCCCTGGCGTTGCGGCGATAGTGACTGCCGATGATCTGCCTTTGACCAGAAACGAGCGCGCCGAATCCTCGCGCCATCGCGCGCCGCTGGCCCGCGACTACGTCATGTTTCGCGGCCAGCCAGTCGCCATTGCCCTGGCATCGGACCCGGCGGTTGCCCAGGATGCGGCTGATCTGGTGGCTATTGATTATGACCCGCTAGAGGTCGTGAGCGATCCCCTGGCAGCCATGCAGCCTGGGTCGCCACCAGTGCATCCACACCTTTCCCGCGAAGTGGATGATGTTGACGCGGGAGCGCATGCTGCCGTTGCGCAATCTGAAGATGCTGGCGAAACTGAGGAACTCTCGGTGAATGTCCCCGCCCATCCTCATATCAAGCGTGGCAATGTGGAAGAAGGCTTTCGCGAGGCTGATATAGTGCTGGAAGAGACCTATCGCACCCGCATGGTCCATCAGAGCTATATGGAGACGCAGGCCGCCGCCGCGTCCATTGATCCCCTCGGCAATATCACCGTCTGGGCCAGCACTCAGGCCATGTTTGAGGCGCGCTCTGAAGTTGCCGCCGCACTGAACCTGCCAGAGCATCAGATACGGATGGTGGCGATGCCAGTTGGCGGCGGTTTTGGTGGCAAGTTTATCCTGCTGGAGCCACTGGCGGCGGCGCTGGCGTTGGCGGTACGCAAGCCGGTGCTGCTCAGCTTTACACGCAGCGATGATTTTCTGGCCGGCAACCCAGCCCCGCAAAGCATTATCACGCTCAAGATGGGCGCAAGGCGCGATGGCACGCTCACAGCGATACAGGCAAAGCTGGTCTTTGACAGCGGCGCCTTTCGGGGAGCGCCTGCTGGCATTGGCGCGGTGATGATCGGCAGCTATTACCGCTGCCCCAACCTCGATCTGCGCGGCTACGAGGTACTGACGCATAAGCCGGGCGTGGGCGCCTATCGCGCGCCTGGCTCGCCCCAGTCCACATTTGCCCTGGAGTCGCATATGGACGCGATGGCACGCGCGCTGGGGCTGGACCCGGTGGAATTTCGCCTGCGCAACGCGATTGTCGAGGGCGATAAGCGCGCCGATGGCGCGACTTTCCCGGCGATTGGTCTGCGCCAATGCCTGGAAAAGGTTGCTGAGCATCCGCTCTGGAAGGAGCGCCGCCCCAACGAGACCGACGCGCAAGGCCGCAAGATTGGCGTTGGGCTGGCGGTAGGTGGCTGGCCCGGCGGCCTGGAGCCTGCCGCTGCGGCCTGCCGGATGGACCGCGATGGGACATTGACGCTGGTCGTGGGGTCAGTGGATCTCACCGGCACGGATACGACGATGAAGCTGATCGCGGCTGAAATCCTGAACCAGCCGCCTGAGTCGATCAGGCTGGTGCATGGAGATAGCGACTCCGCCCCGTTTATGGGCGCAACCGGCGGCAGCAAAGTCACCTACACGCTGGGCGCCGCTGTCAAACAGGCTGCCGAGGATGCGCGCCGCCAGATTTTGGAGATTGCCGCCGACCGGCTGGAGGCCGCGCCGGGCGATCTGGAACTCATCCCGCAGCGCGTGCAGGTGCGCGGCCTGTCATCGCGCGGCATCGATCTCAAGGATATTGCACTGGGGAGCATGAGCTTTGGCGCGCGCTACGAGCCGGTTTTTGGGCGCGGCTCGGTAGCAATCACCGGCGGATCGCCGATGTTCACCGCGCACCTGGCGCGCGTGGCAGTGGACCCAGAGACCGGCCAGACGACGGTGCTGGACTACGCCGCCGCGCAGGACGTGGGCTTTGCCTTGAACCCTGCCGAGGTTGAGGGGCAGATCATGGGTGGCATAGTGCAGGGGCTTGGCTGGGCGCTCTACGAGCAGATGCTCTACGATGCGCAGGGCCAGTTGCTCAACAGCAGCTTCATGGACTATGCCATTCCGGGGGCGCGGGTTGCGCCCAAGATCGACACAATGCTGGTTGAGGTGGCCTCGGCGCATGGTCCCTTTGGGGCAAAAGGTGTTGGCGAGCCACCGGTCATTCCGGGAGCCGCTGTCATCGCTAATGCCATCGCCGATGCCACAGGCGTGCGCGTGACGCAGATTCCCATGACGCCGGAGCGGGTCTTCCAGGCGCTGCATAATGGGGCGAAAAGCTAGCCAGAGGTTTTGTTAAGCAACCCGCTTGCTTCTCCTGGCTGCTCACCAGCAGAGGTCATAGCCAGGCGTGCAGTTTGGGGGATCGCTCTAGTGCCCAGGCGTGACGCCGCGCGCGAAGGCGCGAGCGTTCTCCCAGACCTCGCTGAGTGCATAACTGCCGGTGCGCATATAGGTGAAGTAGAGCGAATCGAGCGCCATCCGGCGCACATCGGAGCCAGGCAGCATGGTCAGCTTCCAGGTATTTCGTTCGCGCTCGATGACCGCCTGCGCGTAGGCAATGAGGGGATCGCCGGGGAAGACATCCGCTCGCAGCCAGGCCCAGGTGCGGGCCACTCTGCGGGCCCCTGATTCGCTGTAGACTCCGTTGAGACCCATGCAGGTGCGCGCCACGCTGATAGCCAGTATATCGACTTGCGCTGGAGGTAACTGCCAGCCAAACGCGGCATACTCTGACTGGACAATGCCCCGCAGTCGGATGAGTTGTCTTTCAGTGAGATGGATAGCCGAACCAGCAACCGGCATCGCTTTCTCCTCTGGCGCCTCCAGGCATAGTCCTCACTCTGCCAAGCCTCTACCTTGCTCCTGGGGCATCCTAGCATATCAGGTCCAGCCCGTCAAGAGGGGTTGCCTACAGGGAGTCGGTTGGCGGTTTTAACCGCCAGCCCCCTGGCGCATATGCCGCAGCCATGCTACACTGAGGGCCAAAACAGCGATCTTTCGCAGCACTGCGAAGGGAGAACTTGGCCGAATGAGATCGGATCGTATCGCGGCGATTGTCGGCGTGGCCGAGTCGGACCTGGGCGAGACGCCGGGAAAGACCGTGCTGCAATTGCAGGCACAGGCAGCCAAAGCCGCGTTAGAGGACGCCGGGTTGGGCATCGGCGAGGTGGACGCGCTCTTTACTGCCGGGAATTGGGCCTGGTCAACGACCTTGATGCTGGCGGAATATCTAGGGATTCAGCCCAGCTATGTGGATGGGACGAATATTGGTGGCTCATCCTTTGAGGCGCATGTTGGGCACGCGCTGGCGGGCATCGAGGCAGGCCGCTTTGAAGTAGCCCTGATTACCTATGGCAGCACGCAGCGTTCTGATCGGTCGCGTAATCCGCCAATGCCCTACGCGACGCTGGTCGAGCAATTTGAGCGCCCCTATGGACTGCCTGCTCCGGTGGGCGCCTACGCGCTGGCGGCCATGCGCCATATGCACCAGTATGGCACGACCAGCGAGCAACTGGCGGAAATTGCCGTCGCCACGCGCAAGTGGGCGATGATGAACGAAAAAGCGATGATGCGCACGCCCCTCACGATTGAGGATGTGCTGAACTCGCGCTGGATTGCTGAGCCGCTGCACCTGCTCGACTGCTGTCTTGTCACCGATGGTGGCGGCTCGGTGGTGGTTGCTGCGGCGAAACGGGCCAGCAGCGCGCGCAAAAAGCCGGTCTGGGTGCTGGGGCATGGCGAGACGCTGACGCATTATGGCATCACCAATATGCCTGATCTCACCGTGACGGGCGCGGTGCAGTCCGGGCGCGCAGCGCTGTCGATGGCTGGCGTGCGGCATGATGAGATCGATGTCGTCGAAGTCTACGATTCGTTCACCATCACAGTGCTGCTGACGCTAGAGGCGCTAGGCTTCTGCCAGCCAGGCGAGGGCGGCACGTTTGTCAGCAACCAGCGGACTGCGCCGGGCGGGTCGTTTCCGCTGAACACCAATGGCGGCGGCCTGTCCTATACGCATCCGGGCATGTATGGCATCTTCCTGCTCATCGAGGCGACGCGCCAACTGCGCGGGGAGTGTGGCCCGCGCCAGGTGGCGGATGCCAGGATAGCGCTGGCGCATGGAACCGGCGGCGTGCTTTCATCTGCCGCTACGATCATTTTGGGGAGGGACTAGCCGAATGGCCGAGCATATTCCTGTCCCGCTGGAGGATGGCGATTCCAGGCCGTTCTGGGAGGGCGTTGCCCAGCACAAACTGCTTATTCAGCACTGCGCCGCCTGCCAGCAGTTTGTTTTTTATCCGCGCTCGCTTTGCCCCCACTGCTTCAGTGATACCCTTTCCTGGGTCGAGGCACAGGGGACGGGCACGGTCTACTCCTATACCGTCGTCCATCGCGCCTTTGGGCCATTTGCCGGGCAGGTTCCCTTTGTGGTCGCGCTGGTCGAACTTACGGAGGGCGTGCGCATGATGACCCGGATTACCGGCAGCGAACCGGCAGCAGTGCGCATTGGCCTGCCTGTGCAGGTAACGTTTGTGGAGGCCGATGCGGGCGTGACGCTGCCCTATTTTCAGCTTGCCTGGGTGGCAGCAGCAGAGTCCTGATCGATACAGCCTGGCATAGAGCTTGCGGCGCTGTGCTTTACGCAGGATTCCTGCGATTGAGACAGAACAAAGCGAAGGATGCTTTTGGGCATCGTTTACCGGAGGCGCAAAGATGGCACATCAGATCACACCACAAGATGTCCCTGTCAATGTGTATCGTACAGCCAGCCGTCTGATGGTCTCTGCGCCGATGCCTGGCATCGAGCCAGAGGATATTATCGTTGATGTGAGCGCCGATGGAAAGCTGATTATCCAGAGCCAGTGGCGCGGCGAACTGCGGGGCATGAAAGATGAGCTTGTGACCGAGTGGCGGCCTGGCGGCCACCACCGCGAACTGGATTTGCCAGAGGCCGTCGATGGGGAACTTGCCAATGTGACCTATGGAAATGGCGTCCTGGTGATCGTCTTGCCGGTGGCCCGGCAGACGCGCCCGGCCCGTCTGATGCTTGGCGCAATGGGGCCGACACGCGGCGAGTATGCCCGCAACGCTGGGCATCCTGTGCGCCCGCATACGCTCCAGCGGAAGTGGATGTCACTCTCGGCGCAGCATATGGACCGCTTAAGCGCGCATGGGTTTCCGAAGTGAGAACCTCATACCCGTTTTTCACCAAGGAGGTCCAGCGTGGATTTTCGGCTGAGCGATGAGCAGCAGGCTATTCGGGGCGCCGTGCGCGATCTCTGCAAGCGGTATCCCGATGCCTACTGGCGCGATCTGGACCAGCGGCGCGCCTATCCTGAAGCATTTATCGACGAGTTGACACAGGGCGGCTGGCTGGCCGCGCTGATCCCCCAGGAATATGGCGGCGCGGGCCTGGGTGTGCTGGAGGCTAGCATAATCCTGGAGGAGATCAATCGCTCTGGCGGCAACGCTGCCGCCTGCCACGCGCAGATGTATATCATGGGCGCGCTGCTGCGGCACGGCAGCGTGGAGCAGAAGCAGCGCTTTCTGCCGGGCATTGCCGGTGGCCGCCTGCGCCTCCAGGCGTTTGGCGTCACCGAACCGAACGCTGGCTCTGATACGACGCGCATCCAGACGATGGCCGTCCGCAAAGGCGACCAGTATATCGTCAACGGCCAGAAAATCTTTACCTCGCGCGTGCAGCACTCAGACTTGATGCTCCTGCTGGCGCGCACGACGCCTATCGAAGCCGTGAAGGAACGCACGCAGGGTCTGAGCCTCTTCCTGGTGGACCTGCGCGCGGCGGGTGCGAGTATCGAGGTGCGCCCGCTGGCGACGATGATCAACCACGAGACGAACGAGGTCTTTTTCACCGATCTGGAGGTGCCCGCCGATCAGTTGATCGGCCAGGAGGGTCAGGGC
>JBJKSJ010000379.1:0-8201 GCA_046704085.1 Ktedonobacterales bacterium | reverse complement strand
CTGAAGCCGCTGGGCCAACCAGTTTCGACTGGGGGCAGGCGTCGAGGGTGGGATCGGTGACTGGGGTGAAGTCGTAACAAGGTAGCCGTACCGGAAGGTGCGGCTGGATCACCTCCTTTCTAGGGAGACCATCCACTTCTTCGGGAAGTGGGTAGCTTCCAGGTCGATCAAGTCCTTGTTTATCCTTTGGGAGTTCTGGTTCTGACCAATATGTCCTTGCCACTCTTGAGTTGTCGCAGGTCTCGCACCTCGCTTTCGCGCTCACCGGGCCTTTAGCTCAGGTGGTTAGAGCGCAGTCCTGATAAGACTGAGGCCCCTGGTTCGAGTCCAGGAAGGCCCACCGCGATCCGTACAGCCGTACACCGCGAACCGGGGGGCGTAGCTCAGTTGGGAGAGCACCTGCTTTGCACGCAGGGGGTCAGGGGTTCGAATCCCCTCGTCTCCACTCTGAGCGCGAAAGCCTCTTGACAATGACGCAACAATCGAATATACTATCTCTGCTTCGCACTGCGCAATCTTCTCATCCGTCTGCGCATGCGGAGGGGTCGGTGACAATAGCGAAGGGGGAACACCCGTTCCCATCCCGAACACGGTCGTTAAGCCCTTCAGCCCCCACGATACTGCGGGGGAAGCTCCGTGGGACAATAGGACGCCGCCGATCCCTCCGCCTGTACAGGCGGATTTTTTTGCCTTCTTTCTCAGAAAGCGAAACCGGGAGACAGGCGCGGCTCAAAAATCATCCGACCCGGCAATCCACGTCTGCACTGGAGGAAACAGTGCCTGGAGCGCGGGCAAGAGGTCATCAGGCAGATGCTGACCAGCCTGCTCCAGCGCCCAGGTGATGGGCCGGTAGCCAAAAAGCGCCTGCGTCAAGACCTGCGGCGTCAGCAACACCCTCTGCGCCTGGGCAGGCGCCTGCTCAAGCAGGTGGACGCCAGCATCGCTCGCTTCAAGCGTGAAACGCTCCTCGCCAACCTCAAACACCAGCGCGCCAGACCATCGCCCTGCTGCGCGATGCCAGCGTTCTTGCCATTCGGGCAGCATCGCCTCGGCCAGCGCCTGCACCGAGCCAGGTCGTGCCAGCCAGCCGGTGTCGGGGTGATGATGGGTCTGGCTCTGCACCGACCACGCCCTGGCCGGGCCTTGCAATGTGGAAGTCTCCGAGGCAAGCAGGTGATCGATCAGGAGATAGGCAGTCGGGGAGTCCGAGGGCACACGCCAGAAGAGTTCAGCAGGCGGCTCCGGCAGGGTATCAAGCACCTGGACGTGATGCTGAAGCAGCGCCAGCACGGCGGGCAAGCTATCGGCAGCCACCTCAATGGCGCGCTCGCGATCCGGTCCCCAGGGGAAGATCAGATAGCCCGACGGCTGCCCATCAGCGTTCAGCGCCAGCAGCGGCGGGTTATTCGTCTGCATGCGCCCGGCCAGTTGATGCTGCTCCTGCGCCAGCGCCCGCTCAAAGCTGCCCGCATATGGGCCATAATGGCGCTGATAGAGGGCCAGCAGTGTAGCGGCATCATCCGGCGTGGTCGGGCGCACGGCGTAGGGGCTGGGCGCCTGTGCCCAGGTCGTTGCCCGGCTGATGCGCTGCTCCGTCATATCGAACATATCAACATAGCCAAAGCGATGATAAAAGCGCGCAATGCCATCGAGCAGGAGCAGCGCCTGTCTCCGGCGCTGCGCGTAGGCAATCGCGTCCTGCATCAGCGCCGTTGCCACCCCTTGCAGTCGAAACGCGGGGTCTGCCACAACGGAGCCGATACAGACAGTCGGCAGGCTGGCTTTCCCGATCCGCAGCAGCCGCTCCTGAATATGATAGCCGCCCAGCAGGGTCGCGCCGCGAAACGCGCCGCGCAGCATGATCGGGTCAAAGCCAGGAGCCTGCTCGATATAGCGCCGGTTGCCAGCAATGGCGCGCGCTTTATCCGGCTGCCCAGGATTGAACGCCTGCGAGGAGAGCCAGTAAAGCGTATCCCGCTCAGCAGCGGTTTCCAGTGGGCGAACAGTGATCGCAGAAGTTGACATGGATTTTTCCTCGTGATTAGCTGTTCTTGCTCAGATGTTCGTAGGCCAGGCGTAGCCCTTCAAGGATGAGGTATTGATTGACCACCTGAATAACCGGCGTGGCCTGCGCAATGATCTCTGCCAGGCCGCCATGCGCAATGATCTTCGCGCGCTCGCCGCCGGGCAATTCGGCGCGCAGACGCGCCACCATCCCTTCAACCAGCCCAACATGTCCAAAGACAATGCCTGACTGCATCGAGTTGATCGTGTTGCGCCCGATGGCGCGCGGCGGCGGCTTCAGTTCCACCTGATAGAGCCGCGAGGCCGCCCGCGCCAGCGCCTCTGCCGAGATGCCCATACCCGGCGCAATCGCTCCACCCAGGAAATCACCCTCCGCCGAAACGACATCAAAGCTCGTCGCCGTTCCGCACTGAATGACAATCGCCGGGCCACCGTAGAGCCGGTGCGCCGCCAATGTACTCATAATGCGATCGGTGCCCGTCTCCCAGGGGTTCTCCGTCAGCAGGCGCACCCCGACATCCATGGTGTGATCAACGACGATGGCCTCTAGCGCGCAATAGTGCAGCGCCAGGTCCTCAAAGACCGGCGTCAGCGGGGGGACCACGCAGGAAACCATCACGACATCAATATCGCCATAGCTATAGCCCTCGTGCCGCAGCAGTTCCCCCAGGAGCATGGCGTATTCGTCGGCGGTTTTCTCGCGCACGGTGGAGATGCGCCAGCGCGCGCGCATCTCGCTCCCCTGATACAGACCAAACTTGATGCCCGTATTGCTGATGTCCACTGCAAGCAGCATCGCTCGCCTCCCCTATGCTACAAAGATGGAGCGGCCCGTCGCCGTTGATACAGGTTCCAGAAAGGACGAAAACCAAGACGCGGCCAGAACTGGCTGGCGAGCGGATTGTGTGGGCTAAAGCCCAGCACATATCCATCGATCTGGAGATCAGCGTAAGCCTCAAAGACGCCCCGCGTCAGCGCCCGGCCTATCCCCTGCCCGCGTAGCTGCGCGCGCACGCCCACCTCAGCGATGTCAGCATAGCGCCCTGGCGGCAAAGAGTCGCGGTTGGTCAGATCATTGACGCGCACGAGATAGGTATAGGCCATCGCTACGACCTCGCCTGCATGCTCAACGACGATCACCAGCGGCCCACCCTCTTCAATGGCTTTTCCCTTCCAGCCCGCCGTCACAACCGAGCGAAAATCTGCCGCCAGCCCCGGCGTCATGCGAAAGAACGGGCTGTGCTGATGGTGATACCTGCTCTCTTCCAGATAGAGGTCTACCAGCACATCCTCATCCGCCGGGCGCGCCCGCCGGACGCGCAGATCAGCAGGCACAGGGCGCTGAGCAGGCGGCAAGGGATCGAGAGGCCGAAAGGCGCGCAGCAGAAACGCCTCAAAACCCGCCTGCTGGAGCAAGATATTCACTGCCGTATCCAGATACGGCCAGCGGCAGACATCCGCCAGCGTCCCCTGCTCCTGCCAGCGATGCTGTACCGCCTCCAGCAAGGCGGTGGCTACAGGAACAGCGTCCTCCTCTTCAGGCGCTGGTAAGCTCATATCCTCGGCAAAGCCGGTGCGCGGCCTGAAGACCTCCAGCAGCGTGGCGTCGCCCTGGCGCTCAGGCGAGAACTCGCGCAGGCGCGTGGCGACGTAGCCGCGTACCCCGCCGCTGGCATCGCGAGCCACCAGCGGCGGCTCTGTCTGCCGCTGGCGCTGCTCAGCCAGTGCAGCCGTCACCTCCTGCGGCGAACGCGCCGGACGCAGGGCCACATCAAGCGCGTGCCAGCGCGTCTCTTGCGCGATAATCAGGTCTGCAATAGCAGCCGTATCTCGCCCAGTCGCGGGTTCAACGCTGATCTTCATCCTGCTTCACCTCGCGCCAGAGCGCGAGCAACTCCTCCCGCGAGAGCAACTCGAACGCCCGGCCTTGCGCGCGCACCCGCGCCTCCATCGCCTCAAAGCGCCGCTGAAACTTCTTGTTCGCCGCGCGCAGCGTCTCCTCGGCGTCTACATGCAGCCGCCGCGCCAATCCCACTAGCGAGAAGAACAGATCGCCGAGTTCTTCGGCCTGATGCTCTATATCGCCACTCTCGATGGCCGCGCTGACCTCGCGCGCCTCTTCTGTCACCTTCGCCAGAATGTCTGCAACCTGCGGCCACTCAAAGCCCGTCTTCATGGCCTTCTTCTGCAACTCCTGCGCGTAGGCCAGCGCGGGCGTATTGACCGGAATGCCACGCAGCAGGCTCTCCGCTTTGACATCCTCGCCGCTCTCGCGTCGCTCGCGTATTTTAATCTCTTCCCAATTGCGCAGGACATGCTCGGCGTCGCGGACCTCCACATCGCCAAAGACGTGCGGATGCCGCCGGATCAGCTTGGCGTTCACCTCCTCCAGCACATCACCCAGCGTGAACAGCCCTTCCTGGCGGCCCACCTCGGCGTGCAGATAAACCTGCAAGAGCAGATCGCCAAGTTCGTTGGCAAGTTTCTGGCCGAGTTCGGGTGATACGGTTTCCGGCGTGAACGCATCAGGCAGCGGCGTCGGCCCGATCTCATCCAGCACATCGGCCACCTCATACGCCTCTTCCAGCACGTAACGCTTGAGCGAATGGTGCGTTTGCTTTCGGTCCCAGGGGCAGCCATCAGGCGCGCGCAGGCGCTGGGTAATATAACGCAGCGTCTCCGGCGCGCGCAGCGGAGTCAGCGGATCCAACGGCGGCAGATAGACACAGGTCAGATGGTCGGCATGCTCGCCGCGATCCAGTTCATACAGCTTCAGTGAGACAACCGCCTCGACATCTGGCACCCCTGCCGCCCGCACCAGGCGCACCTCCCAATCATCGGGATAGAGTTCGCCCAGCGCCAGCTTCACCCCGCTTGCCAGCCGCCGATTATACACCTGCGCCACCAGCGCCGGGCGCGTCGGAATCACCGTCGCGGCCATGCGCTCCGACCCAATGCCCGCCAGTTCGGTGGCGTCCAGCACTTGCAGCCCATCCATCAGATCGATGCCCAGCGCCGCGCAGACCGGCTCCAGAAACGACAGCCCGGCCACCAGCCGCGTCGTTATTCCCCGCGCTGCCGCCAATCGCTGCACCAGCGGCGCCGAGCGTTCACCCACCAGCGGATGCCCCGGCACGGCATAGATCACCTGCGCGCCTGGTTGTTCATCGGCGGCGGCGCAGACCTGCCGCGCCATCTCCGCATAGAGGCTTTCCCACGTCGCGCTCTGCTCATAGAGCGCGTCAAATGAACGCGCCGCCAGCCCTGGATAACGCGCGCGAATGGCCTCAACGGTGGGATGCCGCAGCGTCCGAAAATAGACGATCTGCCCGGCAGCGACAGCCCGTTCCAGCGCCGACTGCGCCTCCAGCGTGACATCCTCCCAGCGCCCTGGTCCCAGTCCCAGAATGACAATTTCAGCCGCCATGACTCTTGCTCCTAAAAATCGACCAGCGCCTGGATGGCCGCGCCCTGGCGCACCCAGTTGGCAAAGGCTGCATCCTGGGCGTTGTTGGGCTGGTTGGGCACATTGAAGATCGGCGTGGTATCACGCGAGAGAACCTGCACGATGTAATAGGTCGTCGGCCCCTGCGGCGCGCTGATGGGCGGCTCGACGCCCGGCGACGAGGCAAAGCACAAGCGCCCGGCAGGTTCGGTCACGGCAATCGGCCCAAGCGCCGTTCCCGTCGGCGCGTGGAAGAAGACTGTATCCAGCGCGGCTGGCTCCTGCCCCGGCACAAAGATACCGGCATCCCCACCCGTCGAGCGCGTCTGGTCCTGCGAGTATTGGGCCGCCAGCGTCGCAAAGTCTGCGCCCTGATGTAATTTTGTCAAGACCTGCTCTGCCGTCGCCTGCGTCTTGACCGCGATCCACTCCACATGCGCCTCAAGCGTCGTTGCCGTCGGCGTCAGTCGCAGCACCGCCTGCTGCTGCAAGGCTTGCTGCGCCAGCAGGCGCCAATCATCCGCCGTGCTGTGCAGGCTGGGCCAGAGATCGCTGGGAGGGATGCCTCCCAACTGCTGCGTCCTGGCGATCAGCGCGTCTTCTTCACTCTGGCTGATCGCTGCGATGTGATCGGCTGTGGCCCGCTCATTGGTCAGTTCAGCAGTCACCAACTGCTCCAGCGATTGTCGGCGCACTGCCGCCAGATCGTCGCGCCGGTCTGGATTGTTCCAATCCAGCGGAGCGGTAATCTGTCCGGTCAGTTGATTTTGCAGTTGGCACAGGCTCTTATTGATCTCCACGAAGTGGAGATACTGATCGAGCGAGATCGTCTGCGCATTCACGCGCGCCGCCGCGATTAGACTGGTGGTGGGATCGGCGCAGCCACCCAGCACAAGCAGCGCCAGCAGCGCCAGAGCCAGGACTGCGCCCCGGCCCGGCAATCGATGCCTATAGGAAGATGAGGATCGGTAAGAAGTGCGACCCCTGCTGTTCATACCCGTGATTATCGCACCGCGCCAGAACAGGTGTCAATTAAGTTAGCATGCGGGGCAAGGCACAAGCAAACGCGCCGGGGCTGGTCCACCAGGAGCAGACAAGCCCCGGCATACCCGAAACGCCGATGCTCTTTACGTCACGCGCCTGGCTGCGGTTGTGGCGCCTGTTCGCCCAGCGGATGGAGATGCTCGATGGGCATCTCGCCCATATCGGCCATCTGGCTTGCCGCGCCTGCCTGCTGCCACGCTGGTGTGGCCGCTAGCGCCCGTTTCTTCTGCTCCACATCGATGCCCATCAGCTTTGCCAGATTCAACCCCAGCACCTTCTGCTTGGCCTGCTTCGTGAACTGCGGATAGCCATAGCCTGTGACCATATCTTCGGGCAGCTCAAAGTTCCAGAGGGCTTCCAGCGCCCAGCGTGGATGCCAGATCGGCGTCTCGCCACCGTAGAGAATCTTGTCCTCGCCGCACCAGAAGAGCAGCTTTCCCAGATTCTCCGCAAAGGCGCGCGGCGCGCGCACCACAAAGTTCAGCGTCGCCGCAATCGAGGCATACAGATTGGGGAAGCGCACCAGTTGCCAGCAGATCTCATCGATGAACGGCAAGCCCACATGGAAGATCACAAAGTTGATCTCTGGGAAATTCGCTGCCGCGCCGTCCATATCCCACGCCTGGGTCGCCTCAATAGGCTGCGGCCCCAGCGGCACGCCCTTGTGGACGCCAATTGTGCGCACGCCCAGTTCCAGCGCCTTCTCGAAGACCGGAAAGGCCACGCGCGGGTCATCCATGCGCCAGGCGAACGGCTGCCCGTAATCGTACCTGACGTTATAGAGCTTGAACGCCTTCGCTCCATACTCCTTGACCTGCACCTCCATCAAATCCAGCGCCCGGCGGCCTTCCAGCGGATTCACGCTGCCCCAGAAGACCGCGCGATCAGGATACTGCCGCGCCATCTGCGCGCACTTCTCCCATTGAGAAAGCCCATCGCGGAAGAGGTCCGTCAGCGGCAGCGGCTGAGCCACGATCATATCCGTCTCGCTCTCCTCAAAGACCATCCGCGCCACTTCCTCAATCGTCCACTCCTTGAGGAACTCATCCGCCGACAGCACTCGCTCGCCCGGCGGCGTCAGCACCTGATGGAAGGCATACAGGTGGTTCACAAACTGCTCGCCTGCCTTATCATAGGCATTGCGCTTGTCCATGTTAAAGAGGTGACACACACAATCGAAGACAAAGGTATCATTTCCGATCACGCGAGTTCTCCCTTCATTTCAAAGAGAAGCAGCACACGGAGAGACTGAGCCATTAGTGCTGCTGCTGCCGGGCTTCGCGCAGGGGCAGCAACTGCGCCATTGGCAGAGTCAAACGCCGCCGCGCTTCATCGGTCATTCGGTCGGGCGTCCAGACCGGATTCCAGAGAATCTCGACCTCGACCTGCTCAACGCCGGGCAGCCGACTGACTTCCGCCTCGATCATCTGCTCCAGATGCACCGAGAAGGGACACCAGCCGCTGGTCAGCAGCATCGCTACCGAGACGTGCCCGCCCTCAACGCGCACCGCATCAATCAGCCCCAGATCAACGATGCTGACCCCGCGCTCGCGGCAGCAGGGGTCATAGCACGCGCGCAGCGCGGCCATTACTGCCGCTCGGTCTGGGCCTGCCGCGCCAGCAGGCGCAACGTCTCTCGAAGCGCCCGCTTCAAAAGTATTCTTCTCGTTATCGGCACGAGAAGCCA
>JBJKSJ010000378.1:0-17346 GCA_046704085.1 Ktedonobacterales bacterium | reverse complement strand
CATCGTGCTGCTGGCCTTTAGTCTGGCGCGCTTTCAGCGCGCAAAGCTGATCTTGAGTTAACTGACCTGCTGGCGGCTAAAGCCGCGCCTATGGGCCTGCGGCCAGAAAGCCCGCCTGCGCGGGCTAAGACGAAGACGGTCTGGAATAGCCTGGGGTGAAGGTGATGCAGTTGCTTGATCTGGTCTTTCCGCCGCACTGCGTGGGCTGCGCGCGCAGCGGCCATTGGCTTTGCCCGGTGTGTGTGGCTGCCATCGTGCCTGCTCCAGAGCGAGAAGATGCGCTGGAGCCGCTGGCTGGCCTCTGGGTGACGGGCCTCTACGAAGACCCGCTCCGGAAGGCCATCCATGCCCTGAAGTACGCGGGCAGGCGCCAGGTGGCCGCGCCATTAGGGCGGCTGCTGGTGGAGACCTATCGCCGCCAGACCCAGGCGCGCCCTCGCCTGCGCCCGGCGGCGATTCTGCCGGTGCCGCTGCACCCCAAACGCCAGGTCGAGCGCGGCTATAACCAGTCGGCGCTGCTGGCGCGGGCGTTGGGGCGCGGCCTGGGCCTGCCGGTCGTTGAGGGTGTGCTGCGCCGCGCGCGAAACACGCCGCAGCAGGTAGGGCGGAGCGCCGCCGAGCGTCAGATCAACGTTGCCGGAGCCTTTACCTGCCCAGCAGGACATACCCGGCTGATGGGCTGCCGGGTCGTGCTGGTGGATGATGTCTGCACCACTGGCGCAACCCTGGCCGCCTGCGCCGCAGCCTTGCGGACGGCAGGCGTCCGGGAAGTCTGGGGGCTGGTGCTGGCGCGCCCGGCACTCTAGCGGCTGTCGATCAGGCCGCCGGGAAGCGCGGCCAGTTGCCGCGCCAGGTTCTGCTCATAGACCGTGACCGATGAGTAATACGGCTGGCGTTGATGCGCCAGATCGTTGACCGACAGAACCTCGCCAAAGCGTACCAGATAATACTCGATGGGCATGACGGAAGGCGCTGGTGTTCCAGGGAGAGTGGTGTCCGTTGCTTCTACCAGGCACCCGGCGGCAGGATTCGCGCCGGAGACGAACCGAATCGCGCTGTAGTTCAGCGCCGCTTGCGCGAAGACATCCTCTGCGGCCAGACAGCCAGGATCATCGGCAACCTGTACGTCATTCATATAAATGGGCAGACCCTGGTCGGGGCCGAAAAGCGGCTGTACATGCCATGCCAGGCCATCCCAGGCGATGCGCAAGAGAACCGGCTGATCGACGAGCGCGGCTTCTCCGAGATCAATGGGCTGGCCCTGGGCGATGATCCGACCGTCCAGGCTGGCATACTCCCAGGTAGAGTGAATCACGCCGAAGGTCAGCCACTCCAGCGAATCCGGCACGCCGTTCTGCTCCTGGCGATACTCCCAAGGCACGGTACAGAATCTGGCGCAGTCCACCCCCTCGACCTGACAGTCCAGGCTCCCAGGGAGCGACCAGCAGGAGTGGCTGCCAGCGTCCTCGGTCTGCAACTGCATGTGCAGCGTCGCCCGTATTGGTTGGGTTGCCGGACCATTCCCATCGATGGGAAAGTAGGATTCACCCGGCTGTACGATGTCGCTGTACCCGTTCAGCGCGCTTTGGGTCATCCAGAGCAGCGTCTGCTGCTGATCGAGAGGGAGGGTATCCAGCGATTCGTGCAGGGCAATCAGCAAGGCGGCTGGCCCGTCTCTGCTCTGCCTGACAGCATCAAGGACAGGGCAGGTAGCATTTGCGTTGGGCGGAACGGAGATCAGGCACTGCTGCGCCCGGAATGGAGAGGCCGTCCAGGCCAGCACATGCTGGCCCGGCGTCAGTTGGAGCGGCGGGTCCAGGCCGATCCGCGGCAGAGAAAGCGGACGGCCATCGAGCGAGACGCTCGTCCAGGGAATATCGGTTTCGATATAGAAGCGATCAGCGTTCGGTGGCAAGGCGGGCGTGGTTGTAGGCAGCCAGCCTTGCACGACACCGACCACTTTGGTGCGCACGTCGGGAAAACTGCCCAGGAGGAAGACCAACAGCACCAGGAAGGCGCTGGCAACTAAACTGATGCGCCAGGCGCGCGCTCTGGGCGAGAGGCGCGCCTGAAACGAGAGGGGCGTCCCTGCATAGAAGGCATCCGGGTCATCTGTCGGGTCGGGATCATCGTCGTGAATATCGCTGACTTCCACCTCGAAGTCATCCGGTGGTGGTTCCTTGTCCTGTTCGTTCATCTCTTTATGGTTCGGTGGCGAGTTGCTCGGCTCCTCCTGCTGGGGTGGCTACTGCTACTGCTGTTTCAGGTCTGGCAAGGATCACGCCACGCAGGCTGAGCATGGCATAGAGGCCGCCGAGGATGACGAGGACGCCCGTGCCGGTGAGGATTGTATCAATTGGCCCGAAGGAGAGTCCCAGCAGCGTGGTGTGGAAGCCGCCCAATAGCGTACTTGCCAGCGTCCCGGCGATGGCGACGGAGACCATCGAGGCCAGCGCGTTGGTGGGGTTGATGACCGCCATAACGCGCCCGACAAACTCGCGCGGCGTCACGTGCAGCATCAGCGGCCCAATCACGACGTTGACTGGCGCAATCGTCAGGCCAACAAGCGCCAGGAAGACCACCCCCAGGGCGAAGTTGGTCATGCGGGCCAGGATCAGGATACTGACGCCCACCGCGAGCAAGCCAATCCAGAACGTTCTGGCCTCGCCGACCTTTGAGGCAAAGATGCTGGCGAGAATCGCTCCGGCGACGGCGCCAATGCCAAAGGCGGCATCCATGAACCCGTAGAGGTTGGCGGGCGCATGCAGGTTCTGGGTCACGAAGAAGACGCCCAGCGCGTTGATGGCTCCGGCGCCCAGCATGACCAGAATCACGGTGATGAGGATCGTCACCAGCACGCGATTGCTGGCGAAGAAGCGCAGCCCGGCGCGGAAGTCCTGGAAGAAGGTGCCGTGCTTCGCGGCCTCAGCGCCGCTGGCGGCTGGCGCCACGCGCACGGCGAGAATCGCCAGGAAGGAGACGACAAACGAGAGCGAGTTGACGATCAGCGCCCACTGGACGCCAATGACAAAGAGCAGCGGCGCGGCGATAGGTGGGCCGATGATGCCGGCCAGGCTCTGAGTCGTCTGGCCCAGGCCGCTGGCGCGGGCGCGATAGGCTTCCTCCACGACATCTCCGATGAAGGTAAAGCGCGCCGGATTGAAGAACTGGGCACAGGCGCTTGCCAGGAAGACGATACTGTAGATCGCGCCAAGCTGCCAGGGAGCAGAGAACGTTCCGAAAGCCACGATCAGCAGCAGCGCGATGAGGACGGCGCGGGTGGCATCCATCGCCAGCATCGTGCGGCGCTTGTCCCAGCGGTCCACAAAGACGCCCGCAATGGGGCCAATCAGGAAGATGGGAACGCTTGTCGCCAGCAGCACGCCACTGACGGCCAACGGTGCCCAGGACTGTCCTTTGCCAATGATCGTGGCAATCCAGAGAACAAGCGTCGTATCGAAGACAAAATCGCCCACGTTGGAGATGGACTGCCCGCCCCAGAGATAGGCGAAGTTGCGATTGATGAAAAAGCCAGGTTTCTTGTTCGCGGGAGCCGGGGATGCTGTGATAGTATCCATGCTGGGACTCCTCCGTTCGGTATAGTCAAGCTATGCGGGCGCGGACGGGTCTGGCGCGTGGACCGTCTGTATCGGCCCGCGCGCCGCTTTATTCTGGGCGCGTACAGGTCTGGCTATGTACTCTTCTTGTCGGCCTCCCCTCCTTTGCGTTTGAGGACTTCGCGCACTTCGAGCGAGGCGTTCAGCTTGCCCCAATGGTGGAAACTGGCGATAGCGCGATCCACCAGATCAGGAGGGACATCATCGGCAAACGTGCATGCTCCCAGAATATAGATGTCCAGCGCTTCGCCGCTGGCAATAACCTTCTCCAGTTCTTTGCGTTTATAATGCAGCGATCCGGCTACGAAGGTCAGTTCGCGCTTTACTGGCTTTGGTGGCTCAGGGTAACGTGGAGCCGCTGGCTTGGAAGGCGGTGCTGCGCCTGCTAACTCCTGCTGGGTCACGAAAGGTCGGGGATAGAGCATCTGCACATAGGCGCGTTCCTGCTCACCCTCGATGTCGCGGCGGTTCTGGTAGGGCGCCAGAATGGCCCGGATTTGCTTGATGACCTCCAGGTTTTCAGCATTGGTCATCCAGAGTTCGGTTCCCTCCAGGGTGACTGAGCCAGTATCCCATGCCTGTGTCTGGATGGCGTGAAGGGCTGCCTGGATGAAGCTCTGCGAGATGTTCTCCAAAAACTGGCGCATGATGGCAATTGTTTCATCGGGCGAGGCGCGTTGCAGAAGGGCTGGTGGCACGGTGATGTCTCTGGCGACGGCGCGATAATACTTTTCAAGGATGCCACCCTTCTCGCGGGTCTCCACCAGCTTCAGCAGACCTACCTTTTCCATTTCATGCACGTGGTAGTGTATTCTTGCCGCTACCTCACCAAGCATCCCCGCAATATGCGTGACGGTCATGGGTTGCTGAATCGTTGCGCTAAAGATGCGTTGGCGCAATACGTCAGCGATGGCGCGCATCTGTTCGATAGTTTCCAAATTGTAGAGGGGCGGAATGTCTTCCATCAGATTTGCTCGATAAAATTATTTTACTTGACAAAAGTATACTAAAATAACAGGCGGTTGTCAAGAGGTCAGCAGGAAACGGAGGAAAAGAAGGAGCGAAGAAAGATCACGCGCCGAATCTAAAACTGGTGCGCATGGGGGTGAAGAACTGGCTGTCATCGGTGCTGAACTCGCCCTTTGGCGCGTCGTACCAGAGCGTGTAGATGCGGCCCTGGGAGACGATAGAGTCGATGACCGTGTGCTTTCCGCCGCTGGTGTCGGCGCTTTCCTCCGTCCAGGTGCGCCCGTCAATCCTACCCTGGCTGGGGCCGTTGATGTTCTGCGCGCCCATCGCCTTCAAGAAGGCGTCATCCACCTGCGCCAGTCCATTGGTTGGAAAGACGGGAGGCTTCTGGGTGGTGAGGATGACGAACTCCGCGTTGCCGCCGCTGAAACGCACCCCGGTGAATAAGAGATTGAGCGCAGACCGAGCGTAACCGCTCGCTGCTGTCCAGGAGGCCGGGTACTGGAGCGTGTAGAGGTTGCCGGGATCGGTATACTTCTTTGTGGCGGGGGCAGTTGGAGTTGGCGCAGCCTGGGTTGGTGTGGGCGCCGCAGAGGTCGGCGAAGGCGCCCCTGTGGTTGGCGAGGGTTGCCCTGCGGGCGTTGTCCCTGGTTTGGAGGTCGTTGGCTGTGTGGGGCTGCTGGCGCCTGGGCGGGAGCCTGAGGCTTTATTGAAACTGCTGGCAAAGAGCAGCCCACCGCCGAACAGGGCCAGCGCCAGCAGCACGATCACCCCGGCCAGCGCCAGCCGCCTGCCAGTGCGCGGGCGCGCTGGCGTGGGCGGGACATAGCGCGGGGGCGCTCCAAAAGCTGCGGCGGGCGCAGCCCGCTGTGGCTGCGCTGGCGGAGCGCCTGCCCCTGGCGGAGCCGCGCCCCCAGAAGGCGCCATTCCAGGCGGAGCGGCGCTTGCTCCAAAGGGCGACGTGCCGGTGGGCGTGGGAGCGGAAGTCGTGAAAGGAAGCGGCCCTGGCAGGGTAGGCGCGTCATTGGCGCTGCCGGTTGCGCTCCACGGCGCGCTGCTGGGCGGTGGGGTCTGTGGCAGCGTAGGCTGGGTCTGTCCGGCGCCACCGACAGGGCCAGATGGCGGCGCGTTGGTTGCGGGCCAATCCTTCCAGCTATAGACTGATTGGCTGTCCGTGCCTGGAGCGGCAGGAAAACCAATCGTGCCGAACGAAGCCGCGCCCTGGCCGGTCGTGTCCTGCCTGGGAATGGTCTGTCCGCAGTATTGGCAGGCGCCCTGTTGGATGGCCTGCGTGTCAAGCGGTTTGCCGCAGTGGGTGCAGTTCATCGATAACAAGCCCAGGGGTCTGCTAGCCCTTTGGAATCCCCCCGCCTTCTGGCGTGGGGGTGGGGAACATCTTCGCGTCTTTGGGTGGTTGCCGCCGCCGGATGACAAAGCCCAGGATCACCGCCATTGCCAGCCCGACCATGCCCAGGCCGATCAGATGGACCAGGCTCGCTCCAGCGATGCTGATACTGAACACCGAGGGGAGCGCGTCGGGCAGAATCAGCGAGAGGACTGCCAGCAGGCCGAAAAAGCCGGTGAGGCTGTAGAAGAGCAGAACGATCTGCTTCTGCGAGAAGCCGCTGTCAAGCAGCTTATGGTGCAGGTGGCGCTTGTCATAGTGGAGCGCGCCGCGCCCGCCGCGCAGGCGCTGAATGATGACAACTGCTACGTCCAGGACAGGGATGCCGAGCAAGAGCAGCAACGTTGCCAGCTTCGCGCCGCCGATATTGGAGAGGACAGCCAGGGACAGCCCCAGAAACATCGAGCCGCTGTCGCCCATGAAGATTTTGGCCGGGTTCCAGTTATGTGGCAGAAAGCCCAGCACACTGCCGGCGAAGATGGCGCAGAGGACGGCGACCACATATTCACCCAGCAGGACACTCACGATCATCAGCACCACCGCTGCGATCATGGTAATGCCACCAGCCAGGCCATCCAGCCCATCGACGAAATTGATCGTGTTCATCAGCCCAACGGTCCAGAACCAGGTAAACGGGATAGCGAGCAGGAGGGGAATCTCCAGCGTATCCGCGTTTCTGGCGCTGGCAATATGCAGGGGGTTATGGATGAAGGAGATGATCGCGCCGTGTTCCTGGGGAGCGCCGAAGAAGAGGCCAGGGAGGATCAGGATGATCACCGCGATAGTCTGCAAGCCCAGCTTGATGCCTGGCGGCAGCCCGCGCACGTCGTCATAAGCCATGACCGCTGTGGTGAAGAGGGCTGCTGGCAAAAAGCCCTCGTAGACCAGCGCCTCGTGTGGGGAACTCGGCCAGTAGATCAGCAGCGCGGTGATCACAAAGGCGAGGAACATGGCAACCCCGCCCAGCCGGGGCACTGGGACGGTATGGACGCGGCGCTCGTCGGGCTGATCCAGCCAGCCCAGACGACGGCACAGCCGCCCGATCAGCCAGGTCAGGACAAAGGAGAGCGCAAGCGCCAGAGCAAATCCGGCCACCAGCGTCACTGCTGGCGGGAGGAGTGACCATAATGTCAACACAAGTTTTTCACCCCGGTTGGTCAGATTGATACATGCACAGGCTGCTCACATTTCCCAAACGTTCTTGCCAAAAGTGTACCAGGACTTGGCGCTGCTGGCCTTATTAGTAATAACTTTGTGGGCGTGAATTAGGTAACAGTTTGGGCCAGTGTGACTGATCGTGGGCGCCTAGCGATAGGAGGGGAAAGGGCTTGCGCTGAGCGCGTGGCTCGAACCAACCAGCGAGCCGGTATTCCTGCTCACGGCCTCCTCACCGACTGTCACCAGGCCGCGACTGAGCAGCGAATCAAGTATTTTCAGCGCGTTAAACTCGCTCAGGCCGGATTTTTTGATGATGTCGCCAACGGTATTACGTCGCCCCACAACTGACAGCACGCGCCATTCAGCCATCGAAAGCTGCATGCTGGGCAGGGTATCGGTGAGCCTGGGCGCGCGGTAGATCAGCGTGCGGGCGGAGGGGATTTTGTTGCGCATCTCCAGCGATTCGTCGCCCCGGCGCGAAGCTTCCAGCACCAGATGCTCCGTGCTGACATTGACCGTGCGCTCTGGCAGGGTCAGGTCTTTATAGAAAGCGAAACGCGCTGTGTTCCAGCTAAAGAGCAGATAAATCGCCTCGCGGCCCTGTGAGCGTTCCGCGAAAGCGTGGACGACTTCACCCTCCACCAGCCCAAGCACCGCCAGGCGGCCATTATCGCGCAGCAGCAGAATCCCGGTGTGGCTGCCAAGTTTGAAGAGTTGGAAGAGATCGGCCAGGGGAAACTCTTCCACCGAACCTTTCAATGAAGGCAGGCAATCCTCATCGAGCAACTGCCGGAGCATGGGGTTGCCTTCGAGGGGGTTCAGATAGTTGCGCACCACCTGTGCCAGCGCCTGAAAGTCCTGGGGCGATTTGACGATCAAGGTTCCCGGAGGGCCACCGCTGCCATCGCTGCTGTAGCAGAGCATGGGCACGCGCTGAAGGGAGGCGTGGCCGCCAATCTCCTGCCAGAGCGGCTGCGCCTCGGAGATGCGCTGGAGGGCACCCAGGGCTCCCGATGGGCCAAAGATAGTAGGGGAACCAAAGGTCTGGCTGGAGAGTACTCCAACATTCACGAGCATGAGCGCGAAGCCTCGCCGCCGGGAGAGCGCGACCTGCACCTCATCAATGGTTCCCGCCAGGGCCACTAAAAATTCGGCGCCTTCCAGGGCGTCTTTGATGAGGCCCGCGATGTGCGGACGTGTCTCCACCAGCACGACGGTCGTTTGCTCGCTCATGGGGTGGTAGTTGCGTCCCTGGCCGATCTGCTGAACGAGATAATCCATAGCCTCCTGCGCCTCCCCTGCCAATGATCTGCGAGCGTGCCTTCAGCAACGAGGCCAGGCCGTTTCGCTTCTTTGGTAGTATAACATACCGCTCTTCAGGCGAAAGCGGCGTATTCAGCCCGTTTTCTGCTCAAGCGTGGGAATTGTCTGGCGCCAGGGGTTGGATGGCGGAGAAAAGCATGTGAAGCATCCCCCCCAAAAATCCTATCGTTTACGCGCGCGTAATACCTGGGTGGTTGCTTGCGCGCACTTACACAAGCCAGGTGAGCCTTTGTGGATGGTCGGCTCTGCCGGAAGCAGCGCCGGGTCGGGGCAGAGGTGTGGCCGCGCTCTGGCTCTGTCCGTCTCATAGAGCAAATGGTATAAATCATGCTAGGGAAGCTGGTAGAAAGAAACCGCTCAGTCAGTCGAACGGCAGAAGCCGCGAGACGCTTCCTCTACATGCTAGGAGTCCGACCGTGAAAGCAGTCATTCTTGTCGGTGGTGAAGGGACACGCTTGCGTCCATTGACCTTGCATCGGCCAAAGCCGATGCAGCCGGTTGCCAACCGCCCTTTCATAGAGCATGTGTTTCGCCATCTGAAAGCGCATAATGTCACCGATATTGTGCTGAGTATGTGTTACCTGCCAGGCGTCATTCAAGACTATTTTGGGGATGGCAGCGCCTTTGGGGTGCATCTGGCTTATGTCACTGAAGAGACGGCGCTGGGCACGGCAGGGGCGGTGAAGAACGCTGAGGCGCAGGGCCATCTCGACACCAATGAGCCGATCTTTGTCCTCAACGGTGATATTCTGACCGATCTGGACCTGAGCGCGATGCTGGCCTTTCACCGCGAGCGCGGCGCGCTGGGCACGATTGCGCTGACGCCAGTGGAGGACGTGCGCGCCTATGGGCTGGTCGAGTGCGATGAGGCCGGGCGCGTGCGGCGCTTTATTGAGAAGCCCAAGAGCCTGGAGGGGATCACCACGAACCTGATTAACGCTGGCACCTATATCCTGGAGCCAGCGGCCCTGCGGCTGGCGCCGTCCAACCAGTTCTATCAGTTCGAGCAGGGGCTGTTCCCCACGCTGTTGCAGGAAGGTGAGCCGCTCTTTGGCTATCCCTCCCAGGTCTACTGGCTGGATATTGGGACGCCCGAAAAGTATAAGACGGCGAACGTGGATATGCTGCTGGGGTGCGTCTCTGGGCGCATCGAGGGTGAGCAGCGCGCGCAGGGTGTCTGGGTTGGCGCTGGCTGCGAGATTGACCCCAGCGCCGAACTGATCGGGCCGGTGGCCCTGGGGAAACACTGCGTCATTGGCGCGGGCGCCCGCCTGGTGGGGCCGGTGGTGTTGGGGGATGGCTGCCAGGTGGGGCCGGGTGTCCAGCTTGAGCGCGCGGTTCTCTGGGAGGAGGTTTCGGTAGGCATTTCGTCCGCCGCGCCGGTCAAGGTTGACCCCACGATCAAGACGGATGTGACCCTGGCGCGCGATTGCCTGGTGGGGCGCGGCTGCATCATTGCGCCCGGCTGCCAGATCGACGGCGCGGTGATCGCCGATCAGTGTGTGATTGGCGCGGGCAATAGCTTGTCCAAGGGGCTGAAGCTCTGGCCGCGTCGCACGCTTGAGCCTCAGACCATTACCTTCTGACCATCTGCCGCCTTCGGTGCGCGGCCTTTCCCATGATCCTGTGCTATAATGGGGCACAGACTTGTCGTCTCGGCCAGCAAATCGCTGGCCGGGCTGCTTGTGAACGGTCAGAGAAGCTGGCTGGTAGCGCGGGAGCCAATAGGGGAATATCCTGCCAGCCGGGCGTATGATGGCGTGATGCCAGATAGAGGATGACCACTGCATGTATCGTTATTCCCAGCGTTATCCGGCTGACGACGACTCGACGGGGCAAGACCCGCAGGGGGGCTATCCCGGCGGGGGGCAGCCGCCCAAACCGCCTCGGCGCACCGGGCGTGAGTGGGATGACTATGACGAGCCGCAGCCACCGATCCCCCCGCCTGCTCCTCCCCCGCGCCGCGCCCCCCGCGCTGCCAAAGCGCGCAGCCGCTCGCACCTGGCGCGCGAGATCATCGAGACCATCGTCCTGACGGTGATCATTTTTGTGGCGATTCGCTACTCGGTCCAGACGTTTCGGGTCGATGGGTCGAGCATGCAGCCAGGGTTAAACACCGATGAGTACGTGCTGGTCAATAAGCTGGCCTATCTCTTTCATGGCCCCTCGCGTGGGGATGTGATCGTCTTTCACTATCCGATAGACCCCACGCAGGATTTTATCAAGCGGGTGATCGGCCTGCCGGGCGATACGATCCAGATCACCCCCACCCAGATTATCGTGAACGGGATGACGCTCAAGGAACCCTATATCTCTGCCCCGATCAATGGCTCCCCCAAGACGGTCATGCTCCAGGCGGGCGACTATTTTGTGATGGGCGATAACCGGCCTGATAGTTTTGATTCGCGCAGTTGGGGGCCGGTGCCCAGCAGCTATATTATCGGCAAAGCGACGGTGGTCTTCTGGCCGCTAAGCAATTGGGAAGTCATTCCGACCTATACTAATGTCTTTGCGTCGGTTCCGGCGCCGCACACCTGAGCGCTGTACGCCCCACGCCCCACCCCTGCCGGCACGGAGGCCGGCGCTACAGAAGCCCCCCACCCCTGTCGGCTGGAGGCCGGCGCTACAAGGACGGCCCCGCGTGTAGCCCCGGCCTCCGTGCCGGGGAATCGTTGGCCTGCCGCAACGTGACGCGCTGCGGGCGAACGTGCGCGTGTGCGCCAGACCCTCAACCCCTGCCGACTGGAAGCCGACGCTACAAAGAGAAGGGGACCGCGCCTCACGGTCCCCTTCTTGTTCTGGATATGGTGTGATCGCGCTTACTGCGCGGCGGTCCGCTTGGGCGCGGTGGCCTTGCCGTTGTTGGTGCCCACCTGCGCCGTCTGGGGGGCGGGCAGCGCACCGGAGGGCGCTCCGCTCTCGACATCCGGCGGAATCTCGTCGTCAAGCTCGGTGTGATGCGGCGGATACGTGCCGGTGGTCACACGCGCGTGGATGTCGCGGATGATCGCGCCGCCAAACTCGCTCAGCGCGAAACCGCCCATGAAGAGCGAACCAGCGACGGCAACGGCGTCGAAGCTGCGGCGGCCATCCCTGGACCAGTAGACATCGCGCAGTTCCAGCCAGAGCGCGAATTCATCCAGCGCCAGCGCCGCGCCAATGCCATACGAGATGCTGAGCGGCCTGATAGCCTTCTTCTCCGTCACCAGCGCGAGGTAGCCAGCGGTGAGCACCAGGAAGATACCCGGCACGGCGTGGTGAATGTGCAGGCCGCCGGGCAGCACAATATCGTGGAAGCCCACTTTGCTGTGGTGTTCCTGGGCCAGACGCGGGTCAGCCTGCGCTGCCTTATTCTTCTTGCGAATGCTATACGTGATATAGCGCACAAAGCTAAACGTCACCAGGAAGGAAAGCGCCACCCAGAACGACGCTTCTTTGCCCTTCTTGACGACATGATGGCGAAAGTGGACCTTCAGCCGGTCCCAAAAGGTCAAAATTTCATTCATTACGGAACTCATAGACCATCCTTTCTGCCGACCAGACGATAAGCGAGGCGCAGTGATAGAGAGCAAACACTTTTCTGCGCTCTACTATAACATGCTCTTCAACAACAACGCAACATGCTCGTGAAGATAACACCTGTTGCTCGTTTGCCCGCTGGCTTGCTTTGCTAGCGTTTGACGCTCCTGATGTAGCGCACGGTGACGGTTCCGGCCAGGCAGTAGGCCAGAAACGTAGCGAAGAGCAGGGTATAACGCACGCTGGGCGGCGCGGGGATGCTGAGCAGGATGCTGCCGATGACAAAGGCCATCACCTGCGGAATCGTCACAGCGATGTTCCAGATGCCCATGTCGCGGGCGTAGCGTTCTTTGGCGGGCAAGACATCGGCGACCAGCGCCCAATCGACGCTTTGATAGGCGCCGTAGCCCAGCCCGAAGATGACGCCGCCAACGAAGGCCAGCAGGATACCGCCGCTCTGGCTAATCGCCCCAGCCGTGACCAGAAAGTTCAGCGCGATGAAGATTGCCGCCACACCTGTCATGGCGCCGCCGGAGAGATAGACCATGCGTTTGCGGCCATAGCGCGTGGAGAGCCAGCCGCCGAAAAAAGCCGTCAGCGCGGCGGCGATGGTCAACACTCCAGCGAAGTTGCCCGCCAGCGCCTCCTGGTTCTGGACGCCCAGGATGTCGTGGAAATAGTATTGCAGGAAGCCCTGCACGGTGTTGATCCCCAGCATCATCAGCAGGCGCGTGCCTGCCACCCAGGCGAAATCGGGGTCGCGGCGTGGCCGGAAATCGAAGAGGCGCAGCGCCCAGACAGTCACGATCAGCATGATCACCAGCAGGACGCCGTTGATGGCGATGTTGGCGTGCTGCGCGGCGTCGCTGATGGCTTGCGCGCTGCTTCCCTGGGGCAGATGCGCGCCGTTCAAGTCGAAGCTGAGGCCGGCGGCTTGCAGCGCCAGCAGCGCGCCCACCAGCACGACAATGATCAGGGCCAGCGCCAGCGCGCCCTCGCCCACCTGGCGGCGATAGCGCGCCAGCCAGCCCGCGCCAGCCGCGCCAGCCGCCCGCGCCAGCCGCTGCCAGGGCCGCTCCTTGACGGCGACCAGGGTAATCACCATCAGGAGAAAGATGAACACGGCAATGACGCCATAGGCGACCAGAAGCTGGTTGGAATACGTGGAGAGCGCCTGGTTGACTGCGCCCAGGCTGGTGGCCTTCAAGACCGGATCGATCTGGATGAGTTGGCCGATGCCCAGCGCGCCCAGCAAGATACCCAGGCTCTGCGCGACGCCCATAATGCCGGAGGCCAGCCCGCGCTGCTCCTCGTTGACCAGATCGGGCAGATAAGCATGGAACGGCGCGGCAGCCCCATTGTTGGCAAATTGTACCAGGCAGAGCGCCAGCATGAGGAGGATGATATTGGGCGCAACGGCCATCAGGAAGAGGCCCACGATATTGAGCAGAGTGCCGCCCAGGATGTAGGGCTTGCGCCTGCCGAAGCGGCCCGCCGTGCGGTCGCTGAGCATGCCAAAGAGCGGATTGGAGACGAGCGCCACCAGCAGGCCGGGGCTGGAGACCAGCGCCAGGGCGACGGCTTTGTTGTTATTGATGAAGTCGTTGAGGTCGCCGCTGTTGAAAAGTGTGTGACTCTGAAGATAGCTGTGGGCCAGCAGCGCCTCCACCTGGCTGGGCAGGATGATGAAGAGGATGGCGGTCCAGTGAAAGTTGAGCGCCAGCCAGAAGAGGCTGATCGAGATCAGCCCCCAGAGCGAGCGCCTGGGGATGGCTGCCGCGCCGCTTTGATCCACGCTCAGCCTCTGAGCATCGCCAGATGCGCTCTGCGATTGGTCACGAGACATACGCTATCCCTCCTCTGCATCGGCAGGCACGCCAGACGCCGCGCCGCTGCTTTGCCGTAAGCTCATTCTAGCGGAACGCGCCAGGCAGTTCAAGAGGGCGGATCGTTCGCCTCTGCCAGCGATAGAAACTTGAAGCTCTGCTCCATCAGCGTGAAATAGGTCTGCACATTCGCTGCAAACGTGTCATTGCCAGAGGCGTAGGCCATGAAATAGAGCGCGCCTTTGTAGACAACGGCCTCGGTGATGGCCTGCTTGCCAAAGAAGTTATTGCATTTTTTCTGCGTCCATCGCTGGTGGGCAATGGTCACAGTGGTACTGTTGATGGGGCCGCCAAAAGCGAGGCAGAAGCCAGAGTCGGCAGTGTCTGGGGTCAGGTCACTGCCACCATCATTGGTCGCGGTAAACATCTGGCCCGCCGGTCCATCGAACTCGACGCCGACGCCCCCTGACTGGGAACCAATGGTCTTCCACGCCTGGGGGTAGATGACGCTGAAGGTGCCGTCCTTGTTGTCATAGAGCTTGTAGCCCTTCGGCACGCCGGGAATCGACGTGGGCGTGGGCGTTGGGCTGGGCTGGGGTGTCGTGCGGCTGTGCGCGGTTGATGCTGGCGACCCGCCGAGCTTCTGCGCCAGCAGCACGCCGCCCGCCAGCGCGGCTAGCAAAATCACGGCGACGAGCGCGCCCAGGACAGCCACGCGCCTCCCGCGTTTGGGGGCATTTCCAGCAACTGGCTCGCCCGGCGGCGCTGGCGCGGGGCCACTGGTTGGTCTTCCGAATGGGGCGGGAGCCGCAGGTGCGGACTGCATCGGCAGGCCAGAGGCGACGGGGCCGCTGGCGGTCGCTGGCTCAGTCGGTTGAGGCCGGGTGGTCAGCCCGCCGGATGAGGGGGCGGTTGGGAGTGGCCGCGTGCTGTATCCTGGCGTGGGCGCCGGATTGGGCGGCGCGCCAGGCGCGGCCTGGTCTGCCGGATGGGGCCACGACGGGATCGGGGCTGACGCGCCCATTGGTCGGGTGCCCAGCGAGAGTTGCTCCGGGGCCGTCTGGCAGGCAGTGGCAAACGCAGTGGCGAACGCGCTCATGCTGGCAAAACGCTCGGCGGGGTCGTGGGCCAGCGCCATCTGCACCACTTCTTCAACAGCGGGTGGGACCGCTGGATTGATCGCGCGCAGCGAAGACGGCGGAGCGCCCTGGAGCAGCCCTCGCAGGGGGCGTTCTCCCGTGAGCCACTCATAGATCACAACGCCCATCGCGTATTGATCGCTGGCCGGGCAGGGGCTGCCCAAAAACTGCTCCGGGGCCATGTACGCGGGCGTGCCGGCTCCCGGTTGATTTTGGAGCGGGAGGCTGCTGTAATAGGCGGTAGCGAGGCCAAAGTCGCTCAGCAGCACTTCGCCGTGTTCTCCCAGCAGCATGTTGGCGGGCTTGATGTCCTGATGGATGATATGGCGGTCGTGCGCGTATTGCAGCGCGTCGGCAATCTGGGCGACATAAGCGCGGACAATGCCCAGCGAGACTGGCTGGTCCCTGGGGTACAGAGTGCGCAGGCTGCCCCGACTGGCATACTCCATCACCAGATAGGGCCGCTGCTGGGTCAGAACGAAGACGCCAAAGTCGTAGAGACGCACAATATTGGGGTGCTTGAATTGGGCAATGATCTGCGCCTCGGCCTTGAAGGCTTCTACGGCCTGCTGGCTCGTAGCGGCGCCAAGAACCTTGACGGCCACCCGCTGATTCTTGACGTGGATATTCTCGCCTTGGTAGACATCGGCATATGTACCGCTTCCCAGGTATCTGACCAGACGATAGTTGCCAAACTGCTGCCCTACAAGGTCTTCCATACCATGCTCGCTGTCTGCGCCGGTCTACGCAGCCTCGCTAAAAACACGCCTCGCTGCATTGTAGCGCAGCATGCCAGGCAGAGCAAGAGCCAACAAAGAGAGCCAGCGCGAACTTTCTTGCGCTGGCTCTTCGGTCTGATTCAACTGCTGTCAGGTCGCTAGCTGTTGAACTTGAAGCTCTGCTCCATCGGGGTGTAGTATTGCGTTTGGTCGGTGGTAAAGCCACCAGCCAGGGAGGCATAGTCGATGGAGTACAACTGGCCTTTGTAGATCACCGCTTCGACGGTGCCATCGGGCGTGCCGTTATCACCGCAGGTCTCTTGCTGCCATTGCTGGCCGCCGATGGTGACGGTGGTCACGGAACCAATCTTCGTGCCGAAGATGCTACAGAGTGTGTCCAGATAGGTTGGAATCTCATCTTGCGTGCCGGTGGGTTCGATGAGAACCTGGAAAAGCTGGCCGGTGGTGCTGGTGAAGTCTTCGCCGCCGTTGCTGCTGGAGTCGGACTTGGCCGTCCAGGCGCTGGGATAGATGACGCTGAAGTTGCTGTTACTGAACTGCTGGAAGCCCGACGGGATGCTGGGCGTGGTCGGCGACGGCGTGACGCCTGGCGTGGGCGTTGATGTCGTCGGGGTGTTCGAGTTACCTGTAGTGGGCGAGCCTTTCTTACCGCCCAGGGCCACCGCAGCGGCCACGCCTCCGCCGATCAGGACCACCAGGATGACGACGATGAGAATGATCAGGCCGGTCTTGCTTTTCTTGGGCGGCGCCATCATCGGTCCGCCTGGACCACCGGGGAAACCCGGCTGGGGTGGGAAACCCTGCGGCGGCGGGCCATAGCCCTGCGTTGGCGCGCTCCCAAAACCTGAGGGCGGAGCGCCGAACTGTTGGGGAGGTGGCCCGCTGAACTGCTGGGGCGGCCCATCATACCCTGGGGGTGGTCCGCTAAACTGCTGGGGCGGCGGGAACTGCGGCGCAGCCATACCGGGCTGCTGAGGCGGTGGTGCAAAGCCCTGCTGTGGTGGCGGGAACTGCGGCGCTGCCGCTGACTGAGCAGGCGATGGGAACTGCGGCGCTGCCTGAGATGGCTGGGGTGGTTGGCCAAAACCCTGCTGTGGCGCGCCATAGCCCTGCTGCGGCGGCGGCCCACTGAAGCCCTGCTGCGATGGCTGGCCGTAGCCTGGAGGTGGCGGGGGTGGCGGCGGATACCCGGCTCCCTGATTGCTGGGCGGGGGGCCGTAGTTGGTCCCGGCGCCCGGCGGCGGCCCAAAGGGGCTGGCGGGCGGCACGGGGGGCTGCGAGCGCTGCGTCGGCGCGTTGGGATCGACAGCGGGCGGCGTGGGCGGCGGCGGCAGCGGAGACTGAGGCGGTGGCTGCGGAGGCGTTGACCCCGGCTGCGGGGGTCTTACCCGCATAGTCGGCGATTCGTCTTCATTGTCGCCCCCGTCTGGAGCGCCGGGCTGAAATGGCTGATCTGATTGCATCGATGTCTGACCATCGGGTTTTAGCCCAATGGTTCCTCCTTTAAGTGAGGGACTTGTCATTGTCTATCGAACGCTTTTGCGCGCGTTTCGACTCTAGCATGCAGACAAGAACCTGTCAAGTCCCTGGAGCAAGCGAAGGGTCGCTGTGGGGGCCCCGTTCCATTTCCCCAAACTAGTCGCCCCCCCG
>JBJKSJ010000377.1:0-14579 GCA_046704085.1 Ktedonobacterales bacterium | reverse complement strand
AACGAATACGGGTCGATCTCGTCGTAGGCCAGAAAAGCGATGGTCGTATCGCGGACGGTCTTGAAGATGGGCGTGTGCGCTTGCTGCCTATTCTGGCCGCCGCCAATGGGCGTCAGGCCGCGCGTGGGCAGCGTCTGGTACTCGTCGAGGAAGGCCGCTTTCCCATAGTCACCACTGTGGTTGTTGGCGACGGAGAGCAGATCGAAACCGGCGTTCAGCAGCCGATCATAGGCGCGTGCATCGCCGCGAAAGTTATACGACTTGGGCACTGGCGTGCCCAGTTTGGAGATGACACATTCCAGATTGCCGATGGTCAGGTCGAAGCCGCGCAGAAAATCAGCCGTGTAGGTGAAGGGATAGGGATCGTCGGGCGCGGTCGAGAGCATGTGGCTATTCACCGTGCGCCCAAACATGACATCGCCGGTAAACGCCAGCGTGACGGGCGCGGGCGGCGGTGTCGGCGTTGGCGTCTCTGGCGGCGCCGGGGCAATGCCGCTGATCGGCTCTGGCCCAGAAGCGCCAGGCGCTCCGCAGCCCGCCAGCCCTAGCAGGGCCAGCCCACCAGCCGCCGCCAGTACCTCGCGGCGCGTCCAGCCGTGCTCTGGTTGTTCGCTATCGAGCTTCTCCGTTTCCATGCTGCTATTGTAGCACAGGCCAGGGAACAGGTCATGCCCCCGCAATCGTTGCCACGCCCATATAGGGGCGTAGGGCGGGTGGCACGACGATGGAGCCATCGGCCTGCTGGTAGTTTTCGAGGATGGCGGCCAATGTCCGCCCAACGGCCAGGCCGGAGCCGTTGAGCGTATGCACGTACTGCGCGTGCGCGCCATTCGCCGGGCGATATTTGATGTTGGCGCGACGCGCCTGGAAGGTCTCATAGTTGCTGACCGAGGAGACCTCGACAAATCGATCCTGGCCGGGCATCCAGACCTCCAGATCATAGGTCTTGGCCGCGCTGAAGCCCAGGTCGCCAACGCAGACCAGCATCACCCGATAGGGCAGCACCAGGCGCTGCAAAATATCCTCCGCGTCGGCTACCATCTTTTCCAGCGCGTCGTAGGAGTGGTCTGGCTCGACCAGTTGCACCAACTCGACCTTGTTGAATTGATGCACGCGCGTCAGACCCCGCGCGTCACGGCCTGCCGAGCCAGCTTCGCGCCGAAAGGCCACTGTTGCGGCAGCATAGCGAATGGGCAGCGCCCCCGGCTCCAGAATCTCATCGCGGTGCAGGTTGGTCACAGGCACTTCCGCCGTCGGGTTTAGGAAGAGATCATCTTCCGTGCAGAGATAGGCGTCGTCCTCGAATTTGGGAAGTTGCCCCGTTCCTATCATAGCAACGCGCTTCACCAGGAAGGGAGGGAAAATCTCAGTGTAGCCGTGTTCGCTGGTATGCGCGTCGAGCATGAAGTTGAGCAGGGCGCGCTCCAGCCGGGCGCCCAGGCCGCGCATCACATAAAAGCGCGACCCGGCGATCTTCACGCCGCGCTCAAAATCGATGATGCCCAGCCGCTCACCGAGTTCCCAATGCGGCGCCGGGGGATGCAGGAAGTCCACTGGCTGGCCAAAGCGGCGCACCTGCACGTTCGCTTCTTCGCCGCTGCCTTCCGGGACACTGGCATGCGGCAGATTTGGAAATTGCAGCAGGAGGGTATGCAGGGTGGTCTCGATCTGGGCGATCTCAATTTCGAGCTGCTTGCTCTCGTTCTGGGCGGCGCGGATCGGCTCGGAGAGTTGCTTGCGCATCGGCGCCGAGGCCACACGCAGGGCGTCTCGCAGGCGCTCTTCTTCCTGCCTGGCCTTGACCCGCAGCGCCTCGCAGCGCGTGATCAGCCCGCTGCGCTGCTCGGCCAGCGTCAGTGTCTCATCTAGTGGCGCGCTTGAGCCACGCTTGTGCAAGGCGTCGCGGACCCTATCGGAATGCTGGCGAATCACGTCCAGGTGCAGCACGGATGGCTCTCCTGTGGGCAGAACGGAGCTAGCGCCACTGAGCGCGCTCTTCTTGCCCAGACAGTATATCATAGAGTCACACAAGATACTCTGGCCTCTCGGTGTTGTGCCCTATGCAGTCTGCTTTCAGCGGCCCGTTGACGTGGTGTGCTGCTGGCTCTATAATAGACGCGAACAGGGAAGGCGCAGCCAACCGTCCCCAGCGCGCAATCCTGGCTGATAGGGGAGCCTTGCGCTGCCCACAGCACTATCAAAGTTAAGAAGAGGCATGTTATGGGTGCAGCCATTCGAGGACCATCCGGCCCCATCGAGTTGGGAGCCGAGCCACTCACGATTGGGCGCAGTCGGAATAATCGCCTGGTACTCACGAATACCCAAATATCCAGCAAACACGCGGAAATCCAACCCCTGCCCGGTGGGCGCTATCAAGTGGTTGATGTTGGCAGCACCAATGGCACCTCGGTCAACGGGGTCAAACTCACTGCTGGGGTGCCGCAGCCCTTGAATGCAGGCGATACCATCCAACTCGGTGGCATCGGCGGAATTGAGCTTGGCTTTGACCTGACTGACGCTGCCCCCTGGCCGGGTGGTCAGTCGGCAGCGGCTTCTGGAGTGGCGCCGACGGTTTTTGGTGGGCCTGGCCCATCCGCACCGCCAGCCCAGCCTTTTGGCGGTGGCATCGGTCAGCCTCCTCCTGGCGGCTCTGGTTTCCCGCCCGCGCCAGTAGGCCCGCCGCCAGGTCAGTTTGGCCCACCGCCAGGCGCCCCCCAGCCGGGTCAGTTTGGCCCACCACCAGGAGGCCCGCCGCCAGGTCAGTTTGGCCCGCCGCCGAATCAATTTGGCGCACCGCAAGGCGGTGCGGGTTTTCCGTCCCAGGGTAGCCCAGGGGGTCCGTCGTTTGGCCCGCCACCAGCCGGTCCTGGTTTTCCGCCGCCCGCTGGTTCCGGCGCCCCACCCTTTGGCGCGCCGGGCGGCCCAGGCCAGCCGGGCTTTAGGCAGCCTGATGGCGCACCTCCCGGACCGGTCTTTCCGCCGCCGAATCAATTTGGCCCGCCGGGCGGCCCAGGCGGTCCACCACCCTTTGGACCACCCCAGGGCGGTCCCCGCTTTCCACCCCAGGGCGGACCTGGCGCTCCGCCGTTTGGGCCGCAGGGTGGTCCAGGCTACCCGCCGCCGGGCGCCATGCCCGCCAAAAAGGGCAAGGGCCGCCTGATCCTCCTGCTGGTGGGAGTGGTTATTATACTGGCGCTCGTTGTCGGCGGTCTGTTTTTCACAGGCGTCATCGGAAAGAAAAACTCGTCGGCAACGCCGACGCCAACGCCGAGGACTAGCCCAACACCCAGGCCAACAAGGTCGCCAACACCTAAGGCAAAGACCCTGCCCGCTGGCGGGGAAGTTGTGGGGCAGGTTGCCGGGTATACCATTGTTGTCAGGATGGCCGCTGATGGCGCGGCTCTGGCAGCAACTGTCTATGGCGCCTGAGATACTGGCGGAGTCGGTGGGCAGACGATAGGACAAACAAGCGCGTCGCTGGCGGCTGGGCGCATCACAAGGCGCGTCCAGCCGTCGGCGTCAGGAACCATCTGGTCGGAGAGAGAGCAACCGCATGCCAGGCGCATTAGTGGGTCCATTTGGTCGTTATGAGCTAGGAACAGAAGTCGTCACGGTTGGGCGATCCTCCTCCAATACACTGATCATCAATGACGGCCAGGTTTCCAGCCGCCATCTCCAGATACTGCCCCAGGCTGCTGGCTACGTGCTGATAGACGTGGGCAGCAGCAATGGCACGATGTTCAATGGGCGACGCTTACCCCCTCAGACGCCCCAACCGCTGCGGCATGGCGATACGATTATCATTGGCAGCACGCGACTGATCGTAGAGATCGCTGCGGGAGCTTTCCCCGGCGCTCCCCGGCCTGCTGCTCCGCAAGGCGAGATCATTTTTGGCCCACCAGAGCAGTACCCAGCTGCTGGGCTGATGGATGATGGGGCGCCTCCGGGCTACCCGCCTCCGCCGCAGGCCGCGCCCCGTTATGGCCCGCCGCCACAGGCTGTGCCACCGTATGGCGCTCCAGGCGCGCCAAATATGCCCAATTACGGCGCCCCGCCGCCAGGTGGCCCTTTTATCCCAGCCAGGCAAGCGCCAGATGCTTTCGGAGCGTATCCAGGAAATGCGCCTGGGCCAGCCTATTACCCTGGCCCGCCAGGCGCTGGCGAGCCGCCTCCTGGCTTTGGTGGCGCGCCTGGCGTCGGGGTAGGGGCGCCGCCAGCCGGGGCAAGGCGGACCGGCAAGCGAACCTTCCTACTGATTGGTGGGCTGCTGGTGATCGCGGTAATCGTGGGAAGTACCGTTCTGGCGCTTTTTCTGCTCAACCGTCCAAAGCCCCAGCCGGTGGTGTCCACTCCCAACGCCGCCACGCAGGTGGTGATGCCTTTCTATACCGATCTGGAGAAGCAGGATTATATGAGCGCGGCTAAGTTCTTCTCAAGTGACTTTCTCCAGTTACATGGTGGACTCACAGGAACCGTTGCCTTGCTGCAAAACACTGATAAAGTCCTGGGTACTGTGACCAAGTACCAGATCATCAGCGTCAAGCCAGCCTCCGGGTCCAGCACCAACGAGACAGCAAACGTACAGGTGACACGTATGCCGCCAAACAGCGCCACTCCTGGCACATTTCATCCAGATACGCTGAAACTAACCCTTCAGACAAAGACGAATACCTGGCAGATTAACGACTGGATGCCAGGCCAAAGGCAGACGTAAATCAAAGCGTTGTCAGGAAGCAGTGTATCTCGACTCTGCCTGGCTAGCTGGCTGGTCGAAGCGTGCAGCCCAGAAAGAGGGCCATATGTCACAGCGAGAAAACCCACTGGATAATGAGGCATTCCGCGATCTGCCCTCATCCGCGCGCGCGGATGAGGAAACCCTTCTGGCTGCTGAGAACTTCCCAGAAGAGGGCGATCAGCCTGATGCGCAGCAGCATCTAATTGGCAGCAACGGCCATCAGCGCCTCTCTGGACCGCTGGGGCTTGCGCGCCTCGCCTCGCCCACCCATGGCGATGGCCCGCGCCAGCAGCGCAAACGAAACAAGTTGCTTCCGCTTATCTTAGGGATCGTGGGCCTGGTCGTCATCGTGAGTTGCCTGGGCGTCGGAGCGGCCATTACCATCAATCTGCTTTCATTGCAAAGTAGCCTGAATAGTCCTCAGAACACGCTCGATGCTTTCTACAGCGCCCTGCACACGGGCGATTACCAGACGGCCTATAGCCAGCTATCTAGCGGCTATCAGCAGAAGAAGAACCTCCAGACCTTCGAGGTGGAGTTTTCGCTGCACGGACTGGTCCAGAATTATCAGATCAACGACCTCCAGACACAGGGCCAGCAGGCGAATGCCACCGTCAAGCTGGTATTGGGCTTGCAGGGAGGAGCGCCAATGAGTCAGACCCATACAGTTCAGCTTATCGTCGAAAATAATGCCTGGAAGATTGATACAATTAATGCGGGGCCGATCTCTTCCCCGTAATCTGGACAATGACCGGCAGATGCTGGTCCTGGATGATGCGAGAACAAGCGATGCAACATGCCGATGTCGTTACCTCCTTTTTGCTGCGCCGCCTGCCCGGCGCGCCCGAAGAACTCTTGATCCTGCGCCGCAGCCAGCGCGTGGGCACCTATCATGGCCGTTGGGCTGGCGTGAGCGGCTTTGTCGAAGCGCCGCCCGATGAGCAAGCATATGTGGAACTCCACGAAGAAGTCCATCTGGAACCCACCGATGTGCAGTTGCTCCGCCGGGGCGAGCCGCTGACCTTCGTTGACGCCGAACTGGACCGCGAGTGGACGGTACATCCCTACCTGTTTCTGGTCCACAACCCGGCAAAGATTCAGACCGACTGGGAAGCGACAGAGGCGCGCTGGATCGCGCCGGAAGAACTGGACCAGTATGAGACGGTGCCGATGCTCAAGGAAGCATTTCAGCGCGTCTACCCTCCCGAAACGCCTGCTCAGGAGCCAGCATCGGCCCAGGGAGCATAGCCAGCGATGGGTGGGGAATCGGGATCGGATCAAGACCTCGCGGCGCGAATCGCCTGGGTGCGCGATGACCGCGCGCATGGCGCCAGCGCGCTGGCGCGCGAGGCGGCTGATATTGTGCGCGTCTGCGCGCTGAAAGGCTTGGAGCCGCCCTCCGATGCCCGCGCCGCGCTTCAGCGGGTGCAGCAGGTCGCCCAGCAGCTAGCGGCCAGCCGACCAAGCATGGTGGCCCTTGCCAATACCGTCGGGCGCATCTGGGCCGAGGCATATAGCCCGGCTGGACAGGGCATGCTGGCGCCATCAACAGAGGTGTCGCGCTCAGTCTTAGAGCGAGCGCGCCGGGTTGCCGAGGAAACGATTGCCAACTGGACCACCGCCTCAGAGCAGATCGCCGATTACGCCCGGCCCTCCCTCTCTGGAACCCTGCTGACGCACAGCCTCTCTGGAACGGTGCAGGCCGCGCTCCTGGCCTGCAAGGCGCAGATCGAGCGCGTCTATGTGACCGAGGGGCGGCCACGCTGCGAGGGAAGGACGACGGCTCAGGTGCTGGCTGCTGCTGGCATCAGCGTCACGCTGATCACCGACGCCGAGGCCGGGCTGTTCATTCCTTCCTGCGCGGCGGTGGTGGTTGGCGCTGATAGCATCCTGGCCGATGGCTCAGTTGTCAATAAGGCTGGCACGCTCTTGCTGGCGCTGGCCGCGCGCTCCAGACGCCCGCGCCCCGTCCCGTTCCTGGCGCTGGCCGAGCAACTCAAGATCGCCCCGTTCAGCCAGCCCCACCTGGAGGAGATGGATGTCTCTGAAGTGCTGGCGCCTGCTGACTTGCCTGGCGTGGATGCGCGCAACATCTACTTTGATCGCACGCCTGCCTCGCTGGTGAGCGCGCTCATCACCGAGCGCGGGCCGCTCACCCTCGCCCAGGTTCGCGCCCAGGCCGCCCAGGCGCGCCGCTGGGCGCGGCTGTTGCAGCGCCCGATAGACTGATGTGTTCTCCCCTGGTCCCAATCCTCAAGGCCGATCTGGACAGGCACCCGCCAGGCGCTATCAAACGATAGCGCCTGGCGGGTGTACGAGTATCGTTGGTAAGCCCCAGCCTTTATTTCATCAATTCGCGCAGCACGGCGGGCAGGATGCCGCCGTTGCGGTAATAGTCGATCTCCACCTGGGTATCCAGCCGCGCCTGGGCCGTGAAGCGCACCTCGCTGCCATCGCTGCGCGTGGCCCGAACGGAGACCTCCTTGCCAGGAGTCAGCCCCTCGACGATGCCGGTGATCTCATACGTCTCGCTGCCATCCAGCCCCAGCGCGCTGGCGTTCTCGCCAGACTTGAACTGGAGCGGCAGCACACCCATTCCCACTAGATTGCTCCGGTGGATGCGCTCGTAACTCTCCGCAATCACCGCCTTGACGCCCAGCAGCATCGTGCCCTTGGCTGCCCAGTCGCGCGAGCTTCCGCTGCCGTATTCTCGCCCCGCCAGGATGACCAGCGGCGTCCCCTCCTGCTGATAGCGCATGGCCGCGTCGTAGATGGTCATCATCTCGCCATCGGGCTGGTGGGTGGTCCAGCCGCCCTCTTTAGAGGCAAGCTGATTGCGCAGGCGGATGTTGGCAAACGTGCCGCGCATCATCACCTCGTGATTGCCGCGCCGCGAGCCATAGCTGTTGAAATCGCGGGGTTCAACACCATGCGCCATCAGATACTTCGCGGCGGGGCTATCTTTGGCGATGGAACCAGCCGGAGAGATATGGTCGGTGGTGATTGAATCACCCAGCACCGCCAGCACGCGCGCACCCTTGATGTCGCTGAGCGGCCCCGGCTCTGGCGTCATGCCCTCAAAGAATGGCGGCATCTGCACGTAGGTAGAATCCGGGTTCCAGTCATACAGCCCGCCTTCGGGGATGGGCAGCGCCCGCCAGCGGTCATCGCCATCGAAGACATGCGCGTACTCGCGCTTGAACATCTCCGGGCTGAGCGCCGAAGCAATCGTATCGCGGATCTCCTCGGAGGACGGCCAGATGTCGCGCAGATTGACCGGCTCGCCGTTGTGGTCTTCGCCAACTGGCTCATGCTCCAGGTCGATCTCGACGGTGCCTGCCAGGGCATAGGCCACAACTAGCGGCGGCGAAGCCAGGTACGAGGCGCGCACCTCTGGATGAATGCGCCCCTCGAAGTTGCGGTTGCCGCTCAGCACCGAAACCACCGCCAGGTTATTCTCCTGGATCGCCTCAGAGATCGGCTCCAGCAGCGGCCCGCTATTTCCGATACATGTTGTACACCCGTAGCCGACCAGATGGAAGCCCAGCGCCTCCAGATAGGGCATCAGTCCGGCGCGCGTCAGGTAGTCTGTGACCACCTTCGAGCCGGGCGCCAGGCTCGTCTTGACCGAAGGCCGCACGCGCAAGCCGCGCTCAACGGCATGCTTTGCCAGCAGGCCAGCCCCCACCATCACGGTAGGATTGGAAGTATTGGTGCAACTGGTGATCGCCGCGATGACCACCGAGCCGTTGCGCAGCGGCACGCGCTCCTCGTCCAGTTCCACCTCGACGGCGGCTGGTGCTGGCGCGACGGCCACACTGCCTTTGCTGGCCTCCTTCGAGACAGCGGGCGAAGCCGGAAACGCTGCGCGGAAGTTCTCGCGCAGTCTGGGCAGCGCCACGCGGTCCTGTGGACGCCTGGGGCCGGCCAGGCTTGGCTCAACGGTGGAGAGATCAAGCTCGATCAGTTCGCTGAACTGCGGGTCGGGCATGGCATCCGTGCGGAACAGCCCCTGCTCTTTGGTATAGCGTTCCACGAGGTCCACGACCTCTTCGCGCCCGGTCAGGCGCAGGTAGCGCAGTGTCTCCTCATCGACCGGGAAGAACGCCGCCGTCGCCCCGTACTCTGGGGCCATATTGGAGAGTGTGGCTCGGTCGGCCAGGCTCAACTGGCTCAGCCCTGGTCCGGCGAACTCGACAAACTTGCCCACGACGCCGCGCTTGCGCAGAATCTCGGCGACCGTCAGCACCAGATCGGTGGCCGTTGCGCCTTCGGGCAGGCCGTTGGTGAAGCGGAAGCCGACGACGATAGGCGTCACCATCTCCATCGGCTGGCCCAGCAGCACGGCCTCGGCCTCGATGCCGCCCACGCCCCTGCCCAGCACGCCCAGGCCGTTAATCATCGTCGTATGCGAATCGGTGCCCACCAGGGTATCCGGCAGCGCGATGGTCTCGGCGCCTTCCTGCCTGGTCTGGACGACTCGTGCCAGATATTCCAGGTTCACCTGATGGACGATGCCCGTGCCCGGCGGCACCACGCTGAAGTTATCGAATGCCCGCTGCGCCCAGCGTAAAAGCGCGTAGCGTTCGCCGTTGCGGGCATACTCCTGCTCCACGTTGAAGCTGAAGGCCAGTGTCGAGCCAAAGCGGTCTACCTGCACGGAATGGTCAATCACCAGATCAGCCGGAACCAGGGGGTTAATCTTGTTAGGATCGCCGCCCAGGTTTGCCACAGCGGTCCGCATCACCGCGAGATCGACCACCGCCGGAACCCCGGTGAAATCCTGAAGCACCACCCGCGCCGGCAAGAAGGCGAAGGTGTGGTCTGCGGGCTGCGCTGGATTCCAGCGCGCCAGGGTCGTCACGTCCTCCTCGGTCACATGTGGCCCGCCACAGATACGCAGCAGATTTTCCAGAAAAACCTTGACCGTAAATGGCAGGCGGCTGAGGTCGGCGATCCCCTGGTCGGCCAGCGCCGCCAGCCGATAGTACGTCACCGATCCCGACGCAGTGGCGAGGCGCTGCCTGGCTCCAAAGGCCCCGGCCTGCGCGTTGTGGGGCGACCTTGCCCCCGATCCAGCCCCGTCGTGTGGCCCCAGCCAGACACGCGCCGCATTGCGCGCATCGTGGGGCAGATTCATCATGCTCATGCAAAGCTCCTTAGGTGCTGGCGGCGCTCAGCCGATCACGCCTGACCCTGCCAGCGGGAAGGAAATAGATGATAGTAGCTCCATCCTTATACTATAGCATAGAGCAGCAGTGCCGCGAATGCACGCCTCACCTGAAGGTGTAGATATTACTTTCCATAAAGCCGATAGGTTGGCTTAAGTTGCGGAATAGTTGATATGCCAGGGGGCGACAAAACGTGGGGCACAGCGTTGCTCACTGCACAAGAGGAGCCCGCCTGGGTAAGAGAGCGCCCTTGCTAGAGGCGGTGTAGAAGCAACGAGAAGGGAAGAACGGTGGGGAAAAGAGAAGGGCGGTCCCTACCGAGCTGCCAGGGGTCCGAAGAGCGCCACTTGACGGTCAGTGGTGCTGCCGCTTGTCTGCCGCCTCGCCAACAACAAGCAGGCGCAGCTTAGTTCAGCATGATCCCGCCCTGTTCATAGTCTACTCAGAAGCCTCTCAGGACACATCCGCAGAAATGCGTAATCCTTCCCCAGTGAAAAGGACTGATTGCTCCGTCGCCAGCGCCAGCGCCAGCCGCACCTCAACAGTGGTGCCCTGGCCGGGTTGTGAGGTAATCCCCAGTTCGGCGCCTACCAGCGTGGCGCGCTCGCGCATCCCCAAAAGCCCCAGCCCACCATTGGCGCGGCGCTGCCCCACATGGGCGAGATCAAACGCCTGTCCATCGTCCTGCACGCGCAGCCGCAGCCGCGCTGGCTCGTACGCCAGCAGCACCTCGACCTTGCGCGCCTGGGCGTGCCGCCAGGCATTTGCGAGCGCCTCCTGTGCAATCCGAAAGAAGACCAGTTCTGCCTCGCCAGGCACGGGGAAAGTTGTCCCCTCGATGCGGAGCATGCAGGGCAAGCCGCGCTGCGTCGTGCCCTCTGCCAGCCAATCCAGCGCTGCTGCCAGCCCCAGATCATCCAGGACTGATGGACGCAGATCGCGGCACGCGCGCCGCACACTCTCCAGCGAGCGATCTGCTAACTCGCGCAAATCCTCCACCCAGCGGGCGTCCTCTGCCTGGGTGCGCTTCGCGCTGCGCGCATCCGCCAGTGCCTCCAGCCCACGCGAGAGGGCGATCAGCGCCTGGGCTGTGTCGTCATGGAGTTCGCGCGCCAGCCGCCTCCGCTCATCCTCCTGCGCCCGCAGCACCAGCGCCGCGTAATCCTGTAATTCTGCCTGGCGGCGGCGCGCCTTGCGCAGTGCTTGCAGGCTTGCGCGGAGTTCTTCCGTCTGCCTTTGGAAGCGCAGGCTGACGATTGCCAGATAGTAAATGGCAAAAAGCGGCACCAGGAACAGCACCCAGGCTAATTCTGACTCCAGATCATCCAGTTCCGCCGCCAGCGGCAGCAGTGGCCCAATGCTCAGAAGAAGCACCTGAAAACGCGCTTCTGAAGTCCTGAAATAGCGTGCCCAACTATGCAGGGCGGATATGCTGGAGTCTTTGGCCGCCAAGGGTAACACGATCAATGGATAGAGGATCAGCATTACCAACGCCCCGGCCACCGCAGCAGCCAGCCTTACCCCGAAAGCCGGATGAGGGACCGATTGGCCCGCTATCCCAACCAAAAACCCATAGCATCCACCGCCAGCGAGTACGACCAGCCCGTTCGCTGTCACCCGATAGAGCGCCTCTTTGATTTCTCTGGATCGTCGGCTGATCGCCAAAACCTGTAAAACCGTTTCGATGATGAATGCGGCCAGCACCGCCGTCTGGACACCAAACAACACCGCGCACGCCAGATACAGTGGCAAGGTGATCTGTGGCAGCGACAGCCCCTGGCCGCTTGAAATAGACGGTGCCTGCAAACCAGCATAGCGGTTCGCACCCAATAATGCATGCTGCGCCAACCGGCGCGCCCCCAGTTCAACCAGCAAGATCAGCAGCGGAAAGAGGAAAGCGGCCCGTTCCTCATATGCCGCAACAGGTTGAGAATACGTTGTCAGCGCCCAGGCTGCCACTGCGGCGATCACCAGGAAAGACCCTCCTGCGATCATCGCTTGCTGCGCGCTGTTTCGCCTGGGCAGGCGTATCTCAGGTTGGGCAGCGTCTGCTGTTTCTGGCAGAGTGTTGGAGGGCGCATGTCCAGACATCAGGTGTCCCCTTCCGTTTCCTCCAGGCGAACCCAGCCGCGCCGCAGCGCCTGCAAAACCGCCTCGGTCCGCGACCCGACCTGTAACTTGCCAAAAATATTGCCCAGATGGGTATGTACCGTGCGCACACTCAGGCCCATTCTCCGGGCGATCTCTTTGTTGGGTAATCCCCGCGCGGCCTCGCGCAAGACTTCCATCTCGCGCTCGCTGAGAGTTGCTTCTGGAGAGAGATGCTGAGGAGCGCCGCTCGCCATTCGGCGCAGCACACGCGCCGCCACTGCTGTATCAAGGACCGACTCGCCGCGATGCACCGCGCGAACGGCCTCTACCAGTTCACGTCCATGCACGTTTTTGAGCAGAAAGCCCGCCGCCCCAGCCTCTAGCAGCGCCATTACATACTGATCATCGTCATACGCCGTCAGCGCCAGCACCGCCGTCTGGGGGCAGAGATGCTTGATGCGCCGGGTGGCCTCGATGCCATTGCCTCCCGGCATGGCAATATCCATAATCACCACATCAGGCCGGTCGCGCTCCACTGCTGCGACCGCCTCTGCGCCGCTGGCCGCCTCTGCGACGACCCGCACATCTGCCTCGGCTTCCAGCAGTCGGCGCGTGCCCTCGCGCACCAGCGCGTGATCGTCGGCCAGCACGACACGAATGAGCGCTGGCTCAGCTACTTCGCTTGATTCCAGTAACAGATCGGCCTTATCCATCATATGGGCCTCCGCGCACTCGCGCAGCATCCTGTGGCGCTTGCTGACCCCCGGTACAGTCAGTATAACATCCCTGAAGCCTTCCCTCCATCGGCAGTTATACTTATCACTTTGCCTGGGCTGGACAGACCCTGGCAGCGTTGGGTATGCTCTTAAGAGAAGGCTAACCCTGGATGCTTCACCATGCACGATCACGAGAGGCTATTCATGCAGGAGATCGACCGCCGGATGGCGCTGCTTCGGCTGATGTTGGCCGATATTACCGCGCGCGAGGAGCAGAGCCGGGCCAATGAGCAACAACTGCGCGCCCAGCACCAGCGCATTATCGATTTTGCCGTGCAGCGCAATGCCGGAGTAGCGAACGCGCTGGCCTTGCTGGCCGAAACGGAGGAGCGTCTGGCGCGGGAAATGCAGACGCTGCGCCATCTGGGCGAACTGCGTCGGCGCGCGCAGAGCGAATTGGACGCTTTAGTGCTGACCCGCAGTGTTGCTGATGCGCAGCAGCGCCTGGCGGAATTGGAAGCGCGCCGCCAGGAACTGATGCAGCCAGCAGCAATGGTCCAGGCAGAAGCGGAGGCTCTGCAACCACTCACGCCGCAGAGCAGCGAGGTGGCTGAAATTGATGCCGAGATTACCCAACTGAGAAGCCTGGTCGCCGAGGCCAGTGACTCTGCCGCGCGGGCACTCTCCCAGCAACAGATCGAACGCTCTCAGATGCTGTGACTCCACGCGCCAGCAGGTCTGGCCGGTGCTGGTTTCGTCTTTGGCTCGCTTGACGAGTACCCCCTGGAGGTAGTATAATCTGGACAAAGAGCGAGGCACGTTCTTCATTAACAATTATGCCCTCAAACCGAAAGTGAGGTTGGTTTTCCATGATTGAGCAGAAAGAGACCGGCTCTGAGGTGACTACCCCGTTGGTCATGCTGACTCCTGTGGCTGCTGAAAAGATTCGCACGCTGATGGAGCAGGAGAACGACCCCGAACTGGGGTTGCGCGTGTTCGTGGCCGGTGGCGGCTGCTCTGGGCTGCAATACGGTATGACGCTTGACACCACCCAGGAGGGTGATGAAATTGTCGAGGTCGATGGGGTCCGTGTGTTCATCGACGACATGAGCGCCACCTATATCAGTGGCTCCGAAATTGACTACCTCGACGGCCTGATGGGTGCTGGCTTCACGGTCAACAACCCCAACGCCGTCAGCACCTGCGGCTGTGGGCATTCCTTCAAGACCGCCAACGATAGCGGCCAGTCCCGCGCCTGTGGCTGCGGTCACTAAAAGCGAAGCGCATACGATCTACAGCGTGTTCCTGGTGGGGATACATCCCCACCAGGAACACGCTGTATTTTTGTCTCGTGCTTGATAGCAGGCGGTGTAGTCTGTTCGCGCTACATCAGCATCAGATACTGGAGCATGCGCATAAATACTGTCTGGTTTGGTCCATTGTAGCCGTCCAGCGGAGCAACTTCACGCACCTCAAAGAGCGTGTTGTTATGAACGGTCACGAACAGAAAGATGTCCTGGCTGATGCCAGAGGTCTGGGTCACGATACCTGAACGCTCAACCCAGGTAGCCCCTGCAAAGGTGGCGGTATCCGGCGTATTGATGTTCTCTTTAGCCGCTTCCTGGTCGGCAAATTGAGCGGCGCTGAGGTTGGTGGTATTGGGGGTGTAGATCACCGTAAGTTCCGACGTATCGGTGGCGTCACTGAAACGCGCCCGGTTCGAGTGTTGTTTGACGACCGAGACATTCGGATACTGGATGCTGAAGTGGTGGCCGGGATGAGTATAGGGTCCGAATGCCGAGGGTTACTGGCTTCCTGAACCTGAAGAAAAGGTCTAGAGGCCAACCCATCCGCCTGCAACGACCA
>JBJKSJ010000376.1:0-6437 GCA_046704085.1 Ktedonobacterales bacterium | reverse complement strand
CCACGCCATTCTGGACGCGGGTTTTCTCTGCCACGTCGGCTTTGCGCGAGGCGAGCAGCCGTTTGTCATTCCGACCCTCTACGCGCGGGTTGGCGAGAAGCTCTATCTGCATGGCTCCCCGCTCAGTCGCATGCTGCAATCTCAGGAGGGCGGCATCCCGCTGTGCATCACGGTCACGCATATGGATGGACTTGTGCTGGCGCGCTCCGCCTTCCATCATTCGGTCAACTTTCGCTCGGTGGTCATCCTGGGGCGGGGGCAGGTTGTCACGGACCGCGCGGAGAAGGTAGCGGCGCTGAGCGCGCTGGTCGAGCAGGTCGTCCCTGGTCGCTCGGCGGAGGTGCGCGGCCCCAATCCCAAAGAACTGAGGGCTACGCAGGTGCTGGTGGTTCCGCTGGAGGAAGCCTCAGCGAAGGTGCGCAGCGGCCCGCCCAAGGATGCGCGCCCAGACTACGCGCTGGACATCTGGGCGGGCGAACTGCCCTTGCGCCTGGAGGCGCTGGCGCCCGTCGCCGACCCGCGCTTGAAGGCAGAGACGCCTGTGCCAGAGCATGTGCGCCACTTCGCGCCGCGCGCCAACAAAGCGCCGCGCTGAATGAAGAGCGCGTGGAGCGCGCTGTCCCTGGCAGCGAATCGCTGGGCTATCGGGGTGTGACGCGCCGCACCCCCGCCCCAGGACGGCCCGGCGAGACGCCGGGGGTACAAGACCCCACACGGGTCGGCGAGAGGCTGGCGGTACAAAGGGGGTGGTCAGGGGGTGGCGATGCGCCCGTCCTGGATGCGCAGCACGCGGTCCGCCGCTTCGACGACAATGGCATCGTGCGTTGCCACCAGCAAGCCAATCTGCGCCTGATGGGCTGTGTCGCGCAGGAGCGCGGTGATGGTGCGGGCTGTCAGGGAGTCGAGATTGCCTGTTGGCTCGTCGGCCAGGATGAAGCGCGGCTGATGCGCCAGCGCCCGCGCCAGGGCGACGCGCTGCTGCTCGCCGCCGGAAAGCTCCAGGCCACGATGCTGGGCGCGCGGACCCAGCCCGACCAGTTCCAGGACTTCGCGGGCGCGGCGGTCGCGGGCGGCTGCTGGGGTTCCGGCCAGGCGCAGGGGGATGTCCACGTTTTCTTGCGCGGTGAGCGAAGGGAAAAGGTGCGCGTTCTGGAACAGGATGCCGATCTGCTCGCGGCGCAGCCTGGCGCGAGCGACTTCATCGAGCGTCGCCAGGTCGTGTCCCAGGACGATGACCTGCCCTGCTGTCGGGCTGTCCAGCCCGGCCAGGATGTTGAGCAGGGTGGTCTTGCCGGAGCCAGAGCGCCCCATGAGGGCGACCATCTCGCCCGGCTGAACCTGGAGGTCGATGCCGCGCAGGGCGTGGACGATGCCCCCGCCGGTACGAAACGCGCGCGTGAGGCCGTGCGCCTCAACAATGGCTGTGGCTATGGCGGTCATCCGGCTGCCTCTTTCTGTGTGGGCTGGTTGGGCGTCTCCGCTGGCTCTGGGGGCGCGGCGCCAGCGAGGTTGATGGGCCAGAGTTCCACATGGTCGCTGGCGATGACGACCTGGGCGCGCCCGTTGAAGGGAAGTGTCTCGATGGCTTCTTTGGGCAACTGCAACCGGCCCACGCGATCAATCAGAATGGATTCGTGGTGGGTTTCGCTGGAGAGGCCGATGATGGCGCTGCCTTTGGCGGCGGCCTGGCCGGAGCTTTCGGCCAGCGGTTCTTTGCGGCGGATTGTCTCGGTGCTGGTGCGGCCATCGCGGATGGCGATGGTGCGGTCCATCGAGGTCGCCACGCCGACATCATGCGTCACGACCAGGACCGTCAGCCCCAATTCTTGATTCAGGGTGCGCAGCAGGGCGCAGATCTCTTCTGCGGTCAGCGAGTCGAGTTCGCCAGTGGGTTCATCGGCCAGCAGCAGCGCCGGATTGTTGGCAAGCGCGACGGCAATCGCCACGCGCTGCTGTTCGCCGCCGGAAAGCTGATCGGGCTTTTTCGATCCCATGTCGCCCATGCCGATCAGGTCCAGCAGTTCCTGGGCGCGGCGTTTGCGGCGCGCCTGGCTAACGCCTGTGAGAATCTGGGGCAGTTCGATGTTGGCGGAGGCGGTCAGTTCGGGCAGCAGGTTGCGTCCGCTTTGCTGCCAGAGATGGCCGACGGTGAACTGGCGATAGTGGACGCGCTCGTGTTCGCTCAGGCGCATCAGGTTATGGTCGGCGACCACACACGAACCAGCGCTGGGACTATCCAGGCCGCCCAGGATATTGAGCAGGGTAGTCTTGCCGGAGCCAGAGGCGCCGACCAGGGCCATCATCTCGCCGGGCAGTACCTCCAGGTCCAGCCCCTGCAAGGCTACGACCTCCAGGTCGGCGACTTTATAGATTTTTACCAGATTTTCACACAGAACCAGTGGTTGCGCCATAGCCTGTCCTTCTTCATATAGCTGGTTAATCCTCGTTCAGCCGCAGCGTCTGGCTGAGGGACGGTTTGGAGACGACGCGCGCCATCAGCCACAAGGCGCCAGCACAGATGCCAACCAGTGCAGCAAAGGCCACCAGCAGCGACGGCGGCAGTAAGATTTGTGTGGAAAGGACGTGTTGCAGCACGTAAAACTCCTCGCTGCTCAGCAGCGGGCCATGTGTAGGCGCGCCAGTGAAGACCAATGCTGGCGTCAGGGTCAGCGACAGCAGCGTTCCGAAAAGGATACCCAGCAACAGCGCCGCCCCATAGATGATCCCCTGCTCCCAGAGCAGGATGCTGGCAAGCTGGCGCGGTTCTGTGCCCAGCGCGCGCAGCACGGCAAAGTTGATCAGGCGCTTGCGCACGCTCAGCCAGGACACCAGCAGGCTCCCCAGCAGGGCTAGCGCCAGCGCCGCGCTGGCGCCCACTGCCAATACTCCCATGATGGTGAGCGCGAGGGGGTCGTCCTGCAAGTCAGCCAGGATGAGCCGCCGGTCTTGCAGTTCATTCAGTTGGAGCGGCCCACTGTTCAGAGCCGCGCGTATCGCCGTCAGCAGCGCGGGATCATCGCTGGTGCGCAGCCAGGCATAGTTGGCGCTCAGCGAGCCGCCGATGCTTTGCGCCCGGTCCGCCAGGGTTTGATAGTCGAGCAGCATCCCGCCGGGGGGCGTATAGTCGCTCGTTCCAGTAACGGCCAGGCTATCATTGACGGTAGGCAGGTGCTGGACCTCGGCGACGACAATGAGCGCAAGGTCGCCCGCTGTCTGGACGGGCAACAGTATCTGGCTGCCGATGGCAAGCTGGAGACGCTGCCAGGCCAGCGCGTCCACGATGACGGGAATCTTGCCACTGGCTACTGCCTGTCGGCTGCTCAGTTGGGCCAGGAGCGTGGTAAGTGGCTGGGATGAGTCCTGGTCGGTCCAGATGGCCGTCTGGGCAAAGGTGCTGGTATCGACGGCCCGCAGCGCGATAGGGACGCCCTGAAGGGTGATATCGGCGGCATAGCCGATGGTGGCGGAGGTCAGGCCGGGAAGCTGGCGATAGGCCGCCGTCTGCCCGGTCAGCGAGAGGGCGGTTCTATCCGGGGGGAGCGCGCCGCCAAAGTCCGCGCCGACCTGATGGGCCGCGATGTTGGTAAGCTGCTGGGGTTGGGAGGCGAGAAATACGAGGCTGAAGCCAGCGAAGCTGCTGGTCAGTCCCAGCAGCAAGACTAACCGCAGCGCGTGGCGTGGCGAGCGGGCCATCTGCGCCAGGGCCAGCAGAGGCGCCGCGCCAGGGCGACGGTTCAGGGCACGCGCGAGCCAGCGCACGAACGACGGGAAGAGGCGCAGGAAGCACAGCGCGCCCGCGATCACCAGGCAGAGCGGCGCCAGGAGGGTCAGCGGCGTGGTGAGCAGCAGATTGGCCTGGGCATCGGCCACCCCGGCGTGGGTAACATAGAAGGCGATGCCATAGCCCACCAGCGTCAGGATGACGGCGACCATATCCAGATACCATCGCTGCCAGAACGGGCGGCGCGTCGAGCGCGCGGCGTCGCGGCGCAGGTCCAGCACGTTCCGGTGGGTTGCCCCACTGACGGCGAGCATCACGGTAAGTACCGCGCACACGGCAGCCGCCAGGGCATACCAGCCCACCCCCAGCGCCACCGGCACAGGATTGCCAGCAAGGACGTTCAGCGCCCCCTGATCGCCAGACGGCAGCAGACCCTGGGCCACTCCCCGCGCCAACAGCATCGCCAGCAGCGGCCCAATCGCCAGCGCCAGCGCGCCCAGCCCTAGCCCCTGGACTAGAAAGGAGCCAAAGATCTGGCGTTGGCTGGCTCCCCGGCTGCGCAGCAAGGCAATCGTTTCGGCCTGACGTTCTACGAGCAGGTCAGCCATCAGGCTGACGAAGAAGAGAACCAATCCCCCCAACTGGAAGGCGAGCAGCATGATGGGAATCTGGACGACGGCGACGCGATCCCGAAAGCTTTCCAGCGTGCTGGGAGTGTAGGGTGTGGGGACCGCCGGGCCGAGGACGGCGAAGCTGGCGAGATAGGAACTCTCGGTCGTTTGCGCGGTCAGGCTCAACTGCGCCTGGGTCGTCGCCAGTTGGGCGATCAGGTCATCAAGCTGGGCGTCGCCAATCCGGTCCGGGTCGAGGTGATAGGACCAGAGCAGGATGGGGGTATCAATAAAGAGCAGCCCGCCGCTGTGTTGATCTCTGGCGGCCAGACGGGTCAGGGCTGCGGCGAAGGCGTCGCTGGAGATGAGCGCGGGATAGTCGGTCACGGCATGTGCCACATTGGCGGCAAAGCCTGTCTGCTGCCAGAAGGGATCGCTTGTTGCCGTGTGGATCAGCCCGACCACCTGAAACGAGAGCGTTTCAATCAGCGGCTCTGTACTGCTGATAAAGCTGCCTTGAAAGCGGATGCGCAGCGGCAAGCTCGCGCCAATGCTCAGGCCCAACTGCGACGCCGCCTCCGGCGTGAGCGCCAGTTCCAGGTTGGCTGCTGCGCCTGCCTGGGGCAGCCGCCCCGCCACGAGGGTGAGATGGGCTGCCGCCTGGGAGGGCGACGTTCCCGTCAGCGCGACCTGCTGCGCGGAGCCGAGCGCCGGACTGGGCAGCGCGGGGGTCTGAAGAAAGGACTCGGTGGCGCTGGCAAGGTAGGCTCCCAAATGCTGCTGCATCAGGCTGGTAAACGTGTCGGTTTCGCGCGTCAGGCTGGTGGTGGTGAGCGTGCCCACAGCGGCACGCAGGGTTATTGCAGTGGCCTGCGGCGTTGTGGTGAGGACACCGCGCAATCCCGCCGTCAAGGCCACCTGGGTGTAGAGCGGCACGGCGCAGACCAGCATCACGGCGGCGAGTATCCCTACCCCGGTGAGCAGGAGCAGACGCCAGGTGGCGCGCAGACGCCACAGCGCCAGCGTGACCGTTGGCGGCACCAGAGCGCGGCTGGCCCTGCGCGGGGGCGTGTCGGTGGCGTGCAGCATGGTTGGTTCCTGCTCTGGGAGCAATGGTATCAAGCAGGAGTATTATACACCAGACCTCGCCACGCATGCTGTCCATGTCTGGGTCTTCACACCGGCGGATGCAGACGTAGCCTGGTGTGCATAGGTTGGCGTGAAGAGCGCCTCTGCCCCCATCTCACGCGCGGTTGCCTGACAGGTCCTTGTCTTCCATTTCCCAAGCGTGATCCAGCGTGTGAAACGCGGTGTGCCGAATCAGATACCGGAGCGGCCAGGTGCGGGCCAGTTTGCCCTGGGCATGGAACGCCCGAATGGCAGTGGAATAGGCGTCGCGGTGCGCGCTCAGCCCCTCGTCAGTCAGCCTCGCCCCGTCAGGAGTGCGCACGCCGAGCTTCGCAGCCCAGTCCTGCTCCGCGCCCAACGTATGCCGGACGATGCGGTCCCGATCCCGCCCGCCCCCGCGCGGGCCTTTCTGCATCTCTGCCGACACGCGCGAACGGACCTCGTCGAAACACGCCCAGCACGCCTGCATCAGTGCCAGTTCGCGTTCTAATGCTGCGCTCGACACGGCTTGCCTGTCGCTGCTTGAGAACGCGAACGAGATGCCCCAGAAGTCGGTTGATCCTGTCCCCTGATAGCGCTCGACCACCTCGACGGTGGCGATGGCCGCGAACTCCGCACCCATCCCCGCCAGGTTCGCCACTGGTGCGTAGCGTGGCAGGTAGGCTTGCACCCGTGCAATCGCGGCCTCCCCGGTCTTCGCACCACGTTCGAGGCCGGGCCAATCTGGGGCCACCGCCACCGCCTGCTTGTTTTTCGGGCCGATTTCGAGCATTACCCGCAGTGTGTCAGCCATCGTTTCCTCCCAGCAGTGAATGTCTTGCAGTCGCTGATCTCGCGTTGCCGTAATCCCATTTTGACACTCCCCCGCATACATGCTGGGGGAGTCTTCCTTCAGCCAGCGAGCGTACCGGATGCCAGCGCTGGCGCCAGGCAGAGGTTCCTCTGTCCAGAAGCGTTGCGCCGCTCCGCAGAGCGAC
>JBJKSJ010000375.1:0-8927 GCA_046704085.1 Ktedonobacterales bacterium | reverse complement strand
ACGACCCCCAGAGGGTATTGAAAGCATATGAGAGATTGTTGTATATTTCTCTTATCAAGAGAGCTTCATCCCGGTACGACCCGTAGAGGGTATTGAAGGTTGTTGATTTTCGCCATTGACTGCCACCTTTCTTCGTTCCAATCTATGGAGAAAGGAGGCCAGGCAGCGTATGCCGGTCAAGGTGAAAGACGCAATCAAAGCAGTGGAAGCGGATGGCTGGTATCTGGTGCGGCAAGCTGGTAGTCATCGCCATTATCACCATCCCAGGAAAAAGGGAACCGTCACTATCGCAGGTAAGCCCAGTGATGACCTTCCCCCCAAAACGTGGGCTTCCATCAAAACGCAAGCAGGAATATGAGGCCCGCGGCATGGATGCCTTGCTCCTTATGTAGTTCTGCTCTCTACTCGTGAAAGGCAGGCGCAGATGAAAGCACGCTACGCTATTATCATTGAGCAAGGCGAGCATAATTATGCGGCGTACGTGCCCGATGTGCCAGGGTGTGTTGCGACTGGAGACACGCTTGAAGAGGTGCAGCAGGTGATGCAAGAGGCGCTCCAGGCGCACATCGAGGTCATGCAGGACGATGATCCCCTCTCTCCTCCAACCACCCAGGTCGCCTATGTGGAAGTGGATGTCTCCCGCAAAGGCAGTTACCTGCATGAACTCAAAGCCCCCCGCTAACTCCAGTCTTCTCTGGTTTATCCCACCTGCCAGACCTGCGCCGTGCGGTCGAAGCTGCCAGAGGCCAGGCGCGAGCCATCGGGCGACCAGACCAGCGCGTCCACCATCAGCGCGTGGCCGCTATAGGTGAAGAGCGTCTTGCCCGTCGCGGCATCCCAGACCTGCGCTGACCCACTGGCATCTCCTCCAGAGGCAATCCTGGTTCCATCGGGCGACCAGGCGACGGCGCGCACATCATCGGTTGTCCCGCGATAGGTAAGCAGAGTCTTGCCCGTCGCGGCGTCCCAGACCTGGGCCGTGCTGTCGCTGCCGCCGGAAACGATGCGCTGATTATCGGGCGACCAGGCGACGGAGTAGACACCGCGATAGACATCCGCCCCCAGGTTCGCGTGCCCCTTGTAGATCAGCGCGTGGCCGCCGTTGCTGTCGTCCCAGACCTGCGCGGTGTAGTCGTTGCTGCTGGAGGCGATGCGCAGGCCATCACGCGACCAGGCAATATCCAGTACCTCGCGCGTGTGTCCCCGATAGGTGAAGGCGTGCCCACCATCGGCGGCGTCCCAGACCTGCGCGGTGTGATCGTGGCTGGCGGAGGCGTTGCGCAGGCCATCGGGCGACCACGCCGCGCCGCGCACAATGGCGCTGTGGCCTTTATAGGTGAAGAGCGTCTGGCCGCTGCTGGCGTCCCAGACCTGAGCCGTCTGATCTTCACCTGCCGAGACTATCTGCTTCCCGTCCGGCGACCAGGCCACGCTCCAGACGGTGGAGGCGCCGCTGTTTGCCGGGGCGCTGTGGCCTTTATAGGTCAGCAGATGACGACCGCTGGCGACGTCCCAGACCTGCGCCGTGCCATCGTAGCTGGCCGAGGCCAGGTGCTTTTTGTCTGGCGACCAGGCCACCGCCGTCACAATCTGCGTGTGGCCGCGATAGACCACGAGCGTGCCGGTATCCGGCGGCCCGGCAATAAGCGGGCGTTTGATCCAGACAACAAGACTCCCGGCCATTGCTAAGCCGACCAGGCTCAGCCCTCCAACCAGCGCCGTGCGCCGGGCAATGCGCCGCCCGCGCGTTGGCGGCGCAGGCGCCGGGCGCTTCTTGCGGGGCAGCGGGGCGGAGGTTGTTCGCCTGGGAGGCGGTGTGTCGTCTTCCCGTTTCGCTGAGGAGGTTTGCCTGGGCGGCGCCTCCTCGACGAGACTCACCGGGGAACTCTGGCGCCTGGGCGGCGGTTCATCGCGCAGGAACGCCGAAGGGGAGCGCCGGGGAAACGGCGTTTCATCCCCCAGATAGGCTGTGGCGCCGCGCAGCCTGGGAGGCGGCGCAGTCTCGGCTGGCGCGGCAGCTTCCCACGCATCCGGCGGCGCCTCTGTGACTTCGCCAGTGGCGTCCGCAGGGGATGGCGCCTCTTCCGTCTGCGGCGCTTGAGGAGCGGCGCCCGCAGCCGCCTCTTCGCTCTCATCGACGGCTATCGCTCGCGCGGCTGGCGCGCCGCAGACGGGACAAATGTCTGCATCGGTCTCAATCAAACCGCCGCAAGTTGGGCATAAGCGTGTGTGCATGCGCTGATACTTCCTCTCCATCCCTGAAGACGCGGAGCCAGGGGTGTTTGTGTCGCTGAGCTATTATAACGCTGGGAGCAGGTGGAGGCAAGCCAACGCCTCACTGGCTGAAGCTCCTTCTTGTTGCAATTCTGTTGCCAGCAGCCGTGATCTCTTCAGCCAGGCTTCAATGGAGCAGGAGGTGCGCTTTTCGGGAACTTTTTGGCCCGTCCCCTCGTCTTCTAAGGAAGACTCATCGGTGTGCGCTGCGCTGTGCGCTAGCCGCGTCGTGGGATCGAGAAAACGAAAGAATGGATGAGGTATGAGGAGAAGAATGCGATCAATGATACGCCAGAGCTTGCAAACGGCCCGACCCGCCCACATGCTTCGAGCAGGTGTGGTGGGGGTCATGCTCATACTGGTCGGTAGCGGCATGATTGCCTGCAATTCGGCCAGCCCGACGACGCAGCAGTCCTCACCAACGCAGGTCCAGCAATGCGGCCAGGTGGTTGTTCCAGATGGAAGACAGCCAGATGCCACTGCCGGGCAGGCGGAAAATTGTTTCTGGCAGGCGTTTCAGCAGTGCCAGTCCGCCACCCTCATGGTAACGATGATGGGCGTTGACGCGGGCGTTAACCATACCTTCACTGTGTCGCGCAATGGCAGTGCCTGCGTTGTCAAGGATGCGTCGCAGACCTACGCGGCCCCCAACCATCAAGGGCAACTCATGACGTATACCTGCGCTGGCCTCGTGCAGCAGAAAGGTGGCCTGCTCTTCCAGTCCTGTGGCGCCAATGGGGATATTAGCGTGCCAGCGCCTGCACAATAAAAGCAGAGCGCCAGGGCAGAGAGCGTCTTGCCTCTGCCCTGGCGCTCCTGGGGATAATTGCTAGAGCTTAGTCGGCTGCCGCCACCTCGGCGGGCGCCTCAACCCGCTCGCTCACCTCGGCCTCGATGTCAATCTGCACTTTGTCGCTGACCAGCCAGCCGCCGGTCTCCAACGCCACGTTCCAGTTCAGCCCAAAATCTTTGCGGCTGATCGCTGTCTTCGCGCTAAAAGCGGCAATGCGCTTCCCATAGGGATTCTTGCCTTCACCCTCAAAGGTCACGTCCAGGGGCACTTCGCGGGTGACGCCGCGAATGGTCAGATCGCCCAGCACATGGTAGCGATCATCGCCCTGCTTCACCACCTTCTTGCTCTTGTAGGTGATGGTGGGGTAATTGGCGACATCAAAGAAATCTGGCGAGCGCAGGTGCCCATCGCGCTGCTCCTGGCCGGTATCCAGGCTGGCCGCATCAATGGTCACGTCAATCTCGGACTGCTCCGGCTGCTGTTCATCCAGGTTTGTCACGACGGTGAACTTCCTAAATTGTCCCCGCGCGGTTGACACCATCATATGTTTGGTGGAAAAGCCGACGGTGCTATGCGCGTAATCAAAATCCCAGGCCATGTCTTGTAATCTCCCTTATTGGCTGAACTTCTGTTTGTAACTTACTATTAAGAAGTTACTTTACATATGGAAGTATAACGTGTGATTTCCTCTTTGTCAAGGGGTTTTGGTGATCATGCGCTGCCAGATACAACGACGTGATCAGCATACGACCTTGTTACCGCATGCCCGTCTCATCGTTGTATCTGGCAGGAAAGGGGAGATAGCTAGCTAACTCTCCTTTCACCCTTCGTATGGAGGGACTTATTTCCAATATCAAAGGAAGGCAGGTTGTAACGGATGCGCAGTCCCATCGTCTTCTACATTGGTATCGCCCTGGCCGTTATTGGGCTGGCCGTTGGGGTCTACTACCTCATTCCTGGTTTTCATCACGTCATCCTCTTCACGCTGAGCAAGGCAGGAACAGTAGCGGCCACAGATAGCCGCCCGCTGCACGCAGTGGTGGGCTTCGTGGTTCTGGTCGTGGGCGCGGTCGTCGCCTACATGGCTCGCCCCCAGAAGAAGGCAGTCGCGGCATAATTTCAGGCAATGGAGTTACACAGAAAAAGCGCGCCAGTCTGGCGCGCTTTTTCTGCTGGCGCAACTGATTACGGTCTGGTAGAATAAGGGAGAAGAGGAGGCGCCAGCCATGACTGAGCCTGCCAGCAACGAGATCACCGTGCGTCCCGCAACGATAGAGGACGCCCCGACGATCCTTGCCATCACCCGCGCCGCGTTTGATCAGTTTCGCAACCAGTTGGACCCTCCCAGCGGGGCGCTCGACGAGACCCTGGAGGAATTGATCGAGAGCGCCTTTCAGCCCGATCATGGGGCCACGCTGGCCTTTGTGCGCGGCGTGCCGACGGGGGCGCTGCGTTGGTCGGTGCAGGCTCAGCGTGCCTATCTCTACATCGGGCGGGTGGCTGTGCTGCCCGCCTACCGCCGCCAGGGTGTGGCTTCGGCGCTGATGGGCTGGGCCGAAAGGCATGCCCGCGCGCTGGGTTTGCCTGCTGTTCAGTTCGGCGTGCGCCTGCACACGCCGGAAAATATTCGGTTCTACCAGGGTCTGGGCTACGATGTGGTCGAATATGCCCAACACTCCGGCTACGACCAACCCACCTTTGCCTGGATGCGCAAAGCGCTGCCGCCACGTTCTTAGGCTCCTGCTGAGAGGCATATGCAAGAGCTATTCGGCAATCCCGTAACGCTCGCCATGCTGGTGCTGCTCGTCGTTCAGAGCGGTTCTGGCTTGCTGGGCGGTCTCAGCGAATACAGGCAGAGCCGCCGTAGCGATCTCAGGAGCGCAGGTCACAAATCTGTATGCCTGTCATTTCCCTCTCGCTTGCCCCGCGCGCTGTTCCTCCAGCCGGTGCGCGCGGCGGGCTGCTGCGCGCAGCCAGGCGCGCTCCAGCCAGTAGAAGACGGCGCGCGCGATGATGGCGGCCCCAAAGCCGATGAGCAGCGCGGGCCAGAAGCCAAGCGGCTGCTGGAGGAGTTCAAAGACCAGCAGCGCGACGGCAGTCGCAGCCATGAGCGCGGCCAGGCGCAGCGCGCTGAACATGGCGCTGGGGCGAAGGGTTGGCCCGGATGGCTCCTGGGCGGGCTGGGGCGGAGCAGTTCTGGTCGCATTCGTCCTGGCTCTGGCTCTAGCCTGCTGTTTCTTGCTCGCCAAGATGCTCCTCCTCGCGCCACGCGCCCTGTTCCTTGTCCTCGGCCTGCCGTTCCCCAGGGCCGAGTGCCGTATACTGATTGACCAACTTCTCGACCATGCCGCCGATCTCGTGCCAGATGTAGTGCTGATAGTCCAGCATCTTGGCCTGCTGCTCATCAAAGGCGCGAGTCTTCTGGTCCTTCTCGCGCCGAGCGTTGTCCAGAAACCGCTGCGCCAGATCGTAGGCGCTTTGCCCACGCCCGTGCAAATAGTGAGCTAATTCGTCCAGATCATGCAAGAGCGCGTGCAGCGCCTCTTGCTCAGATGCTTCAGCCATAATTGCGCCTCCGCTCCACGGTGATCTTCAGGGCGTCCGCGAAGCGATTCAGATCGTTCATTACGCCAATGAGCGCCGCCAGTTCGATAATCTCGCCATCATCAAATGCCGCTTGCAGCGCGCTCCAGACATCTTCTGTCACCTCGCGCGCGTCGGTGGTCATCAATTCGCAGAACCGCAGCGCCGCCAGTTCGCGCGGCGCAAACTCGTGCGCGTGCTGGTCCAGATGATACATCGCGTCCAGCAGCGCCGCGCTTACCCCCAGCCGCCCTGCCAGGGCGGTATGCGAGGCCAGTCAGTAGCCGCAATCGTTGATCTGCGAGACGCGCACTGCCAGCATCTCTTTGAGACGCGCTTCCACGCTGCCAGTCTCAAAGACCGCCGCGATATGCGCCGCCAGCGTCGTCATCATCTCCGGGCGATGCGCCAGCGTTGCCAGCAGCGTCGTCATCTCGCTGCGGCGCTCCTGGGTGTGTTCCAGCGCCGCGCGCGCCTCTGGTCCCATTGCTTCCTGCGCCACTGGCTCGATCCGCGCCATAGATGCTCCCTTGCTGAATCGTAGCTCATGCTTAACCGGCCTCCTGGCAGCGACTGCCAGGAGGCCGGAGATGTCTGGAGCAGGAGCGCGCAATTGCAATCGCGCCATACGAGGTCAACAGCCTCAACGTCCGCTCAACGGACGACCCCTGCCCAGACCTGCATCAAAGGTCGCCGCGAGCAACTGCTGGCGCATCCTGCTGCCTTAGCTGTGCCGGCCCTTGCGGCGCTCGGCGCGAATGCGCGCCTTCACGCGCGCGTAGGCGTCATCGTTCGGCCCCTCCACCGGCTCGCGCGTGATCTTCGCGGTGGTCGTCCTGGGGGCTGCCTTGGGGTCGGCCCTCACCGAGGCCACCTTCTGGCGCGGCTGGCCCAGGTTGCGCGGAATGATATTGAACTTGTACAGCGCGTACAAAATGGCAATCAGCACGACCATCCAGACCAGCAGGTAGGCCGTTACTGGCCCAAGCAGGGGGATCTGGAAGAGCGCCTGCGTGCTGTAGGAGGCTGGCAGGCGCGCAAAGATGAAGCTGAGTACGAACTGCGCCGCCAGCGCCAGGATCATGTAGAGCGACATTCCAAAGAAGAACTTGCCCATCGATGATCGCTGGCGCTGCGGGGGAGCCGCCACTGCGCCTGTTGCGCCGGCCTGTGTGGTGGCCGGAGCGGCGCTGCTCTTGCGCCCAACCAGCGTGTTGAAAAAGCCGAAGCGCGGCTTTGCCTCCGTCGCTGGCGCGCTGCTTGCGACCTCTGCTGCTGGCGACTTCTTGGGTGTTTCTTGCTTGTTGGTCGCTGCCGTGCCTGTCCCCTTTGGCTTGGGGCGCTTGACCGCGATCTCTTTGGTGCTGTCGGCCATTCTATCCTCACAGTCATAAACTAGCTGGGCAAATAAGTCCATCCCCGCGTTGCGGTTCACCTCTTCACAGTATACACTCTTTGCATTGCTCGCGCCAGCATTCAGTTTTATGAAAAATGCTGGCGCTCCCCAAAGGGAGGAAAAGAGCTACTGTCTTCGCTCTTGCACCCTTGACCCGCTTGCCTTGGTCCTCTACAATCAACGTCACAGGGGGTGATAACATGGAGCCAACGAGCAAACCACGAGTCAAGATTTGCTGCATCGGCAGTCTGGAAGAGGCGCGGCTGGCGATCCGTTACGGCGCGTCGGCGGTGGGGCTGGTGTCGGAGATGCCCAGCGGTCCCGGCGTCATTGCCGAGGAAGAGATTGCCTGGATTGCCGCGTCTGTGCCGCCGCCGATTGTCTCCGTGCTGCTCACTAGCAAAGAGGATGCTGCCTCCATCATCGCGCAGCAGCGACGCTGCGGCGTCGGCGCGATCCAGATTTGTGATCGCCTTCCCAGGGGCAGCTATCGAGAACTGCGCATCGCGCTCCCCGGCATCCGTCTGATTCAAGTCATACATATCGCCGGGCAGGAGTCGTTTGAGGAGGCGCTGGCCGTCGCGCCGCAGGTGGACGCGCTCTTGCTCGATTCCGGCAATCAACTGCTGCCGGTGAAAGAACTCGGCGGCACGGGCCGCGTACATGATTGGCAGATCAGCCAGTCCATCCGCGAGGCCGTCGATGTGCCGGTCTTCCTGGCCGGTGGGCTGAATGCCGAGAATATCGCCCAGGCGATCAAGCTGGTAGGGCCGTTTGCCGTCGATGTTTGCACTGGCGTGCGCACCAACGGCAAGCTGGATGAAACCAAACTGGCCCGATTCTTTGCGAACATCGAAGCGGAGTAATGCGTTGCGCCAGATTTGCGTGTAGCGCCAGCCTCCGTGCTGGCGCATGCTGCGCCGCCAGGTCTGGCGGCGCTACACGCGGGTGCGCTGCTAATCCTCGACCAGCAGGATGCCGCAGTTGAAGCAGTGGCGGAAGTAGGTCGGGTTGCGCGCCCCGCAGTGGTCGCAGACCAGCGCATCCTGGCCTTCGCCCACCAGCGAGGCGGACTCTGGTGGTGGTGAGTCGGCCACTGGTGCCTCTTCGGGGGCCGCGCTGGCGATGCCCCGCTCGCTGAGCATCTCGATGGTCTGCGCGCGCGCCTCGCTCAGCTTGACCCCCAGGCTCTCCAGCACGCCTGCGGCAATCCCTTCGCCTTCGCGGATCAGTCCCAGCAGCAGATGCTCGGTGCCGATGTAGCGGTGATTGAGGCGCTGCGCTTCATCCATCGAGAGCTCGATCACTTTTTTCGCGCGTGGTGTCAAGCCAACCTCGCCCATGACCACACGGTCGCCGTGCCCGATGATAAACTCGACTTTACTGCGCGCGACCTCCAGTTCGACGCCCAGCTTCTTCAGCACCTGCGCGCCCAGCCCCTCGCCTTCGCGCACCAGCCCCAGCAGCAGATGCTCGGTGCCAATGTAATTGTGGCCGAAGCCCCGCGCCTCTTCCTGGGCCAGTTCCAGCACCTTGCGTGCGCGCTTCGTGAAGCGGTCAAACCTGTCGCGGGCGCTCTCGAATGGGGGCATCTTGCCGCCGGAAAAGAACTTGCGCGCCATCTGCGCCAGCGCGTCCAGCGGGTCGTTGCGCGCCTCCTCGCCGCCAGCGACGCGCTGGCGCTTCAGGAACTCCTCAAGGTCGCGCTGAGTGAAGCGATACTCCCCGCCAACGCGATAGGCCGCCAGGTCGCCTCGATTCACCAGCCGCCGGATGGTGACAACATCGACGCGCAGATACGTCGCTACCTCATCTGAAGTCATCAATGGTTCCATAGCTCCTGGTTCTCCTTGAACAAAGGTATCACTAAACAGCATTTGA
>JBJKSJ010000374.1:0-19492 GCA_046704085.1 Ktedonobacterales bacterium | reverse complement strand
TGCCATCCTGGACCTCAGAGGAGCAGCGGGTCAGTTCCTCGAAACGGACGACCCTCCCTTCCTGCATGGCACGATACATTGGGCTGGGAACCAGGGCGCGCTCGCTGGGGCCTTCGGCCAGCAGCAGAGCATAGTTCCAGGAATATTTGATCTGATCTTCGGTGGTGCCAGCGGTGCCTTGAATGACGTAGCGGCTGGTGCCGGAGATGGCGGCGGTCAGGTGTTCGGAGAGCCAGCTTTTTGCCGTTCCTGGCTCGCCGACGAGCAGCAGGGCGCGGTCAGAGGCGAGGGTGGCGATGGCGACTTCAATGAGCGCGCGGTCGCCGATGTATTTGGGCGTGATGGTGATTTCGCGCCCGTCGGCGGTCTTGAAGGTGGATGGGGCGCCGCCGTTGCTGGAGGCACGCTTGCCGGTAGTCCCCATGATGAAGGTGGCGACCATGCGCGGGGAGAGCGACCAGCCCTCCGGTTTGGGATAGGTGTCGGCGGCGCGCAAGGCTTCGAGTTCAAGCTGGTGGCGCTCCTCAGCGGGGAGCCGGATGACGGTGTTATCTGCCACGAGAGATGTCCTCCTACAAAGAGATGCTGGCGGTTGAAACCGCGCCTGGAGGCTTCGCCGCCAAGCCCGCCTGCGCGGGCTGGGACGAAGACTGGTTGACGTTGAAAGGGCAAGGAACCTGGGTCGTGCTATCCGTAAGTTTCCCATATAAGCGAGCGAGCAGGCTGACAAAACTTCTTGTATTATAGCCGAGACTTGCAAATGGGGCTATGCAGAGATTCCGGGCAGGTGGGTTGAAAGTGGAAATGAAGAGTCGCCAAAAAGTGACGAGAGGTGCAGGCACATATGGAGTGCAACTCCTGGGTATTTTGGCAAGGCAGGCGCAGAGCGGATTCGTTTTCAAGAATTTACAGAATTTACAGAATTGCACTTATCGGTGGGTTTCATATAGACAAAAAATCAACCAGCATATCAGGCTCTACTGGTTGATAGCGAGTCATTCATTTATTTTTATAAGGCAGGGCTTGCGAGAGCGTCAGCCAGGTGCTATGCTCAGAGAAGGAGCAGGGCGCTCTGCTCCAGGCACAACGACGAGTGGCACGAGGAGGAGCCATGTCCGAGGAGGGAACGTATCGGCATCTGCTGGTTGAGCGGCGTGGAGCGGGCGCGCGAGCGACCAACGGGAGCGAGAGCGCGGGAACCCCGTTCCCGCAAGCGACAGAGACGCGCGAGCGAGGCGCAGCCGAGAGTGAGTGGCCGAACCCAGTGAGGCCAAGCGGCTCTGGCAAAGCCGCCGCCGCAGGCGCGGTGGTCTGGGTGACGTTGAACCGGCCTGAGGTGCGCAATGCTTTTAACGCCGAGTTGATTGCTGATTTGCAGCGCTGCTTTGCGACGCTGGGCGCGGATGAGGGGGTGCGGGCGATTGTGCTGGCGGGGGCAGGGCCGCTGTTTTCGGCGGGGGCCGATCTGAACTGGATGCGCGCCAGCCTGGAGTATACCCGCGAGGAGAATATCGCCGACGCGCTGCACATGTCGGATATGTTCACGACGATTGATAGCTGCCCTAAGCCGGTGGTCGGGCGCATTCATGGCGCGGCGCTGGGCGGAGGGGTTGGGCTGGCGTGCGTGTGCGATGTGGTGGTTGCCGCCGAGGGGACGCGCTTTGGGCTGACGGAGGTGCGGCTGGGGATTGGTCCGGCGGTGATCTCGCCGTTTGTGCTGCGGCGCATCGGCGCGGGCTACGCGCGGGCGCTGGGCCTGACGGGCGAGCAATTTGACGCGGAGCGCGCGAGAGAGATCGGGCTGGCACATCGGGTGGTTCCAATGGATCAACTGGATGCCGCCGTCGAGGAGACGCTGAAGCACCTGCTGAGCAGCGGGCCGATGGGCATCAAGGCGACGAAAGAGCTTTTCCGCACGGTTCCGAATGTGGGATTCGAGGCGGCCCGGCAGTTGACGGCTGAGACGATTGCGGCGCTGCGCACCAGCCAGGAGGGGCAGGAGGGGATACGGGCATTTCTGGAGAAGCGGCGCGCAAGCTGGGCGGAGTAGAGATGGCGATGTTTACGAAAATCCTTGTAGCCAATCGAGGCGAGATTGCGGTGCGGGTGATGGCGGCCTGCCAGGCGCTGGGCATAACGGCGGTGGCTGTGTATTCGGAGGCGGATCGCGTGGCGCTGCATGTGCAGGTGGCCGATGAGGCGTACAGCATTGGGCCAGCGCCAGCGGCGCAGAACTATCTGAACATTCCGGCGATTATCGAGGTGGCGCGGCGCTGTGGGGCAGAGGCGATTCATCCAGGGTATGGGTTTCTGTCGGAGAACGCGGAGTTTGCTGAAGCGTGCGGCGAGGCGGGCATTGTGTTTATCGGGCCGACGCCGGAGGCGATTCGGCTGCTGGGGTCGAAGACGGCGGCCAAGGAGATCGCCCAGCGAGCCGGTGTGCCGACGGTGCCGGGCTATGATGGAGCTGATCAGAGCGCCGAGCGGTTTTTGAGGGAAGCGCGAAAGATTGGCTTTCCGGTGATGCTGAAGCCGACGGATGGAGGCGGGGGCAAGGGGATGCGGGCGCTGACGGGCGAGGCGGGCTTTGCCGAGGCGCTGGCGGGGGCGAAGCGCGAGGCGCTGGGGGCGTTTGGCAGCGAGCGAATGTTTCTGGAGAAGCTGATCGTTGAGCCGCGCCATGTGGAGTTTCAGATTCTGGCTGACGCGCATGGAAAGGCGGTTCACCTGGGGGAGCGCGAATGCTCGATCCAGCGGCGGCATCAGAAGATTGTGGAGGAAAGCCCGTCGGTGGCGCTGACGCCGGAAGTGCGGGCGGAGATGGGCGCGGCGGCGGTGCGCGAGGCGCTGGCGGCGGGATATGTGAACGCGGGGACGGTGGAGTTTCTGCTGGACAAAGATGGGCGCTATTATTTTCTAGAGATGAATACGCGGCTTCAGGTGGAGCATCCTGTGACCGAGGGGGTGACAGGCCTCGATCTGGTGAAGCATCAGATTTTGATTGCCGCCGGGGAGCCGCTTGGGCTGAGCCAGGAGCAGATTACGCCGCGCGGGCACGCGATTGAGATGCGGCTGTACGCGGAAGACCCGGCCAATGGGTATCTGCCGTCTATCGGGCGCGTAGAGGTCTTTGCGCTGCCACGCGCGCCGGGGGTGCGGCTGGACAGCGGGATTGCCAGCGGGGGCGAGGTGACGGTGCATTACGATCCGATGCTGGCAAAGCTGATTGTGTATGGGGAGGATCGGCAGGCGGCGCTGGAGCGGCTGCGCTGGGCGCTGGAGCGTTGGGCGGTGCTGGGCGTGGAGACGAATTTGCCCCTGCTGCGGGCGATTGCGGGGCATCCCGCGTTTGCGGCGGGCCGGACCTTTACGGATTTTCTGGTGAAGCATGATCTGAGCGCGGCGCTTGAGCAACCGACGTTGCCGACTGAGCCGCTGCTGGCCGCAGCGGCGCTGGAGGTGGTTGAGGCGCCAGATCACGCGGGCGCGCAGGGTGGTGTTGCGCATGCGGCCAATGGGCGACGCCCGTTCAACCCCTGGACGCAGGGTGGCGTGCTGCGGCGTGGGGGCGAGCAGACGTTTATCTATGGTTATCAAGGGCAGGAATATAAGCTGACGCTGATGCCAGATGGTGAGACGACGAGTCGCTGGGCTGTGTGTATAGCCACTAAGCAGGAGAGAAAGCCTGGGGAAGAAAACGTTCTGAATGTGGTGGTGACGTTGGAGCGGCCTTCGGCAGAGACGGTGGTCGTTCAGCTTGGTGAGCGGCGCGGACTGGCGCATGTGGCGCGGCGTGGGTATGAGACGCTGGTTGCGTGGCATGGCGTGAGCTATCGGCTGGAGAGGCCGCACGCGCTGGATGTGGATGTGGCGGCGGCAGAGGCGTCGAGCAGCGCGGCGCCGCAGAAGTTGGTGGCGCCGATGCCGGGAACGGTGGTGAAGGTCGCTGTGCGCGAGGGGGAGCATGTGGAGGCGCGGCAGACGCTGCTGGTGCTGAGCGCGATGAAGATGGAACACGCGATTACGGCGACGCACGCCGGGGTGGTGCGCCGCCTGCCATTTGCGGAGGGCGCGGCGGTTCCCGGCGGGGCGACGCTGGTTGAGCTTGGGGATGAGGAGGCTGACGCTGCCGGGGCGGGAGATGTGGAGGCCGGAAATGAAGTGGTCGGCGGTTTATGAGGTGTGCTTTTAGCCAGGCCAGCCCCTACCCCATCGGCCAATAAATTGGCCGCTAGGGGCGTTCCGCCAGGAAGTCGGCTGCGACGACTCTCCCATCCCCAACGTTGGCGCTGGCGAACGGTTGGCCGTCGGGACGAGGGCGCTACGCAGGGAGGTGGGCGGCTGAGGGCTATTGGTCCGCTAGTTCGGCGATGCGCCGCCAGGGACGGCGGCGCTACATGCAAGCTGCCTGGAAGGCGGCGGTACAAGGGGAGGAGAAAAGGGATGGCGCTTTTTGAGACTCTGCCAAAGCGGGTGCGGGTGGTGGAGGTGGGGCCGAGGGATGGGTTGCAGAATGAGAAGGCGCAGATTCCGACTGCCGAGAAGATCGGGTTTATTGATCGGCTTTCGGCGGCGGGGTTTGAGACGATAGAGGCCACGTCGTTTGTCAGCCCAAGAGCTATTCCGCAACTGGCAGATGCCGGCGAGGTGATGGCCGGGATTACGCGGCGCGCGGGCGTGAGCTATCCGGTGTTAGTTCCCAATAAGAAGGGGATGGAGCGGGCGCTGGCGGCGGGCGCGCGGTCAGTGGCTGTGTTTACCGCTGCTTCGGAGACGTTCACGCGGCACAATATCAACGCGACGATTGCGGAGAGCATCGAGAACTTTCGCCCGGTCGTGGAGATGGCCCGCAGCGCAGATGTGCCAGTGCGCGGGTATATCTCAACGGTGTTTGGCTGTCCCTACGAGGGGGCGGTGCCACCCGCGAAGGTACTGGAAGTTGCCGAGCGGCTGCTGGAGTTGGGGGTGGATGGACTCTCACTGGGGGATACGATTGGAGTGGCGACGCCCAATCAGGTGGTGGAGGTGGTGACGCTGCTGGGCGGGCACATTCCAATACAGAAACTCGCGCTGCACTTTCACGATACGCGGGGGACGGCGCTGGCGAACGTGCTGACAGGATTGCAATTGGGTGTGACGACATTTGATTCGTCGGCGGGTGGATTGGGCGGCTGCCCATATGCGCCGGGGGCGGCGGGCAATCTGGCGACAGAAGACCTGCTGTATCTGCTGCATGGCCTGGGGATCGAGACGGGGGTTGATCTGGCACAGGTGGTCGAGGCGACCAGCTTTATCGCGGGATTGCTCGGGCACGCTCCGACGAGTAAGTATTGGCAGGCGGCAACGGCTGTGTGCTAGGCTGGTTGGTTCTGTACAAGCTGGTGTCTGGGTAAGATGCTCGTTGTGCTGCCTGGAAGGACGGCGCTACAAGTCCCCCTCCCCAGCGAGGCGCCTGCTTTATGAAAGATGCCTGGCAAATTGCCAGGCATCAGAGACTAACGCTTGACGGGGTGCAAGATGCGCGGAATGGCGTGGATTGCGCTCTGCTGGCCGTTGACGTAGCGGCGCAGTTCGCGGGCGTTGACTTGATACTGGTTATCTTTGACCGTGACGGGCAGGCGACCTTCGGCAATGGCATAGCACAACTCGCCAACGGTAAGTGTCTGGTGTTGTAGGTTCTTCCTCATCAAAATGAACTCCTCCCTACGATTATAGAGCAGCCGACAAGAGGCTGGAATCTGGCATGTTCCCTGAGAGAGATACGTGGGAGAGATACCCCTGGTTTCAAGCCTCTCTACCACTCTTTCAGGCAAGTTTCATGCCAATTTTAGGGGAGGATACAGCGAATTTGGAAGAGGTTTTTCAATCTCGTGTATCGTTCTGATCGTCGCTCGTCTCTTTTTCTGGCGCTTCTGCCTCGTGCAAAGCGGCGATGGCCCGGCGCATGGGGCGCAGGCCGGCGCCGTTGCCTGCGGCGAGTTCCTGGAGGCAGGCGATGCGCCGCTGGAGGGCGGCGTCGAAGGTGTCCCGGTCCATCTTCAAGAAGGCGGCCAGTTCGTTGAGGGTTGTCTCATCGGGCGGGGTGAAACGATCCCCTCTGGGTTCCCAGCGTGAGAGCGGCAGAATGTTGAGCTGCTGGTGGAGCGAGCGCGATGGACCGTTGGCAGGCGCTGCTGCATCTTGCTGAGCGTCGCTTTTGAGGACCGCAGGGTTGGTTGTGGGCCGCAGCAGATTGACGGTGAGGAAGCGGCGGCGCGGCGGCCAGACGCGGCCAACGATGCCGATATTGATGATGAGGCCCAGACGGGCGGTTTGCTCTGCCGAGAGATGGAGGTCGCCCATGAGGGCGTCCAGTACGTCGTCGAAGGTGTCGGCGTGCATGCTGGTGGCGATGGCGTAGTTTTCGGCGGGGAGATCGAGGAAGCGACGGGCAACGCGCCCCCACATGTAGATGCGCAGGTGGTCGCTGACCTCGTTGCAGAGGACGCAGGTGGTTGCGGGTTCAGTGACTTCTTGGAAGTCGAAGCGCTCGAACATGCCAGAGGTGTAGACCAGGGAGGTGCCTTCGGGCAGAAAGTCAAGCATAGCGTTGAGGGTGGTGGTTTTGCCGACGCCGGGCGTCGGGTCGGTTGGACCGGAGATGATAAAGGAGCTGTGGCGCTCAATCAGCATCCAGAGCAGCGCGGCAGTGCGCGCATCCAGGCTGCCCAGAGCGATAAGCTGGGCGACCGAGAGTGGCCGGTCTGATTCGTAATGCCACATATGCCGCTCATAGGGGTTGCGCGCGTCAAACACGATCTGGCTCCTTCTCTGGAGGCGCTGGCGGTTGAAACCGCGCCTGAGGGCAGCCTGCGGCTGCCACAAAGCTCGCCTGCGCGGGCTAGAAAATATGGGTTATGGATGATCCTGGGGCGCGGGTGGCGCATTTGCGCTAGCCTCCTGAGGTGCTTCTGGGGCTGCGGTTGCCTGTCCGGTGGCCTGTGCTTCTGCCTGGGCTGGCGGCTCTGGCGTGTAGGTGAGCCAGCCGGGCGCTGGTGTCCAGTTGAGCGCGGTCACAGCGGGCGGATGCTCATGCTCATCAAAAGCGAGCAATGTCACCGAGGCGTTGTCGATGCTGAGAAAGTGGACGCACTGGTGGGGCATGCCGGTGTAAAAGGCGATGATAAACTTGATGACATCGGCATGGGCAACGAGGGCGACGTATTCGCCCAGATTGGGGGCACGGCGCGCTCGCTCGGTGGCGCGGACGGCGCGTGTCTGGACATCCAGGCCGGTTTCAACCCCTGGCGGCGCGGCCAGCATATTGCGCACGTACCGCTGCCACTCCGGATCGTTTTTGGACAGGTCGTTATAGTTCATGCCTGCCCACTTGCCCACGTTGGTGTCCATCAGGTCGGGGTCAAGCTGGATGGGGATGTCGCGGGGTTGGGCGATGAGCGCGGCGGTTTCGCGGGCGCGCTCCAGGGGACTGCTGATCATTGCGCTGATGGGCAAGCCTGCCAGGGCTTCGCCAGTGCGCTGGGCCTGACGACGACCCTCCTCCGTCAAGGGGATGTCGGGAAGCTGGCCGGGCAGGCGATGCTCGACATTAAAGGTTGCCTGTCCATGACGAATGAGTAAGAGTTTGCGCTGCATGAAACCATCTTTCTGGGATGTGGGCAGAGGTGGCTTGATCGTCAGCCTTCTGCGGAGGGCGCGGCGCAAGCGCCAGCCACGTATCCAGGCGCCCAGCCGGAGCCAGGCCAACTGGATGATGCACCGCAGAGAGATCATCAGCTACTCCGTCGGATGCTCTTGCCACAACTGAAGGTTATTTTAGCAGCCACGAGCGGGATGCTGCAAGGCTGTGTGCTGCTGCTATTCGGCGGCGGCGGGCTGATCTTCGGAGACGATGGGTGGAGTGACCTGATCAGAGAAGTGGCAGGCGGCGAAGTGGCCGGAACCAGTCTTGTCCTCGAAGGGTGGCTCGACCTGGCGGCAGATGTCCTGGGCGAGCGGGCAGCGCGTGTGGAAGCGGCAGCCCCTGGGGATGTTGACCGGGCTGGGCAGGTCGCCGGCAAGGATGATGCGCTGGCGGCGCTTTTCGATTTTAGGGTCGGGGATGGGAATCGCTGAAAGCAGTGCCTGGGTGTAGGGATGTTTGGGAGCCTGATAAATCTCGTCGCGGTCGGCCAGTTCCATGATCTTGCCCAGGTACATGACGGCGATCTGGTCGGCGACATGGCGCACGACGCTGAGGTCGTGGGAGATGAAGAGGTAGGTGAGGCCAAGCTGGCGTTGGAGACGCTGCATGAGGTTGAGTATCTGGGCGCGGATGGAGACATCCAGCGCGGAGACCGGCTCGTCGGCGATGACAAACTCCGGGTTGATGCTGATGGCGCGGGCAATGACGATGCGCTGGCGCTGGCCGCCGCTGAACTCGTGGGGATAGCGGTCATAAAAGGCGGGGTTGAGGCCGACCAGTTCAAGCAGTTCTTCGGTGCGCTCGCGGGCTTGTTTGCGGGTGCCGATGTCATGAATGCGCATCGGCTCGCCGATCAGGGAGCCGATGGAGTAGCGGGGGTTGAGGGAGGCAAAGGGGTCTTGGAAGATCATCTGGACCCTTCGCCGCACCTGGCGCAGTTGGCTGCCAGAAAGATGGCTGAGATCGACGCCATCGAGGATCATGGAGCCGCTGGTGGGCTTATAGAGCCGGACGAGGCAGCGCCCGATGGTGGTTTTGCCTGAGCCGCTTTCGCCGACGAGGCCCAGGGTTGTGCCACGCCGGATGTCGAAGCTGGCGCCATCAATGGCATGGACGTAGCCATGTGTGCGCTGGATGATCAAGCCGGAGGTCAGCGGAAAGTGCATGACCAGATCCTTGACGCTCAGAATGGTTTCACCGCGCGGTGTTGCAGCGTTCTCTGTGGTGCTGGCCTGCTGGATGGATTCACTCATAGATCAGTCCTCTCCGGCTTTCGTTGACTGCGCTGGCGACTCGGAACTGGAGGCGGTTGGCTCAACTGTCTCAGGTTCAGCCTGGCTGGCGGGAGTGGGGGTGAGGAGAGCCTGGGCGGTGGCGTCTAGCATTGCCAGACGGCGGGCACGGGCCTCGCGGCGGCCAGCGGCGCGCTGCTGTTCTGCTGGCTGGTTGACGTCATACCAGCAGGCGGCCACGTGGTTATTGCCAACGGTGCGCAGCGGTGGCGGCACCTTGCACTGATTGGTGGCGAAGATGCAGCGCGGCATAAACGGGCAGCCCTGTGGTGGATGCAGGAGATCGGGGGGTGCGCCCTCGATGGGGGTCAGTTCTTCCTGGCGGCCTATGTCGAGGCGGGGCACGGATGCCAGCAGGCCCAGGGTATAAGGGTGGCGAGGATTAGCGAAGAGTTCGTCGGTGGCTGCCATTTCGACGACGTGGCCGGCATACATGACGACGACCCGGTCAGTCATGCCGGCCACGACGCCGAGGTCATGGGTAATGAGCATGACGGCGCTGTTATACTCTGAGCTGATGGAGTTGATGAGATCGAGGATTTGCGCCTGTACGGTGACATCCAGGGCGGTGGTGGGTTCGTCGGCGATGATGAGCTGCGGGCGGCAGGCGAGGGCAATGGCGATCATGACGCGCTGGCGCATGCCGCCGCTGAACTGGTGGGGATAGGAGTTGATGCGGCGCTCGGCCTCTGGGATGCCGACTTCGCGCAAGAGTTCGATGGCGCGAAGTCGGGCTTGCTGGCCGTTTAAGCCCATGTGCAGTTTGAGGACCTCGGTGAGTTGGTAGCCGATGGTCAGCACGGGGTTGAGGGAGGTGAGCGGGTCCTGGAAGATCATGCCAATCTGCTTGCCGCGAATCTTGCGCATGGCGCCTTCGGAGATTTCGAGCAGGTCTTGCTCGCCAAACATGATGCTGCCATCCACCGTTTCGCCAGGTGGGTGGGGGATCAGGCGCATGATGGAGAGGGCGGTGACGCTCTTGCCACAGCCGCTTTCGCCGACGACCCCCAACTTCTCGCCCTGGTCGATGCTGAAGCTGACGCCATCAACGGCATGGACCCAGCCCTCGCGTGTTCGGAAGTAGGTCTTCAGGTTGCTGATATCAAGCAACTTCCCCACAGTCAGCGTCTCCTTCTGAATTACCGTTCGGTGAGATAGGGATCGAGGGCGTCGCGCAGGCCATCACCCATCAAGTTAAAGCTCAGCACGACGAGCAAAATGCAAATGCCCGGCGACAAAGCGAGAATGGGGTGGCTCAAGAAATAATCTTTGGCGTCGGAGACCATCGTTCCCCAACTTGCCAGCGGCACCTGAATACCAAAGCCAAAGAAGCTGAGGATCGATTCGGTAATGATATTGGCGCCGACCAGCAGGGTCGCGCTGACGATGATCGGTCCGGCGGCATTGGGCAAGATATGGCGCAGCATTAACCGGAAGTTGCTGGCGCCCAGTGTACGTGCCGCCATGACAAATTCGCGTTCTTTGAGGGCCAGGAATTCACTTCTCACGAGCCTGGCAGTATAGGTCCAGCCAAAGAGCGCGATGAGTATCACGATGCTGAGGATTGAACCATCTGAGAAGCTGGCCGAGAGGACAAAGAGCAGCAGATAGAGTGGAATCGCCAGGATGATGTCGGTGATGCGCATCAGCAGGTTGTCAACGGCGCCGCCAAAGTAGCCAGCGAGAGCGCCGATGGTGACTCCCACGAAGAGTGCCATAAACATCGAAGAGATGCCGATGAGCAAAGAGACGCGCCCGCCGTAGAGAATGCGCGCCATTTCATCGCGCCCGACATCATCGGTTCCAAGTAGGTGCTGCCAAGAGGGACCCTGAAAGGCGGGACTTTCTCTGAGGTTGATGTAGGTTGATGGGTCATAGGTAGCGGTGGCGTGGTAGAGCAGTGGCGCCAGAAGTGCCGCCAGACCCATAAGGACCAGTACAAAGAACCCGGCGACGGCCAACCGATTACGGGTAAAACGATCAACGATAATGCGAAACTGGCTGCGTCGCTTGCGCGCCAGTTGGGGGGTTAGGGTGAATAGCTCATCTATGTTCTCTTCTTCGGGAAGCGACGGAGGCATGATCTGGGAAGATGTACTCATGGCTGGCGCTCCTTTCAGCGGACTTGCCGCGATGGTTCTTCAAGGCAGAATCGTCTGACCCCTCAAGATCATTAATTGTAGCGAATGCGCGGATCAAGCACTCCATAGAGGACATCGGCGACCAGATTGAAGAAGACAACCACGACTGCGGACATCAAGAGCATCGCCATGAGGACCGGGTAGTCGCGTCCGGTTAAGGATTCGATAAAGAAACTCCCCAGCCCAGGCCAGGCGAAGATGGTTTCGGTCACTGCTGCTCCGCCAGCGATGGCGCCAAAATCCAGGGCGACGACGGTCAAAACGGGAATCAAGGCGTTGCGCAAGCCGTGACGCGCCAGGATGGCGATTGGCCCCACGCCTTTCGATTGGGCGGTGCGCATATAGTCCTGGCGCTTGACATCGAGCATGCTGGCGCGCGTATAGCGGCTCCAACTCGCCATAAAGGCTAGGGAGAGAACGATCATGGGTAAGATCAGGTGAAGGAGGTAGTCAAGAAAGTAATCAAAAGGCGACGAATAGACCAGGTCGCTGCTGCGGCCATAATCGGGGAGCCAGCCAAGTTTGACCGCGAAGATCTCTTGCATGATCAACGCGAAGAAGAAGATCGGCATGGAGATGCCAAAATAGCTGAAGAATGTGATCGTATAGTCCACGATGCTGTATTGGCGGACGGCTGAGGTGATGCCCAAGGGGATCGCCAGGATCAAGGCGAAGAGCAGCGCCGAGCCGAAGAGTTCGACAGTGGGGCCGACGCGAGCGCCGACATCGCTGATAACGGTCTGGCCGTCAACAAAGGAGTTGCCGAAATTGCCGGTGACGGCTCCCTTGATCCAGAGAAGATATTGCAACACGATGGGCTGATCCAGCCCCAGGTTATGGGCGATGGCCGCACGCGCAGCGCCGCTGAGGCGAGGGTTGAGAAAGACTGTTTCGGCGCCCCCTGGGATGAGATGAATCAAGCTAAAGACGACGATAGAGACCAGAAAGAGCAGCGGGATAGCCTGTAGCAGGCGCCGTATGATGTATCGTCCCATAGAGCCTGGACCTCACTGCGTGCTATGTGTCAACGACGAAGATGACTTGTGTTGCATCCTGCCCGGAGCCTGAGAAGGCGGCTCGTTCTTATTTGTCCCATCATATCATATCAATCAGGAGACTACCAGGGAACTCCTCGCAAGGGGGGCTGGTTATGAATATGGGCAGGGCGCCAGCTATGATTGACACCCTGCCCACACAGACAACCAGAATCCCTTTTGACGAGAAGACGCTGGAGGCAGCATCTCCAGAACAGAGAGATGATGCCTCCCAGGCGCGAGAAGGGTTTAGCCCTTCCACCACGTCCAGACGTTCCAGGTCTCCGAGGGACCCAGAGCGGAGAGAACGTAGTTGTGGATGGTGTTGCGGGCAATGCCCTGTTGACCATAGGCGTACAGGTAGACGACCGGCAGGTCGTTGAGCAGCGCCTCATGGAAGGTGTGGAACGCGGCGATGCGGGTGTTCTGATCGGGGTTGGTTTCTTCCTGTTTCAGGGCTGCATCAACCTGCGGGTTGCAGTAGTAGGACCAGTTTGCCCCACCCTGAGCGGCGGTCTGATTGCAGGCCCAGGTGGAGGCGTTGTCGGGGTCGTAGCCAAGGGAGTTGGCAAACTCGCCGATCTGGTATTGGCCGCTGGGCAGGATGGTGCCGAACCAGGCATCAGCAGGATAGTTCTTGATGTCGATCTTGATGCCGACATCCTTGAGGTTCTGCTGGAAGATTTCTTCGCCCTGCTGGCGGCGCGCGTTATTGGCGGTGGTGCCCCAGGTGAGTTCGAGATCCTTGCCATTCTTCTGGAAGTAGCCATCCGAACCCATCGTATAGCCATCATTCATCAGAACCGTTTTGGCGCCAGCCGGATCGAACTTGTAGCAGGTGAGGTTCGGCTCGTGGGCAAAGGTGCCCACATCCTCATCGCAGGTGCGCTGGCCGGTGCCCTTGAGTACCTGACTGATGACGGTGTCGAGGTCAAGACTCATACTGATAGCCAGGCGTATCTGCTTGTCTTGCAGGGTGGGATCGTGGAGGTTGAAGATGATGTTCTCGAAGGTGGCCGAATGCTGCTCGGTATAGTAGGTGTAGCCCTGGATGGCTTTGTAGCTATCCTGTTTGGTGATGTCCAGGAACCAAGAAGTATCAAGCTGGCCACTCTGGAGGGCTGTCAGGATGGTGCTGGAGTCGGTGATGATCTTGAAGTTAATCCCATCAAGATACGGGTAGCCCTGGGCTGCCTGATAATAATTGGGGTTGCGGACGACGTTGATGTGATCGCCCTTCACGCGGTCGGTGATCATGAAGGGGCCGCTGACGACGGTGGGCTGGAAGTTTTCAGGGGACTTGAGGATCGAGGCCGGGTCCATGGTGCCGAAGATATGCTGGGGCATGGGGGCGAGCGCCTCGTCTGCAAGCTGGGCGTTGATCAGCGGCACGAAGACTTGCTTCATGCTGAAGGTCACGGTGGTGGCATCGACTGCCTTGAGCGTGCTGAAGTCGATGAAGGGCAACCCAACCGTATCGGTTTTGGCACCATAGGCCGGGTTATTCCAGAGGTTCATCGTGAAGACCACGTCATCGGCGGTGAGCGGCTGCCCATCTGACCACTTCAGATTCGGGCGCAGCTTCAGCGTGTAGTGCAACGCATCCGCGGAGATGTCGCCGTTGGCGACGGTGGGAATCTCCGAGAGGATGCCCGCGTGGAGTGTGCCTGACGGGTCGCCGTAGACCAGTGGCGCCCAGATAGTCGCATCTACCAGGACAGCAAAGGTTTCATTGGTGCCGTTGGAGAGGAGCGAATCTGGCTCCTCGAAGAGACCGTCGGTGACGGTGCCGCCTTTTTTTGGCGTCGTTGAGCTGTTTGTTACCGGGGTTGGACCGCAGGCGGTGAGTATGAAGCTCAGTATGAGTCCCATACCTACCACGAAGAAGAGAAGTTTGCCTTTTCGTTGCATGAAGCCCCTCCTCAAAGATGGACGATGGCGAGAATGTGAAACGCGCCGAGGGGACATGAAGCACCCTCTACTCTGCGAGCTTCACTTAATACTACGCTAGCATCAGGCTAAATCTCACGGATAGAAAGCGTTTACGTTATTAAGCCCCTCCTTTCTTTGTCAAATCAGTGATGGCAAATCAGCACTCCTCTGGAAGAGCCTGAAGAGGTGATTGTTCTGGTTAGCCTTGTTTGGGTTGAGCGGGCGCTTGCGCTTCGACGGAGGCTTTCTGCCCCAGCTTGCGCTCGGTGCCTGCGAGCAGGCGCTGAATATTATCGTGATGGGCGACGATGATCATGGTGGCGCCGATCAGCATGTAGGCAAAATGCGCCCAGCTATCGTGTCCGGTGAGGGTCAAGATGAGGTCGGCAATCGGGCAGGTGGCGGCGGCGGTGATGGAGCCGAGCGAGACATAACGGGTGAAGATGACCGGCAGCGCGCCAAGCGGGGCGGCAAAGGCGATGACGAGCGGATTCATTGCCAGCGCGGCTCCGCCGCCTGTGGCGACGCCGCGCCCGCCGCGAAAATGGAGGAATGGCGAGAAGTTGTGGCCCAGAATGGCTGCCAGTCCGGCAATGGGTTCGGCCCAGAGGCCGATGGTGGGGCCGAGATCAACCGAGGTGGGAAAGATGAGATAGCGGGCGAGCAGCACGGCAACGGCGCCTTTGGCAATATCCAGGATGAAGACCGCAGCGGCAGCTTTGCGTCCGGCGGTGCGCAATACGTTCGTGGCGCCAGTGTGACCGCTGCCCTGCGCCAGCACGTTGACGCCATGCGCCTTGCCGATGATGACGCCTGATGGAAATGAGCCTGCGAGATACCCTATGACCCCTGCAAGCGCCAGCCGAAAAATGGAGAGCAGCATGATTGCTTTCCTCCGTCTTGAAGAATCCCTGCCCGGTGGCTTCTCGATTGCCTCTTACTGTACTGATTCTTGTTGCGCCTGTCAAGATGCTCGCTGGCGGGCTGGCGCTTTTCGCTGGCTTAGCGGGCTGCTGGCGAGCGGCGCGCGCGTGTTTTGCTGGTAAGGGCGGGCTGCGCGGCTGGCCTGGGCAGGCTCTGGTTGCAGCGGGACCAGAGCCGCAAGACTTCGGCGACGCTCCATGCCTGGGCGATGCAGCCACGCGCGGTGTGGGGAGCTTCGCCGTCGAAGATTTCGCTGATGGTTCCGATGCCGACCTGGACCAGGTGATCGCGGAAGGCTTCGAGGATGCCCCGGCAGCGTTCTTCTTCATGGGCACGGGTGGTTTCATCGGCGGAGCCATAGACGCGCAGCCGCGCATCGAGATAGGGGCCGATGAGCCAGGGCCAGACAGTCCCCTGGTGGTAGGCGCCGTCGCGGGCGCGGCTGTCGCCGATGCAGTGGCCCTGATAGGCTGGATGCGCCTGATTGAGTGTGCGCAGCCCAAGCGAGGTGAGCAGATGGCTCGTCAGGGTTTCCATGACGGGCTGCCAGCGAGCGGTATCGAGGACCGGGTGGGGCAGGGAGATGGCAAAGACCTGATTGGGGCGTAGGCTGGCGTCATCCCCGTCGGGGCCATCGATGACATCGAAGAGGGATGCGCCAGGGTCATGCCAGAAGCGCCGATTGAAACTTTCGCGGCAGCGTGCCGCCGCAGCGCCGTAGGGCATCGGGTCTTTGGACTGGCTGGTGGCCCAGGCTTCCATTAGGCGCAGGGAGTTATACCAGAGGGCGTTGATCTCGACGGGTTTGCCGATGCGTGGGGTGACGACCCAGTCGCCGACTTTGGCGTCCATCCAGGTGAGTTGCAGGCCAGGCTCTCCGGCGGCCAGCAGCCCATCGCGGTCATCGACGTGGATGCCGAAGCGCGTGCCGCGCTGATGCCAGGTGATAATCTCCTCGAAAGTCGGGAAGAGTTGGTCGAGCAAGGAGGTGTCGCCGCTGAGGCGCAGGTACTGATCGAGGGCGTGGAAGTACCAGAGCGTGGCATCGGCGGTGTTGTAGTCGGCGTCGGTGAGGGCTTCGCCGCTGTCGGGGAAGCGATTGGGCAGCATGCCCTGGTTGAGATAGCGCGCGAAGGTGGCGAGGAGGTTGCGCGCTTCCTGAAAACGCCCGGTCGCCAGCGTGAGTCCTGGCAGGCTGATCATGGTGTCGCGGCTCCAGTCGGTGAACCAGTGGTAGCCAGCGATCACGGTGGTGTTGGCGCTGGCGTTCCTGGCGGCATTTTTGGCGCCGTTGAGTGGGCGAGCGACCAGAAACTGGTCTGCCGCCAGGCGTAGCTGCTGGAGAAACGCGCGGTCTCCGGCGCCCATCGGCCCGGCAGGGTTTCCGGCGATCTCGCCCTGGCGGGCGATAGTCCGCTGCAAGGCTTTGGCCGGGGCGTTCGGGCGCGTGTAGAGACTCCAGCGAGATTCGGCAGTTAAGACCAGGGTGAGGGTATCGCGCGGGTGTTCGCCTTTGCCCGCCAGGGCAAGGCGCGCGCGGAACGTGCCCGGCAGATAGTAGTCCTCGGTGTCGGGCAGGCCGCGCTCGCGCTCCTTGCGGTGCAGAAAGCGCCAGTACCAGACGCCCATTGGGGTGAAGACCGGGTTGGTCTCGCGGTGGCCGAGGGCCAGAAGGTGATAGGGGCTGGCGCCGTCAAAGGCGGTGACGGTGCAGCCAGCCATGCCAGCTTCTACATTGGGCTGTTCGTTGCCACTGCTATTCAAGGTTGAGATGGCAAATTGCCAGTCGTTATTGCCGTATTGTTCGGTGTGGTAGTCGCGGTAAGCAGCGTAGGGCAAGAGGGTCAGGGTGATACCTGGCGCTGCCTCTGCACGCGCGTCGTTCGTCGCCTGCCCTGCTGCGCCGTTGCTGGCGTCGTCTGGCTGGCGGAAGAGCCGGTAGCGCACGTAGGTGGTTTGCTGGCGGTATTCCATCCAGACGCGCTTCTCCAGCATTAAGCCAGAGGGGCCGCCGAGGCGGTAGAGAAAGATGGGCAAGCCATCTTCGAGGGAGAAGTGTTCCAGATGCACGAAGCCGCCAGGGTTGATGGTGCCATCCTGGTATTCGTTGGCGCCGAGATAGAGGGTGCGCTGGTCGTATTCGACCTCTTCATCGATCTTTGCCACCATGACGGTGCGGGCGACGGGGGGGCGGAGCGCGGCGACGAGCAGGCCATGATAGCGGCGGGTGTTGACCCCCGCGACGCTGCTGGATGCGTAGCTGCCTAGCCCATTTGTGACGAGCCATTCGCGCTGGATGACGGCATCCAGATTCCGGCAAATCTCCCGATCTAAGCTGAGCATGTGCTGCTCCTTTCGCTGCGCACGGTGACTGGGCATGGCTATGCCTGATTATAGAGTCCTGTGGGGCGGCTGTCAAACAGGACCGTAACAAGGTTGGCTTGACAGTCTGGCGTGGATTCTCTATGCTCAACAGTGGGGCGTGTTCTCAACAAGTTGCCTCAAAACACGAGCGATCAGGAGCGGAAGGTTCGGAGCCGTTGCGGTGAAGCGTCAGGCGGCAAAGAGCCAGGGCTTGCCGCAGTGGAGAGAAAGGATGGTTGTGATGAGTCAGGAGATGGATGCGGCGGCGACGATTGGGGATGTCTCCTCGGATGCGCCCGAATTGGCGCCTGAGCTGGCCGTTGAGGTTGTTGTGACCGGCCAGGCTGGCGCGATGGCGGGAGTAAAAGAGAGCAGTGTCCAAGCTGTGCCCGGCGTCCTTCCTGGCGCGGAGGCGGGATCATTAGGGCTGGCGGCGCTTCAGCAGGCGGCTCAGGCCATGCCCGATCAGTCTGATCGCTGGCGGGAGTTGGGCGCGGAGCAGATCAGACAAGGATTGTATGCGGATGGGTTGGCGTCTGCTCAGCGGGCGCTGGCGCTGGACCCTGTTGATGGGGCTGCTTGGAATCTGGCAAGCTGGGCGCTGAACAGCTTGCGCCGTTACGAGGAGGCGCTGGAGGACAGCGCGCGCGCGCTGGCGCTGGATGCGCGCCTGACGGATGCCTGGAGTAACCAGAGCCACGCGCTGCTGGGTTTGCAACGCAATGCCGAGGCGCTGGCGCGCTGCGATCAGGCGCTGGCTTTTGCGCCTGGGACGGCTGCGCTCTGGGCCAATCGAGGCTCGGCGCTGTTGAAGCTGGGGCAGATTGAGGCCGGGCTGGCGAGCTGCAAGCGGGCGCTGGCGCTCGATCCGGCGGATGTGGTGGCCTGGCATAACCAGGCGTGGGCGCTGAACGAGTTGGGGCGTTATACGGAGACGCTGCATGCTTGCGAGCGGGCACTGGCAATTCAGGCGGATCACGCGCCAACGCTGGCCTGTCAGGGATGGGCGCTGATTAAGCTGCGGCGCTATACAGAAGCACTGGCGACGTACCGCCAGGCGAGTCTCGGCGATCCAACCGATCTGGCGACGTGGAATAATCTGGCCTGGCTTTTCAATAAATTACGACGTTTCGCGGAGGCGCTGGAGGCGTCAGATGAGGCGATGCGGCTGAATGCGGCGCACGCGGTGGTCTGGAGCAATCGCGGCTGGGCGCTCAATGGCCTCTGGCGCTATGGGGAGGCGCTGGAGGCGTGCGTGCAGGCGATTGCGCTTGATGGGACGCTGGCGCTGGCCTGGAACAATCGGGGCTGGGCGCTGAACGGTCTGCAACGCTATGAGGAGGCGCTAGAGGCGTGCGGGCGGGCGATTGAGTTGGCGCCTACGCTCCCCAGCGCGTGGAGCAACAAGGCGCAGACGCTGAACGAACTGGCGCGCTTTGCCGAGGGGCTGTCTGCCGCGCAGCGGGCCGTGACGCTGGACCCGTCGCTGACGCACGCGCTGGATAATCTGGCCTGGTCGCTGAATGCGCTGAGCCGCGCGGATGGTCTGTTGGTGGGGGCCGATGAGGTTCAACTGGTGGTTGCGGGGCTGCCGCTGGTCTGGAGCATTGGGTTCTGGACTCGCGCGATGGTTCGACGCTTCTGGCAGGCGCGAGCGGCCTGCCAGGAGGCGTTGCAGGCCAATGCTGGGCAGGCGGCGCTCTGGGCACAGCTGGGCTATGCGCTGGCGGCGCTGCGCTGCGATGCGGAGGCGCTGGAGGCGTGCGCGCGGGCGCTGGATTTGCCGGGGCAGCCGCTGGCGGCGTCCAGCAACCTAAGCTGGAAGTTGCAGAAGGCCGGGAAACACGCCGAGGGGCTGGCGCTGTGTCGCCAGGCGCGCGCGGAGGCGGAGGCGCAGCAGGTGGCGCTACCTGCTGCGCTTGATGCTGCGCTCTGGGCGAATGAGGGGACGGCGCTGGCGGCGCTGGGGCGTCTGGAAGAGGCGCTGGCGGCTTTTGTGCGTGCCTCTGAGTTCCAGCCCGGCGATGCGGCGCTGCGCTGCTGCCAGGCCAGGCTGTTGCTGGGTCTGGGGCGAGTGCAGGAGGCGCTGGCGGCCAGTGAAACGGCGCAGGCGCTCAACCC